>CAYLNK010000242.1:0-10666 GCA_964384675.1 uncultured Holophagales bacterium | reverse complement strand
TGACCTCGCGCGACACCTGGCAGTGACTCCGCGGCCGGGCGCGCGATCCGGTCGGGCAAGATTTCCCCTTCCGAGGCGCTCCACCGGCTCGCGACCGGGTGGCATCCCTACCACGACCGGCTCCGGCGGCTCATGGACGAAAGCCTGTCGCTCTTCGGCCGGGCGATCCTGATCGACGTTCATTCGATGCCGCGCGAGGCAATGGATGCCTTTGCCCACCGGCCGGGGCGGCGGCCCGAGATCGTGGTTGGCGACCGGCATGGCGCCTCGGCGAGCGAGGGGCCCGGGTCGGCGGCCCGCTCGGCCCGGACCAGGTGGACCGCGGCGATGGCGCCGTGCGCCACCGCGAGGCGCGGGTTGACCTCCAGCGCCTTTCGGTCGCTCTCGAGCGCGCGGGCCAGGTACGGCTCCGGGTCCCGTCCCGAAAGGGCCTCCCGGCGCCCCCGCTCCAGGAGCGTCTCCCCGAGGTTGAAGAGGGCGATCGGGTTCCGGGGGTTCAGCTCGATCGCCTTGCCGTAGTGGCCGATCGCCTGCTCCAGGGCCGGGATCGGGTCCGCGCCCTTCGAGACGAGGTGTGCGGCACGGAGGCTCGAGATGTTCCCCATGTTGCTGTGGAGACGTGACTCGCGCGGCATCCTGAGGAGCGCCGAGGCGTACGTCTCCTCGGCCGAGTCGAAGGAGGGGGTCGGGTCGTCGCCCGCCTTCTGCTCAGCGCGCCCGATCTCCAGGAACACGCTCCCCAGGTCCATCAGGTTCGATCCGGTGGGCTCGAGCTTCTCGGCGGTCGAGAGGGCCTGCGCGGCCTGCCGCAGCGACGGCCGGGCGTCGCGTCCGTGCCGGGCCTCCGCCTCGCCCTGGCTCCAGAACGCGATCCCGAGGTTCGCCCAGGCGCTGGCGTCCCTCGCGTCGATCGAGACGGCGCGCTGCCCCGCCTCCACGGAGGCCGCGATCGCCGCGCTCTCGTCGGCGCCTCGCCCGGCCAGGGCATCGGCCTCGTGCCACTCGAGCCGGCACAGCAACGTGTGAGCGCGCCCCATCTCCGGATCCACCGCCAGCGCGGTCCGGCAGGCGGCGCGGGCCGCCTCGTACGAGGGCACCTCGTCCCGGCCGAGACGCAGGTCGACCTCCATCCGGAAGACGAGCCGGTCGCATTCGGAGATGAAGACCCTCGGATCGCTCCGGGCGACGTCGCCCGCCTCGCGGAAGGCCCGCCCCGCCGCGTCGTACGCGGCCAGGGCCGTCTCGTAGTCGCCGCCCTGCTGCGCCTTTCTCCCGCGGACGACCTCGGTCTCCCCCGCGAGCTTCAGGGCCTCGTACTGGGCGGGGTCCTTCCCGTACACCTCGCGCGCCTTCTCGCGGGCCAGGTCGAAGCGCTCCTCGAGGAACGCGATCAGGCCTTCCAGGAGCGCGGTCCCCTCGCTGTCGCGACTGGCCCTCAGGTGCGCGAGAGCCGGCTCCTTGAGGTCGCGTGCGATCCGGTCCCGGCGCTCCACGCGCGCCTCCGGCGTCGGGAGCTGGTCGGCTCGGCGCAGCTCGCGCTGGTACAGCTCGAGGAGCGTCCGCCCGAGCGTCGACTCCACCTCGGGGGTCCTGTACCCGTTGGCGAGCGCCTTCTCCAGGGCTTCGCGCGCCTCTTCCGGGTGGCCCAGCGCGAGGTGTCCGCGGGCGAGCGCGAAGGCGCCGGGCCCGGCGGCGAGCGAGCCGCGCCGCCCGATCTCCAGCTCCATCCGGCGCATCTCCTCGCGCACCTTCTGCCGCGCGGGACGGATGTCGTGCCGGGGCAGGAGGTATGCCTGCCGGAGCGTCCACTCCATGCGCTGGACCGACTGGCCCAGCTCCTGGGCGGCGGCCTGGCGCCGGGCGCTCATCAGTGACGTCCGCATCGCGGCGCCCCCGAACACGATCGTCGAGAGCACGGCGACGCCGAGCGCCGCCGTCACGGCCCGGTTCTTCCGCGCCCGCCGCGCCAGGCGCTCGACGCGTGAGACGGGCCGCGCCGCGATCGGATCGCCGTCGAGAAAACGCCCGAGGTCGTCGGCCAAGGCGCGTGCCGAGTCGTAGCGGCGCTCCGGCTCCTTCTCCAGGCACTTCATGACGATCGTCGCGAGGTCGACGGGAATCTCGGGCCGCCGCTCCCGGAGCGGCACCGGATCGTCGTTGACGACCTTCATCAGGACGGCGGCGACCGAGGCCCCGTCGATCATCAGCTCCTCGGCGAGGGCCTCCCACATCGTGACGCCCAGCGAGTAGACGTCCGTCCGGCGGTCGATGCGCGCCGTCTGCCCCTGCGCCTGCTCCGGGGCCATGTACGCGGGTGTGCCGACGGCGCTACGGGTGACCGAACGGGACGCGTCCTGGTCGAGCGCGAGCCCGAAGTCCACGATGATCGGGCGGAACGTCCCGTCGTCCAGCGTCTCCACGAGGATGTTGCTCGGCTTCACGTCCCGGTGGACGAGCCCCTCGCGATGCGCCTCGTGGAGCGCGCCCGCGACCTTCCGGAAGAGCCGCACCCGGGTCTCGACGGGCATTCCCTTCGTGGCCACGTCGAGCGGGGGGCCGTCGACGAAGCGCATCGCGATGTACGGCCCACCCTCGAGCTCGCCCACCTCGTACACCTTGCAGATCAGCTCGTGCTCCACCCGCGCCTGCGCGCGGGCTTCCCGCAGGAGCAGCGCGGTGCCGTGCCCGCGGAGGATCTTCAGCGCGATGAAGCGGTCCAGGAGCGGGTCGTACGCCTTGTACACCTCGCCCATGCCGCCCTGGCCCAGGAGGGAGATCAGCTGGAAGCGGCCCCGGCGCTCGCCGCCCGAGGCCTGGGCCTGCCGGAGCAGGTCCGGCAGGCCCTCGGGCAGCGGGTGGGTCTCCTCGACCTCCGCCGGCCGGACGGGGTCGCTCACCGGGAGGTCACTTCCCCTGGAACCTGGCCGGCCGCTTCTCCAGGAAGGCCGCGACGCCCTCCTTCATGTCCTCGGTCGCCACGCAGAGCCCGAAGAGCGTCGCCTCGAACAGCTCGGCCTGGTCGAACGGCATCTCGAGGCCGTGGTTCACGGCCTCGAGGGCGTGGCGTACCGCGACCGGCGCCTTGCCCAGGACCTTCCTCGCGAGCTCGCGCGCGGCGCCGGCCACGTCCGCGTCCACGAGGCGGTTCACGAGGCCGATCCGGTGCGCCTCCTCGGCGTTGATCGGGTCGCCGGTGAGGATCAGCTCGAGCGCACGCCCCTTGCCGACGAGCCGGGCGAGACGTTGGGTCCCCGCGTAGCCCGGGATGAGGCCGAGGCTCACCTCGGGCTGGCCGAGCCTCGCGGTACGAAGCGCCACGCGCATCGTGCACGCCATCGCGAGCTCGCACCCGCCGCCCAGCGCGAAGCCGTTGATCGCGGCGATCGACGGCTTCCCCATCGACTCCAGCAGGTCGAAGACGACCTGACCGCGGCGCGCGTAGTCGCGCGCCGTGATCGGGTCGAGCGTGCGGAACGTGGCGATGTCCGCACCGGCGACGAAGGCCTTCTCGCCGGCCCCGGTCACGACGAGAGCCCCCACGTCGGGGTTCCCCTTGGCCTCGTGGAACGCCGCGCGGAGGCCCTCGATCACCTCGGGGTTCAGGGCGTTCAGCTTCTCCGGGCGGTTCACCGTGACGGTGAGGACGCGATCCGACAGCTCGGTCAGGACGACGGACATCTGGCAGGTCCTCCTACGCGAACGGGTTGTCGTCGGCGCTCGGCCCGTAGATGGCCGGCACCTTCACGTCGAGGAGCCGGAGGTAGACGGAGAGCTGCCCGCGATGGTGGAACGAGTGGTTCAGGAGGACGGACCTCACGACCGCGATACGCGGCATCTCCATGAAGACCTTCTCGCCGCTCCGAAGCGACCAGGCCCCCATCGCGGTCCCGTCGTCGAGCCGGCCCATCGACTCCTTCGCGGTCGCGACGGAAGCGTCGAACGTGGCGAGGATCCCCTCCGTGCTCTCCGGCTCTCTTCCCATGTCGCCCGCGCCGGAGGCGAAGTCGAAGCCGTCCCGGAGGATCGTCGCGCCGATCCAGCCCGGCAAGGTCGCGATGTGCTGGGCGAGCTGGCCCAGCGACATCGACTTCTCGTGGGGCTTCCAGGTGAGCTTGTCGCCCGGCACGTTCGCCAGCACCTTCCGGGTGGTCGAGCTCTCCCGGTCGAACTCCATGATCATCGGGTCGATCATCCGCATCGTCGTCTCCTTACGGGTCAGCCCTTGCGGGCGCCCTTCTCGTCGTACTCGTAGAACCCGCGCCCGCTCTTCTTTCCGAGCCGGCCGGCCAGCACCATCCGCTTCAGGAGCGGCGGCGTGGCGAAACGCTTCTCCCGGTACTCGGCGAACATGATCTCGGCGATGAACATCGTGGTGTCGAGCCCGACGTAGTCGAGGAGCTCGAACGGTCCCATCGGATAGGCGCATCCCAGGCGCATCCCCTTGTCGATGTCGTCGAGCGAGCCGACGCCTTCCTCGTACGCGCGGATCGCGTCGAGGAGGTACGGCACCAGGAGCCGGTTCACCACGAAGCCGGAGTTGTCCCGGGCCGCGATCGGCTCCTTGCCGAGAGACGACGCGAACCCGAACACCTTCCGGAAGGTCTCGTCCGACGTGGCGAGCGCGCGCACCACCTCCACCAGCTTCATCACCGGCACCGGGTTGAAGAAGTGGAGACCGGCGAACCGGTCGGGTCGCTTCGTCGCCGCCGCCATCTCGGTGACCGTCAGCGACGAGGTGTTCGAGCAGTAGATGGTGTGCGGCGGGCAGACGGCGTCGAGCGCGCCGAACGTCTGCCGCTTCAGCTCCAGGTTCTCGACGATCGCCTCGACGATCAGGTCGCAGTCCGAAAGGGACTCGAGCGACGTCGTGTAGGTGAGGCGGCCCACGATCGCGTCGCGCGCCGCGGCCTCGAGCTTCCCCTTCTCGACCGCCTTGCCCAGCGAGCCCTCGATCTTCCTGCGCCCCTTCGCCACCAGGTCGTCGTTCACCTCGCGCACCGCGACGGCATAGCCCGCCTTCGCCACGACCTCGGCGATCCCCGAGCCCATCAGCCCGGCGCCGAGCACCCCGACCTTCCTGATCTCCGTCATCTCTCTTCCTTTCGTCCTCAGGCGGCGGCAGCTTCGACGACGATCGCGATGCCTTGGCCGCCCCCGATACAGGCCGAGGCCACGCCCCACGTCTTGCCGCGCCGCCGCAGCTCCATCAGCAGCGTCAGCACCAGGCGCGCGCCGCTCGCCCCGAGCGGGTGCCCGAGCGCGATGGCGCCGCCGTTCACGTTCAGGGTCGCCGGGTCGAGCGCCAGCTCCTTCGCGACGCCGAGCACCTGCCCGGCGAACGCCTCGTTCACCTCGACGAGGTCCATGTCGGCCAGCGTCTTCCCGGCCTTCGCGAGCGCGGCCCGGATCGCCGGGACCGGACCGATCCCCATCTCCGTGGGGTCGCAGCCGACGGCGGCGTCGGCCACGAGCCGCCCCAGCGGGCGCAGCCCGCGCGCCGCGGCCTTCTCCGCCGTGGTGACGATCAGCGCGGCGGCGCCGTCGACGATGCCGGACGCGTTCCCGCCGGTCACCATCCCATCCTTGCCGAAGGCGGGCGACAGCTTCGCGAGCGCCTCGACCGTGGTGCCGGGGGTGAGGTGGTCGTCCTTCTCGACGAGGAGGGTCTTCTTCCCCTTCTTCACCTCGACGGCCACGACCTCCTCCGCCAGGCGCCCCGTTTCCCACGCGGCCGCGGCACGCCGCTGACTCTCCACCGCGAACGCGTCCTGCTCCTCGCGCGTGATGCCGAGGCGGCGGGCGATCTTGTCCGAGGTCTGCGCCATGTAGAGGCCGGTGTAGCTGTCGAGGAGGGCCGCCATGAGCGAGTCCTCCAGCTTCCCCTGCCCCAGCCGGAAGCCGGCGCGCGCGCCGCGGATCACGTGGGGCGCCTGGCTCATGTTCTCGGTGCCGCCGGCCAGCACGATCGAGGCTTCACCCAGCGCGATCAGCCGGCGGGCCTGGACGATCGCCTCGAATCCGGAGCCGCAGAGGCGATTCACCGTGAGGGCGGGCCGATCCTCGGGCACTCCGGACCTCAGCCCGACGTGGCGGGCCAGGTAGATCGCGTCGGCGGAGGTCTGCATCACGTTCCCGAAGGCCACGTGGTCGACGTCCGCCGCCGCGACGCCCGCCCGCTTCAGCGCCTCCGTCGAGGCGGCGACCGCGAGGTCGGTGGCCGACACCTCGGCGAACGCGCCGTTGTACTCCGCCATCGGGGTGCGTACCCCGCCGGCGATCACGATCTCTGTCGTCATGGAGGCTCCTTGGAGGGGATCGCGCGGCCAGGGCCGCGGCGGGCGAGTCTAAAGCGTCCGCGCCGCCTCGTGGAAACGGCGCCGAAAGGCGTTCATGTCGCCGGAGCGGGCGTCCGGATGCAGCCGGTTCGTCAGCAGGACGTAGGCTCGGCCGCCGTCGGGCTGGCAGAACAGCGACGCTCCGGTGAAGCCGGTGTGCCCGTACGCGTCGGCGCCCAGGGGCGCGCCCGGGGAGCCGTCGGTGGACGCGATCTGCCATCCGAAGCCCCGCTCTTCCTCGAGGCCGGCCGTGTGGCTTCGCGTCGCCTCGACGAGGAGGCCCTCCGGAAGCAGAGCGGGATCGCGATCCAGCCACGCCCGCGCCATCCGCGCCACGGCGCGTGCGGTGCCGAAGAGCCCGGCATTCAGGGAGACCCCACCGGCCCGGCGGTACGCGTTGCCGTCGTTGACGACGCCGTTCACCACCCCGGACCGGAAGCCCTGGTAGCGGAGCCTCCGCTCCGCCACCATGCGGCGCTCCGTCGCGTCGTCGCGCTCCCCGCCCGCCGCCGCGGCGAGCGGAGGCCCGTCCGGCGCGAAGAGCAGCTCGGCCGCGAGGCCCAGGGGCGCCGCGATCCGGTCGCGGAAGAAGACGTCCAGAGACTGGCTGGCCGCCTGCTCGACGACGTCGGCCAGGAGCAGGAACCCGAGGCACGAGTAGACGACCTTCCGCCCCGGAGGGCCGTCCGCGTCGAGAGAAGCGAGCGTCCGCCGGTACGCGACCCGGCCCTCCCCGCGGACATAGCACGGGAACCACGCCTGCTGGCCAGCCGTGTGGATGAGGAGACTCCGGAGCGTCACGTCCTGGAAGCGGGTCTTCTTGAAGGTGTCCCCGAAGCGCTGGATCGGGTCGTCGAGGGCCAGGGTCTTCTCGGCGGCGAGCGCCAGGACGAGCGCGGCTCCCGCGAGCGGCTTCGTCAGGGAGGCCAGGTCCCAGAGCGTCTCCGGGACCGCGTCGGTGCGCTCGGTCGGAGGCTCCAGTCGGGCCGATCCCACGGTCCGTTCGAGGACGATCCCGTCCGGAGCGCTCACCACGACCGCCGCTCCCGCGAAGAGCCCCCGCTCCAGGCCTTCGTCGAGGAGGTGGGAGACGGCCCGGCTCATCGGCGCCTCACGGTGCCGCGGCCGGCGACGGTCGCGGAGTCACGCGTTCGGCGCGGAGCCTGTCGATCTCGTCCTGGAGCGGAGCGATCCTTCCGCGGGAGCCCTCGAGCAGTCTCAGGTTGGCTCTCACGGCCTCGGGCTCCCGCTCCCGGGCCTCCCTGCGGATCCGGCCGAGCTCGTCCTCGAAGCTGGCGAGCTGCTCGGCGATCAGCTTCGACGAGCCCTCGTCCGTGGCCTTCGCCCTGCGCTCCCTCAGCTCCCCCACCGTCTTCTCCAGCATGGCGATCAGATCGGCGTTCTGCTTCACCGAGGCCGCGGCGGCGTCTGCCTCGAGGACCTTCTCCCTCACCCACAGGTACTCCTCGAGCGGGACGGCGGCCTCGGCGGCGGCTCGCGACTCCAGGCCAGCGGCGTCCAGGTCGTTCTTCCGCCCTCCCGGAGGCGGTGCCTGACGCAGAGCGATCCGGATCCGGTCCCGTACTGCCACGTACTGGTCCAGCTGGCGCGGTGTCACCCGGCCGTCCTTCGGGGGCTGGTACGGCTGAGGGTCGGGGGGGCGGGGGGCCATCGAGGCGGCCGGGGTCGACGGGCCGGAGCCCGCCTGCGCTCGAGGCGAGGCCTCGTCGCGACATGCGCCGCTCCCCAGGATCAGGAACCCCGCGAGGAGCCGGCTTGCCGAGCGGGGACTCCTCTTCACGAGGGGAGATCATAAACGCCGGGGCGTGCTACGCTTGCCTGTCATTGATGCTCACGCAGGTCGGCAAGTACCAGATCGTCGAAAAGATTGGCGTGGGCGGATTTGGCTCCGTCTACAAGGGACGTGATCCGTTCATCAAGCGGAACGTCGCGATCAAGACGTGCCAGAGCGACGAGGACGAGATCAAGAAGCGGTTCTTCCGCGAGGCGGAGTTCGCGGGGAACCTCCAGCACCGTAACATCACCACGATCTACGACTTCGGGGTCACGGACGAGGGCGTTCCGTACATCGTCCAGGAGTTCCTGACCGGCGAGGACCTGGACAAGCAGATCAAGCGCAAGGACCAGGCTCCCCTCGCCCACAAGGTGCGGATCCTGATCGACATCACCGACGGCCTGGGCTTCGCCCACCAGAACGGGATCGTCCACCGCGACATCAAGCCGTCGAACATCCGGATCCTCGAGGACGGGACCGTCAAGATCATGGACTTCGGCATCGCCAAGTCGATGGTCTCCCAGTCCACCCTCACCCAGACCGGCATCACGCTCGGCACGGCGTCGTACCTGGCCCCCGAGCAGATCCGGGGCGAGCCCGTGGACGCCCGCACCGACATCTTCTCGCTCGGGGTCCTCGCCTACGAGTTCCTGACTTTCCAGAAGCCGTTCACCGGCGATCACATCTCGACGGTCTTGTACAAGATCCTGAACGAGAACCCGCCCCCGCCCCAGGAGATGGACCCGAACGTCCCGCCCGCTCTCAGCGCCCTCGTGATGCGTGCGCTCGAGAAGAACATGACGAAGCGGCAGGCCTCGTGCTACGAGCTGCGCGACGAGCTGAAGCAGATCATGGATCAGCTCGCGCCGGCGCCGCCGCCGTCGGGCACGTCGCTCCCCGTGTCCGCGGGTGAATACGACGCCACCGTGGCCACGCCCACCGGCGGCTTCAGCCGGTCGACCTCGTCCACCTCGGTTCCCGCGCCCACCCAGAGCCGCGCGATCGCCTCGACCGAGATGAGGCCGGCTACGTCCTCCATCCGGGCCGGCGGCGTTCAGGGGAACACCTCGTCGCTGGCCCAGATGCGGATCCGTCAGGAGGACAGCCTCGTTTCGGACATCCGGAGCACCGAGCCGGACAAGCCCGCCGACGACGGCGGCGCGCTCAAGGTGTTCCTGGCGGCGCTTCTCCTGGTCCTCGCCGTGGGAGGGGGGGCGTTCTACTTCCTCGTCCTCCGGAAGGACAGGCCCGCCGGGGAGCCAGTCCCGACCGTTCCGCCCCCCTCGACGGCCGAAGCCCGACCGACGGTCCCGGCGCCGGCCGCTACGGTCCCCGCGCCCGCCACCGGCGCTCAGACGCCTCCGGCGCCCACGGCGGTCCCCGTACCGACGGCGGTCCCCGAGACCAGACCCACCGCCGCTCCCGCCACCGCCGCGGCCGAGACCGGTATCGCGATCTTCTCCTCCAACTACTACGCCGAGCTGACGCTCGACGGCGCCCGCAAGAAGGGCGGGACCCAGCCCGAGATGCGGGTCTCGGGTCTCAAGCCCGGCCGCCATCGGGCCTTCTTCGACGCCGAGGGCGTGCCGCGCGTGGTGCAAGAGTTCGAGGTGAAGCCGAAGGAGACGGTCCACGTGAAGGCCGAGTTCCCGCCGCGCGGGAAGCTCGAGGTGCAGATCAACTACGAGGCGCGCGACGCCGAGCTCTTCCTCGACGGCAACGCCATCGGCAGGGCGCCGGTGAAGAAGCTGTTCCGCGCTGGCAAGCACCGACTCCAGGCGATCCTCCCCGGCTTCGAGACGTACGAGGTCGACGTCGAGATTCCGGAGCAGGACGTCGCCGCGATCAGGCTCGTCCTCAAGCGCAGCGACGGCGGCGCCGCCCCGCCGGCCAGGGTCCAGTAGCCCTCCGGCCGGTAGAATCCGGCCCATGCGCTTCGCCTTCCGCTCCACTCTGCTCGGTCTCGCCCTGTCTCTCGCCGTTCCGACGGCTTCCGTGCGGGCTCAGGAAGCGTTCGAGACACTGGAGCGGGAGGCCCGGGCCGCGGTCAAGGCGCAGCGCTACAAGGACGCGGCCCTGAAGTTCCAGGACGCGGCGGCCGCGGCTCCGGACAGCACCAAGCGCGGGAAGATGGGCGTCCAGTCCGCGTACTACTGGTTCGTCACCAAGGACGTGAAGGCCTCTCGGGACGCCGTGCGCAAGGCCGTGCAGGACGACCCGGACCTCGAGATCGTCCCGGAGTTCTACTCCCCCGACTTCGTCAAGCTCTTCGAGGAGGTCAGGCGCGCGACCCGGCCCGTCCCGACGCCCTCCCAGGCCGACGTGACGGAGCTGAAGCGGGTCGCCGCCGAGAAGCTCAAGGACGGCCGCTCCGAGGAGGTCGTCTACGACCTCAGCTCCATCCCGGCGGAGAAGCGCGACAAGGACTCCTGGACGCTCCTCGCCGACGCGTACGACAGGCTCGGTCGCGCGGGTGACGCTGCGGCCGCCCGCCGCGCGGCGACCGGCGACCTGAGCGGGATTCCGGCGCCCGCTC
>CAYLNK010000241.1:0-10670 GCA_964384675.1 uncultured Holophagales bacterium | reverse complement strand
GTGCGCGACCGCGTCGAGCGCGGTCCGCGCGGCCCGTGCCGTCGCCGCGTCGGGCGCCATCGACGTCCGGCGAGCCAGGTCCGCGGCGAGCGGGGCGAGGTCTCCTCCCTTGCCGAGGGCGCGGAGGACGTCGAGCGAGAGGACGTTCGTCGTCCCCTCCCAGATCGAGAGCACCTGCGCGTCGCGCAGGAGGCACGGGAGGCCGGTGTCCTCCACGTAGCCGGCCCCGCCGAACGCCTCCAGCACCTCGCTCGCCACCGCCACCGCCTGCTTGCCGGTCGTCAGCTTGGCGATCGGCGTCAGCACGCGGAGGAGCCAGCCGTCGTCGCCGGCGAGCGCTCCGTTCTCCTCGCGGCCCAGCAGCTCCACCACGCGGAAGGCCAGCAGGAACGCTCCCTCGAAGACCGCCTCGAGGTCGGCCAGCGTCTCGACGTGCAGCGGCTTCTCGGCGAGCGGCGCGCCGAACGCCACGCGCTTCGTCGCGTAGTCCCGCGCCAGCGCCAGCGCCCGCCGCATCCCCGCGATCGCGCCGATCGAGTTCCAGACGCGGGTGACGTTCAGGAGCGGCGTGATCTGCTTCACGCCGTCCGAGAGCCCGATGACGGGGACCGCCCGCGTCCCGTCGAGCGACACCTCGGCCGTCGGCACCTTGCGGGTCCCGAGCTTGTCCTTCAGGCGGTTGAGCGTCAGGCCGTTCAGCCGGCCCTCCGCGTCCCTCAGCTCCAGGTAGAAGAGAGCCAGGCCGGAGCCTCCGGGCGAGTTCCCCTCCGGGCGGGCCAGCGTGAGCGTCATCTCCGCGGTCGTGGCCGACGTGAACCACTTGGTGCCGAAGAGGCGGAAGGCGTCGCCGTCCCGGCGCGCGACCGTCTCCGAGAGGCCCACGTCCGACCCGCCCGTCCGCTCGGTCATCCACTGTCCGGACGTCCACGCAAACTCCGGATCCCGGCTCGTCAGCCGGGGCAGCGCCCGCTCGATCAGCGGCCCGTTGCCGGAGACGAGGAGCGTCTTGGCCGCGCCGTCCGTCATGGCGAGCGGACAGGCGTAGACGTCGGAGGACGGCTCGAGCAGGTAGGCGAGGGTCATCTGGTGCACGCGCGACAGCGCGCCGAGCCGCCGCTCGTACGCCGTGCCGATCAGCCCCCGCTCGGCCGCCAGCCGCTTCACCCGCTGCCAGAGCGGCGACAGCTCGATCCGGTCCACGCGGTTCCCCCAGGCGTCCCACGACGTGAGGCGCGGCTCGTTCTGGCGATCCGCCAGCTTCAGCGCGTGGAGCTCGCCGCCGGCGAGGCCGCCGAGGTCGCGCCACTCCGGCTCGAGCGAGGCGAAGGCGTCGGGGGGGAGCGTGCGCGACAGATAGGCACGGAGCACCGGATCGTCGTCGTACTGGTTGCCGAGCGCGGGAGGGCTCTGGGTGAAGGGCATGGGCCGAGGCTACTCGCGTGGGGCCTGTGCTAAAAGGGGACGCGGGAGGTCGGTCATGCGGGTCTTCGTCACCGGGGCCACAGGTTTCATCGGGTCGGCGGTTGCCGCCGCGTTCGCGCGCGCCGGGCACGAGGTGATCGGCCTGACGCGGTCCGCCGAGCGGGGGGCGCGCCTCGCCGCGGCCGAGGTGGAGCCGTGCGTCGGGAACCTCGACGCGCCCGAGGCCTGGGCCCCGGTCGCGCGCTCCTGCCAGGTGCTGGTCCACTGCGCGAACGAGTCGTCCGAACGGACCTGGGACCTCCAGCGGAGCACCGTCGAGGCCCTCCTCTCCGCCGCGCGCGAGAGCGGACGATCCCGCCTGGTCATCACGACGAGCGGCGTCTGGCTGTACGGCAGCACGGGCGACGACGCGAAGGACGAGGCCTCGCCGATCGACCCGCTCCCCCTCGTGGCGCCCCGGCCCGCGATCGACGAGCGCGTCCTCGAGGTGAGCGGCGGCCGGCTCCGCACGCTGGTGATCCGGCCGGGCTGCGTCTACGGCGGCTCCGGCAGCCTGACCGGCTTCTGGTTCGGGAGCGCCGTGGAGGAGGGCGCCGCGCGCATCGTCGGGGACGGCGCGAACCGCTGGGCGATGGTCCACCTCGAGGACCTGGCCCGCCTCTACGTGCTCGCCGCCGAGTCGACTCTCGGAGGCGAGGTGCTCAACGCCACGGACCGCAGCCGGTTCACCGTACGGGAGTGCGCCATCGCCGCCAGCCGGGCGGCCGGCGCGGGCGGAGCCGTGGTCGAGACCCCGTACACGGACGCCGTCGCCCGGTACGGGCCGCTCGCCCAGGGGCTCGCCGCCTCGCAGCACATCGACTCGAGCAAGGCCGTGCGGCTGCTCGGCTGGCAGCCGCGGCACGGTGGGTTCGTGGACGGCGTCCGGCGCTATTTCCGCTCCTGGAAGGCGGGGGCCGGCGCCTGAGGCTGGTCGATCTCTCGCACGAGGTCGAGGCGGGGATGACGACCTACGGGACGCTCCCCGGACCGGTCATCACCGACTACCTGAGCCGGGAGGCCTCCCGGTCTCTCTACGGCGGCGACACCGAGTTCCAGATCGGCCGGATCGACATGGTCGCCAACACCGGCACCTACGTCGATTCGCCGTTCCATCGCTTCCCGGGCGGAGCGGATCTGGCCGGCCTTCCGCTCGCGTCCCTCGCGTTCCTGCCGGGCCTGGTCTTCCGCAAGCCGTGGGCGAACGGACGGTCGATCGAGCCGGCCCTCCTGGCGGGCCTCGACGTGCGCGGCAAGGCGGTCCTGTTCCACACCGGATGGGACGCGCGCTGGCGCACCGACGCGTATCGCGAGGGCGCCCCGTTCCTGGACCGCGACCTCGTGCAGCGGCTCGTCGCCGGAGGCGTCGCGCTCGTCGGGATCGACTCGTACAACGTGGACGACGTCGGAGACCTCGCCCGCCCGGCCCACACGCTGCTCCTCGGCGCCGGCATCCCGGTGGTCGAGCACCTGCGCGGGCTCGACCAGCTGCCCCAGGCCGGCTTCCGCTTCTTCGCGGTGCCCCCGAAGGTGGTCGGGCTCGGGACGTTCCCCGTCCGCGCGTTCGCCGTCGTCGAGACGTAGCGTCGGTCCCCTCCGGCGCGTGCTACCGTCCCTCTCCGGATGAGCCGCGACGAGCCCGTGGCGGACGCCGTGATCTCGGCGCTCTTCGACGCCGGCGCCGACGCCATCGTCGTCGTGGACGAGGCCGGCCGGATCGCCCTGGCCAACGCCGCCTGCGAGCGCCTCCTCGGTCACTCGCCGGCCGCCCTCCTCGGGCAGCCCCTCGCGATCCTGGTGCCGGAGCGGTTCCGGGAGCACGCGCGGCAGCACGACGCCTACATGTCGGACCCGCGCCCGAGGGCAATGGGGACGGGGCTGCCGCTCGCGGCGCGCCACGCCGACGGTGGCGAGGTCCCCGTCGACATCGCCCTGACGCCGCTCGAGGTCGACGGGAGACGCTGGGCGGCGGCGGCGATCCGCGACATGCGGGGACGGGTCCACGGCCCCGAGATCCTGCGGGTGCAAGCCACCGCCCTCCGATCGGCCGCCAACGGGATCGTGATCACCGACCGGACGGGGGTCATCACCTGGGTCAACCCCGCTGCCTGCGCCATCACCGGCTACTCTCAGGACGAGCTGGTGGGCCATCACACCCGGCTCCTGAAGTCGGGCCGGCACGACCCCGGCTTCTACGCTGAGCTGTGGCGGACGGTCACCCGGGGCGAGACGTGGTCGGGCACCATCGTGAACCGCCGCAAGGACGGCACGCTCTACCACGAGGAGCAGACCATCGCCCCGGTCGTGGACGACGACCGGACCGTCACGCACTTCATCGCCATCAAGCAGGACGTGAGCGAGAGGTGGAAGGCCGAGGAGTCCCTGGCTCGCGCGCACGAGTCCCTCACCGCGAGGGCCCGCGAGATCGACTCCCTGAACCGCCAGCTGCGCGAGCAGGCGATCCGCGATCCCCTGACGAACCTGTACAACCGGCGCTACCTCGAGGAGGCGATCGAGCGGGAGGTCTCCCGCGCCGCCCGGACCGCCGTGCCGCTGGCGATCGCGGCTCTCGACCTGGACCGCTTCAAGGACGTGAACGACGCCCACGGGCACGCCTGCGGGGACCTGGTGCTCCAGACGTTCGCCCGGGTGCTCACCGGGCACGCCCGGTCGTCGGACCTGATCTGCCGGACCGGTGGCGAGGAGTTCCTGGTCGTGCTGCCCGGTGCCTCGCTTCCCGTCGCCCTGGAACGCTCCGAGGTGTGGCGCGCGGCCTTCGCCGGCGCCAGGACCGAGAACGCGGCCGGGAGCCCGGTGTGCTGCACGGTCTCGATCGGCCTCGCGCTCCTCCGGCCGGGCCGGGAGGACTTCGCCTCCGCCTACCGGCGCGCCGACGCCGCGCTGTACGAGGCGAAGCGGACGGGGCGCAACCGCGTGGTCTCGGCCGAGCCCGCGGCGTAGGCCCCGCCGCTCCGTCCACGTCCCGGCCGGCCACCGTTCCCTTGACAAAGTGTCCATGCGACACTAAGTTTCGTGTGTGATCGACACCATGCCCGCGCCGGCCCCGCCCCACGGCGGTGCCGCGACCACGAAGAAGGAGGCCGCCATGCCCGCGCCGTCCGTCCTCACCGCACCGCCCGCTCCCGCCCGGGGGCTCCCCCTCCCGCCGTTCTACGACCCCAGCCACGCCCGCCAGTGGTCCTACCGCCCGGACGAGGCCGACCTCTTCACGCGCGCCGCGGCGTGGCGAAGGGCGCACGGCGTGAGGCCCTCGGGGGCGGACCGCACCCGGATCCACCTCCTCCTGATCGACGTCCAGAAGGACTTCTGCTTTCCCGAGGGAACGCTCTACGTGGGCGGCCGGAGCGGCAGCGGCGCCATGGACGACAGCGACCGGATCGCGCGTTTCGTCTACCGGAACCTCGGCGTCCTGACCGAGACGACGTGCACGATGGACACCCACTTCCCGTTCCAGATCTTCTTCCCGTCGTTCTGGGTGGACGACGCCGGAGAGCCGCTCACCGCTCACCGGGAGATCCGCACGGACGACATCCGGAGCGGCCGCGTGCGGCCCAGCCCGGACGTCACCCCGTGGCTCTGCAGCGGCAACTACCCGTGGCTGGTGAGACAGGTCGAGTTCTACGCCCAGGAGCTGGAGCGGGCCGGCAAGTACAGCCTCTACCTGTGGCCGCCGCACGGCCTGCTGGGCAGCGAGGGGCACGCGCTGGCCGGCGTCGTGCAGGAGGCGCGCATGTTCCACGCCTACGTCCGCGGCGCCAGGGCGTCGGTGGAGGTGAAGGGCGGCAACGCCCTCACCGAGAACTACTCGGTCCTCGCCCCGGAGGTCCTCACCCGGCACGACGGGCGGCCGCTCGCCCAGCGGAACACGCAGTTCATCCGGACCCTCCTCGACGCGGACTCCGTCGTCATCGCCGGGCAGGCCGCCAGCCACTGCGTGAAGAGCTCCATCGAGGACCTCCTCGGCGAGATCCAGGCGCAGGACCCGGCGCTGGTGAGGAAGGTGTACGTCCTGCGCGACTGCATGTCCGCCGTCGCCGTGCCCGATCCGGCCGCCCCGCGCTCGGGCCGCTTCGCCTTCGACTTCACGCCGCAGGCCGAGGACGCGCTCCGCCGCTTCGCCGACGCGGGAATGCACGTCGTCGACTCGACGACGCCCATCGAGAGCTGGCCCGACATCAGGCTGTAGGAGGAACGAGCATGAGCTCGACGAAGTCGACCCCTGCCCGCATCGACGACCTGTTCCGCTCCGCCCACGACGAGGGCGAGCTCTCCACGAGCTCGCTGGCGGCTCTCACCATCGACGCCGACATCGGTGAGCGGATCCAGGCCGGGATGGGGATCGCGCCCGACGACGTGCCGGCGAGCGAGGTGGTCCTCGTGACCATGATGCCCGACGACTCCGGATCCATCCGCTTCGCCGGCAACGCGGCGCTGGTGCGCGAGGGGCACAACCTCGTCCTCGACGCCCTCCTCGCCTCGCGGCAGTCGGGGGACGTCCTCGTCCACACCCGCTACCTGAACGGCCGCGTGCTGTTCCCGTACCGGCCCCTGAAGGACGCGCTCCGGATGGACACCAGGAACTACGACCCGAGCCTCGGCACGCCGCTCTACGACCAGATCGCGGTGGTGCTGGGCACCGTGCTCGCCAAGTCGCGCGAGTTCGAGCGGAGCGGCGTGCCGGTGCGCACGGTGACGCTCCTCCTGACCGACGGCGCCGACGAGGGCTCCGCGCGGCAGTCGGCCCGCACGATCCGGCCGATCGTCGAGGACCTCCTCCGGAAGGAGGCGCACGTGGTGGCGGCGATGGGGCTCGACGACGGCTCGACCGATTTCAGGGAGGTCTTCCGCGAGATCGGGATCCCCGACGCCTGGATCCTCACGCCGGGCACGAGCCCCCAGGAGGTGCGCCGCGCCTTCCAGGTCTTCTCGCAGTCGGCCGTGCGGGTCAGCCAGGGGGCCGTGACCCTTCACTCGCTCGACCTCGGCGGCTTCACGAACTGACGTGGACGCGTTCGAGATCGCCGGCGGCTCGGTCGCGGGACGCGCGCACGTCCACGCCCGGCGCAACAACCAGGACGCCTGGCACGCGCTCGCCCGCGACGGCGTCGCCGTCGCCCTCGTCGCCGACGGCTGCGGGAGCGGCCCACGCTCGGAGACCGGGGCGACGCTCGGAGTGAGAATCCTCGCCGAGGCCCTCGCCGCCGCCGTGCCCACCGGCGAACCTCCGGAGCTGGCCCTCGAGGGCGCGCGCCTCCGTCTCCTCGACGCGCTCGGAGCGATCGCCCGCGCCCTCGACCCCTCCGCCCGCGCCCTGCGGGCGGTCGTCGCCGACCACCTCCTCTTCACGCTGGTCGGCGCCGCGCTCACACCGGCATGGACGGCCGTCTTCGCGCTCGGGGACGGCCTCGCCTGCGTCAACGGTGAACGATTCCACGTGTCGTACCCCGACGACGCGCCCCCTTACGCCGCGTACGCGCTCACCGGCTCGTCGCTCACCGACACCCACCCCGACCTCCTCCGCTTCCGGATCCTCCGGACGCTGCCGACGGAGGAGGTGGAATCGATCCTCGTCGGCACGGACGGGGTCGCCGATCTCGAGCGTGCCGGCCCTCTCCGCCGCTTCTGGGAGGACGACCGCTCCTTCACGAACCCGTCCCACGTCTCGCGCCAGCTCCATCTCGCGAGCGGCCCGGGGCGCGCCCTCCTCCCCGACGACACCACGCTCGTCGTGGTGAGGCGCCGGAGGCCCTCATGCACGTCACCGTCGACGGAAAGCGCCTGACGCTCTCGCCGGCGAAGGCGATCGGCAAGGGCGGAGAGGCCGACGTCTACGAGGTCGGTCCGGGGCTCGCGCTCAAGCTCTGGAAGGCTCCCGGCCACCCCGACCTCCTCGGCGACCCGGCATTGGAGGAGAGCGCGCGCCGACGGATCGACGAGCAGCAGACCAAGCTGCGGGCGTTCCCGGCGGGGCTTCCCCCGCGTGTGGTCACTCCGCTCGACGTGGCCACCGACCGGCCGGGCGGGCGCGTCGTCGGCTACACGATGCGGCTCCTCGCCGGCGCCGAGCCGCTCCTCGCGCTGGGAGAGCGGGCGGCTCGCCTCGCGGGCTCCGGGGGAGGGCGCGTCCCGCCCCTCTTCCTCGACCTCCACGCGACCCTCAGCGCCCTGCACGGCGCCGGCGTGGTGATCGGCGACTTCAACGACCTGAACGTCCTCGTCGCCGGTGGGGAGGCGCACCTGATCGACGCCGACAGCTTTCAGTTCGGGCCGTACCTCTGCGGCGTCTTCACCGAGCGCCTCGTCGACCCGCTGCTGTGCGATCCGGACGCGCCGCGCCCCGTGCTCTCGCGGCCTCACGGGACCCGCTCCGACTGGTATGCGTTCACGGCGATGCTCTTCCGCTCGCTCCTCCTCACCGACCCGTTCGGCGGGGTCTACCGTGGGGTACCGCACCCGGCCCGCCCGCTCCGGCGGATCAGCGTCCTCCACTCCGGCGTCACCTACCCGAGGCCGGCCGAGCCGCCAGACGTGCTGCCGGACGACCTCCTGCACCACTTCGTGAGCGTCTTCGAGCGGGACGTCCGCGGGCCGTTCCCGGTCCCGCTCCTCCACGGTCTCCGGTTCACGCGGTGCTCGGCGTGCGGCGCGGAGCACGCCCGGAGCGCCTGCCCGCGGTGCCGGACGGCCGCGCCGGCCGCCGTGCGCGAGGTGACGCGCGTGCGCGGACGAGCCACCTCGACGCGGGTCCTGGCGGTCCGCGGCGTCGTCGTCGAGTCTTCCGTCGACTCGTCGGGAACGCTGGCCGTCCTCACCCACGACGGCACCTGGTACCGGCGCGAAGACGGACGCGCGGTCCTCGAGGGGGGTCTCGACCCGCGGCTGAAGTGGCGCCTCCTCGGCGAGGCCACCCTGGTGGGTCGCGGGAGCGAGGTCCTGACGTTGCGGCCGGGAGAGCCCCCTCGGCGGACGTCCACCGACAGGGCCGGGCTCTTCCCCGCGTTCGACGCGAACGGCTCCCGCCGCTTCTACGCGAGGGAAGGCCGGCTCCTCCGCGACGGGCCCCTCGGGGA
Source organism: uncultured Holophagales bacterium (assembly GCA_964384675.1). Taxonomy (GTDB): domain Bacteria; phylum Acidobacteriota; class Thermoanaerobaculia; order UBA5066; family UBA5066; genus CAYLNK01. Next base: position 2,118 of record CAYLNK010000241.1, on the reverse strand, counting down.
GGAGCGGATCGGCGACGTCCTCGCGGGACAGACGGAGCTCTGGGCTGGCCCTCGCTTCGGGCTCGGCTTCTACCGCGCGGGCTCGCTCTTCGCCGGGTTCGTGTTCGACACCGAGCGGGGCGGCCTCGACGATTCGGTGGCGCTCCCCCGCCCGCGCGGGCAGGTGACCCGCGCCCTGTGCGTGTTCACCGACGAGCTCGCCTGGCTCCTGGTGACGTCGGTCGAGGGGGGACGCACGCGCCATCAGACGACCGTCGTCGACCGGCGCGGCCGGGTGCGTGCGACGTCGGAGGCCGGCGAGCCCGGCGGCTCTATCGGACCGTGCGCGTCGGGCCGCTCCCTCTTCACGGCCACCGACGAAGGACTGGTGAGGTGCGACCTCGACGGCGACGCGATCGTGAGGGCCCGCGAGTATCCGGACACCGCGCCGTTCGTGGACGCCGGCTGCCGGCTCCTGCCGGCGCCGGGGGGGCTGTACGTCGTCGACCGCCACGAGGTGCGGCGGCTCGCGATGGCCTAGGAGCGAGCCTCCGCCTACTTCCTGTCGACCTGCCGGATCTTCAGGTAGAGCGCCACGCCGAAGATCGAGATGAGGACCGTGGAGACGAGGAGGCCCCTCTGCCGGAAGCGGTACTCGGCCCAGACCGCGTCGACGCCCTTCTTCAGGCCCGCGAGCGCCCCCTTCGCCTCGTCCTCGTTGCGCCCGAAGTCGCTCCGGTCGAAGGTGTGGATCCCGAGCCGGGTCTTGCGCAGCGCGTCGTTCACCGAGCTCGACTGGAAGCGGAGCTCGTCCACGTCGAACCCGCGCTCGGCGAGACGGTCGACGTCCTTCCCGAGCTCCTCGTGCCGGGCCACGAGACCCGTGATCGAGGTGTGGAAGTAGCGCGCCCCCGCGTCGCAGGCCGGCTTCCCGAAGCGCGCGTGGCACTCGTGGCAGAGCCCCTTCGGGTCGTCGCCCAGCATCGCGTCGGACGGCGGCTCGATGTCGTGGTTGCCGTGGCACGTCGCGCACTCGGGCCAGCCGTGCGCCTCGAACGCCTTCTTGTGCGGGCTTCCGTCGAAGAGCGATCCGTTCGCGGCGTGGCAGCTGCGGCAGACCTGCGAGACGGCCGCCGTCTGCGGGGGGAGGGCGGCGTGGTTGCCGTGGCAGTCGTTGCACGCCGGAGCGCCGGCGTCGTGCTTGCCGAGGAGCGCCTTCCCGTGGACGCTCTTCCGGTACTTCTCGAGCTGGTTCGTCGGCAGCGGCGTCTTCCCGTCGGCGAGGGTGTAGCCCGCCATGTACGCCGCGTCCCCGTGGCAGCGCCCGCACGTCGCCGGGACGTTCTCGGGGAAGACCATGGAGCGCGGGCTGTCCGGCGGGCGGATGCCGTGCACCCCGTGACAGCTGACGCACTGCGCGGCCTTCGAGTCCTTCTTCCCCAGCAGCAGCTCGCCGTGGCGGCTGGTGCGGTACTTCAGGAGCTGGTCGACGGGGAGCTTCGGGTTGTAGGCGCGCATCACCTCGCTCGAGGAGTGGCAGCGCGCGCAGAATTCCGGGATCCACGAGCGGTCCTTCTTGCGCACGGCCGCGTCGGGCCAGCGGGCCCCGATCTCGGCGGACATCTCCTTGTCGGTCGGCTTGCCGCCGTGGCAGCCCGCGCACATCAGGCCGGCGCGCACGTGGACGTCGCTCACGACCTCCCTCAGGTCGAGGTGCGCGAACGGGTCCTTCGGATCGGTCCGGACCTTGAAGAGGATCTCGTCCGGGAGGATGTCCGGATTCGTGTGGCAGAGGACGCAGCTGTCCGAGGCCAGGAGCTCGATCTTCCGGTCGTCGACGTCGAGCGTCAGCAGCGTCGCGAGCTGCACGGGCGAGGAGAGCATCCCTCCGGCGACGGCGTCGAAGAAGAGCTTCTGCGCGTGGCTGGGCATCGCCCGGAAGCGGGCCCGCGCCTTCTCGGGGAGGATCGCCTTGCCCTTCTCCTGGGCGGCGAAGAGCGCGCGGAAGTCGGCGGGCCAGGCCGACTCGGCGACGTGTCCCTCCGGCGCGGGCGCCGGGGCCTTCTCGTCCGCTGTCACGGGTGGAGCCAGGGACGCGGCGAGGAGGAGCGCGCCCGCCCCGGCGGCCGGCCCGCGCCC
>CAYLNK010000240.1:0-10707 GCA_964384675.1 uncultured Holophagales bacterium | reverse complement strand
GGCGCCGCCCGTCCGGACCACCTCCGGCACGATCAGGAGCTCCGCGAGCCTTGCCGGGTCGAGGCCGGCGGCGGCGAGGTCGGCGTCGAGCGCGTCGGACGGGCCGATCTCGACGGCGGCCTGCGCCGAGGAGCCGATCGCTCCGTCGCGCCGCAGCGGCTCGAGCTGTCGCTGCACCTCGGCCCTCACCTCGAGGAGACGGGACCAGGCCGCCTCCACGCCGACGTCGAGCCGGGAGAGGCGCAGGGAGTCCCAGGTGGCGAGGGCCGGGCTGTCACCGGCCCGGCCGGGCAGGCTCTCCCAGATCTCCTCGGCGGTGAACGGGCAGATCGGCTGGAGGACGAGCGCGAGCACCTCGACGAGACGGAACGCCGTCGTCTGCGCGGAGCGGCGCACGGGGTCGTCGGTCGAGAGGACGTAGAGGGCGTCCTTCTTGACGTCGCACCAGAACGCCGACAGGTCGGTCGTGACGAAGTCGAGGAGCCGCCTCGCCACGGTGTGGTACTCGTAGCGCGCGTACGCGGCGCGGGCGTCCGCCGCCACGGCGGCGGCCCGGCCCAGGATGTAGCGGTCGCTCGGCTCGAGGCTCGCGTCCGGGACCGCGTGCCGGGCCGGGTCGAAGTCCGCGAGGACCGACAGCAGGAAGCGCGCCGTGTTGCGGATCTTCCGGTACGCCTCCGCCGTCCGGTCCAGGATCATCTTGTTCAGCCGGATGTCGTCCGTGTAGTCGGCCGAGGCGACGAACAGGCGGAGCACGTCGGCGCCGTGCTGCGCGATGACGTCCTGCGGAAAGACCTGGTTCCCGTCGCGCTTAGACATCTTCCGCCCGGCCCCGTCGACCACGAAGCCGTGGGTCACGACCGCGCTGTAGGGCGCCTTGCCGGCCATCGCCACCGAGGTGAGAAGCGACGACTGGAACCAGCCGCGGTGCTGGTCGTGGCCCTCGATGTAGACCACGGGCGCGGGGTTCGCCTCCGCGTACGGATCGTCGATGCCGTAGGCCGACGACCGCAGCACGGCGGCGTGCGAGACGCCCGAGTCGAACCAGACGTCCAGGATGTCGCGCAGCTTCTCGAAGTCGTGCCCGCCGCACCGGGCGCACCGCCCCCCTTCGGGCAGGAAGCGGGCGGCGGGGAACGCGTCGTCGTACCAGGCGTCGGCGCCGTGCTCCCGGAAGGTGGCGACCACGAGGTCGAAGAACGCCTCCCGCGCCGGGGGGTCTCCGACGGGCGGGTAGTGCTCCAGGTGGCCGTCGGCCGCGCAGGTCCGGCACCGGAGGAACGTGATGGGGGAGCCCCACATCCGCTGGCGGGAGATCGTCCACTCCAGGCGGTTCTCCACCATCGCGCCGATCCGGTTGGCGCCGAACGCGGGGACCCAGGTCACCCGCTCGCGGATCTCGCGCAGCGCCGTTTCGCGGAGCGCCCCGAGGTCGATGAACCACTGGTGCGTCGCCCGGAAAATGACCGGGTTCTTGCAGCGCCAGCAGTGAGGGTACGAGTGGGGGTAGTCGTGACGCGCCAGGAGGAGCGCGCCGGACGGCTCGCCGGCCTCGAGCGCGGCGAGGACGGCCCGGTTCGCGTCCAGCTCCTTCGTCTTCGCCGCCACGACCCGGAGGCCCCGGAACGCCTCGGGCGCGTTCCGGTCGTAGTGACCCGACTCGTCGACCGGGCAGAGCGCCGGGTCGTTCACCTCGAAGCCGTGCCGGCGGACCACCTCGTAGTCGTCCCGGCCGTGTCCCGGCGCCGTGTGGACGAGACCGGTGCCGTCGGTCGTCGAGACGTGGTCGCCCAGGAGGAAGCCGAAACCGGTGCCGTCCAGGTCGAAGGGGCGGGCGTACGTCGGCTTCGCGGCGGCGATCTCGGCGCCGGTCCGGCGAGTCCCGTCGACGGCGGCGAGGTCTGTGACGCCCAGGGCCTGCCCGACGGCGGCGACGAGCGGCTCGGCCACCAGGAAGAGGTCCTGGGGCGCGGAAGCCCGGCGCGCCAGGACGTACGGCACCTCGGGTCCGAGGGAGATCGCGCGGTTCGCGGGAAGCGTCCACGGTGTGGTCGTCCAGATCGCCGCGAAGAGGCTCGTCGCCCCGTCCAGGGCGTCGCCCCAGAGGACCCGCGAGGCGCCGTCGAGCGGCATCCGGAAGCCGACCGTGATCGACGGATCGACCCGCTCCTCGTACTCGACCTCGGCCTCGGCGAGGGCGGTCTTGCAGTTCACGCACCAGAGGACCGACTTGAAGCCGAACGTCACCAGCCCCTTGCCGACGAACGTCCCGAAGGCCCGCGCGATCTCCGCCTGGTACTTGAAGTCCATCGTGCGGTACGGCTCGTCCCACGTGCCGAGGATCCCGAGCCGGCGGAAGTCGGCCCGCTGCTCGTCGATCCACCGTTCGGCGTAGGCGCGGCAGGCGAGCCGCACCTCCACGACCGACATCTCCCGCTTCTTCGGCCCCAGCTCCTTGTCGACGTTCAGCTCGATCGGGAGCCCGTGGCAGTCCCAGCCCGGGACGTAGGGCGCCTCGAGACCTTCCAGGGTGGCGGCCCTCACGGCCAGGTCCTTCAGGATCTTGTTGAGCGCCGTACCGATGTGGATCTTCCCGTTGGCGTACGGGGGACCGTCGTGCAGCACGAAGCGCCGCGCCCCCGCCGCCCGCCGTGCGCGCTGGATTCGACCGTAGAGGTCGGTGGTCTCCCACCGGGCGAGCCGTTCCGGCTCACGCTTCGGCAGGTCGCCCTTCATGGGGAAGTCGGTCTTGGGTAGGTGGAGGGTCGCCTTGTAGTCGGTCTCCATATGAAACCGTGGAGGTTACGCGGCGGGGAGGGCCGCGGCAAGGCGGGCTCGTCCTCTTCCCGCGGAGGACCGGTCGAGTGGCATGATCCCTGCTGCGTTCGACTCGAACGGAGGCGCCAGATGGGTCCAGGTCCGCCAGCAGTGAGGCCCTCCCGGCTGCCCGCGGCGCTCGCCCTCACCTGGGTCGCGGTTGCCTGGCTCGCGCCGGAGCTGGCTCCGGCCTGCCTCTTCGACACGCTCTTCGGCTTCCCGTGCCCCGGATGCGGGTCGACGCGGGCGCTCTCGGCCGTGTTGCACGGCGACCCGGTGGGCGCCTGGCGGCTGAGCTCCGCTTTCGTGCTGGGGCTTCCGCTCGCCGCGGTCCTGGAGCTGGCTCGCCGCCGCCGTCAGCGGGAGAGCTCGGCCGCCTTCCGCTCGTCTGCGGCGGCTCCCGCGCCATCTCGCGCCTGCCTCCGGACGGTCGCGCGGTAGCGGTAGCCCGCGGGGTCGTTCGGCTTCTGGGAGATCGCCTCGGAGAAGTCCGCCATGGCGCCGGCCAGGTCCCTCTTCGACTGCCTGGCCAGGCCGCGTGCCAGGAGCGCCTGGGTCTCCTTCGGATCGGCCTCCAGGACCGCGGTCGCGTCGCGGATCGCGGCGTCGAATTCCTTCAGGCGAAGGTGGGTCCGCGCCCGGCCCAGCCGTGCGTTCTCGTTCCTGGGATTCAGCTCGAGCGCGCGGTTGAACGACTTCATCGCCCCGTCCAGGTCTCCCCGGTCGAGGCTCGCGATGCCGACCGTCATGAGTCGTTGGGCTTCCTGGTCCGGGGACGGTCCGGCTGCCGTGGGAACGGCGGTGGGGATCGCTCTGGTGGGAGGTGGCGTCGGCGGTGCCGGAGTCGGGACGGCGGGCTTCGTCGGCTTGGGTCGAGGCGTGGCGGCCTCCGATACGTTCACCTGGGGACGGACGGTGGCCTTCGGCGATGGCTCGGGCGTGGGTGCTGCCGTGGTCGTCTCGGTTGGCGCCGGAGTCGGCTCCGGCTCGGGCGTGGCCGTGGGCGGCACGGCCGCGACGGCGGTGGGCACCGGGACGGTCGCCGTCGGCATCGGTGTCGGCGCCGCATCGCCGCCCGAGCCGGAACGCAGCTGGATGACGAGCGCCGTCAGGAGGCCGGCCACGACGGCGATTCCCCCGAGGACCGCCGCCGACCGCCGCCAGCTCGTGGTGGGCGACGGGGCCGGGGCGCGATCCGTTTTCAACCTCTCCCACGCGGTCGTCTGGAGGCGCTCCTTGAGCCTCTGCGCCGGCCGGGGCGGCGGCGGAGGGGGAGTCGGGGGGGGCACTCTGGGAGTGACCGCGGGGATGCGCGTGGCGGACTTCGCCCGGGTGAGCGTGGCGTGCGGAACGATGATCTCGGTCTTCCCCCCGACCTCCTCGGAAGGCTCGGGCTCCGGGCGCTGCTTGGCTTCCCTGACCGCCGTGGCGCCCGGAAGCACCGGGGTGAGCCGGACCGCGGACGAGGCGCGGCCCAGACCGGAGAGCTCGGCGCGACAGCGGCGCAGCTCCATGGCGAATTCGTCCGCCGTCTGCCAGCGGTCCTCGCGCTTCTTGGCGAGCGCTCTCATCACGGCGCGCCTCACGTCCTCCGGGACCCGTCCCTCCGGGTCGGTCTTCTCGAAGGGGCGAGGCGGCTCGGTCAGGTGGAGGATCAGGTATTGCTGCGGGGCGTCGGCCTTGTACGGCGAGTGCCCCGTCAGGAGCTGGTACAGCACGCAGCCGAAGGAGTAGAGGTCGCTCCGGGTGTCGAGCTTCTGCCCGGCCGGCAAGGCGCCGAGCTGCTCCGGAGACGCGTACTTGAGCTTGCCCAGGAAGATGCCGGCCTGGGTCATCCCCTCGACCGAGGTGTCCTTAGCGATCCCGAGGTCGATCAGCTTGACGACGATCCGGTCGTCCGGGCCCTTCGAGATCATCAGGTTGTCGGGGGCGATGTCGCGGTGGACGATTCCCCGCTTGTGGAGATAGCTGAGCGCCCGCAGGGTCTGGTCGGCCACCTCGAGGGCCGTCTTCAGGGCGAGCGGGCCACGCGCGGCCACGAGCTCGGCCAGAGTGACGCCCTCGATGTACTCCATGACCATGTAGAAGTTGCCGTTGGCGTCGACCGAGAAGTCCATCAGGTCGGCGATGTTCGGGTGCTTGAGCGACGTCGCGAGCCGCGCCTCCTGCTGGAAGCGCCGCTGCGCGTCGGCGTCGCCCTCGATCTGGGGCCTCATCACCTTGATCACCCGGACGTCGTCGAGGAGGACGTGCCGGACCTTGAAGACCGAGCCCATGCCGCCTTCCTTGAGCTTGGCGATGACCTCGTACTTGCCCTCGATCAAGGTGTCCATAGACGTGGACCCCAGAGTACGGCATTCGGGAGTGGGGATACACTCCGCGTCGCCGAATGGCCGAGACGATCAAGACAGGCGTGGTGGGCTGCGGTTACCTCGGGCGCCACCACGCTCGCATCCTGACCCAGGTCCCGGGCTCGGAGCCGGTCGGCTTCGTGGAGACGTCGGACGCGGCCGCTTCGGAGATCGAGAAGGCGCACGGCGACAAGGGAATGGTCCGCCGCCGCTCGATCCGCGACCTGCTCGACGCCGGGGCGACGGCCGTCGTCGTGGCGACGCCCACCTCGACGCACGCCGAGGTCGCGGCCGAGCTCCTGGAGGGTGGAGCCGACGTCCTCGTCGAGAAGCCGATCACGGTGACCCTGGCGGAGGCCGACACCCTGGTGGCGCTGGCCCGGGCTCGGGGGCGCGTGCTCCAGGTGGGGCACAGCGAGCGCTTCAACCCGGCGGTCGTGGCGGTGCGCCCGCTCGTGACCGAGGTGAAGTTCATCGAGGCCCACCGCCTCGGTGTCTTCGTGGCGCGCGCCCTCGACGTGGACGTCGTCCTCGATCTCCTCGTCCACGATCTCGACATCGCGCTGGCCCTGGTCGGGAAGCCGGTGACCGAGATCCGGGCCGTGGGCGTCCCGATCCTCACGAAGAAGGTGGACATCGCGTCGGTCCGCCTCTCCTTCGAGGGCGGCTGCGTCGCGAACCTGACGGCCTCCCGGGTCTCCCAGGAGAGGGTGCGCAAGTTCCGGTTCTTCCAGCCCGATTGGTATTTCTCGATCGACACCAAGGAGCGGGACGTCACGGCGTACCGGCTCGACCGCTTCACCGGGCCGCCGCGGATCGTGGAGTGGCCGGTGACGGTCGCCCCTGCCGACGCGCTCACCTCGGAGGACACCGCTTTCGTGGCGGCATGTCGGGACCGGAGCGAACCCGAGGTGACCGGGGAGGCGGGGCGCGCGGCGCTGAGCCTGGCCCTGGACATCCTCGCGGAGATGGAGCTGAAGCGGTGACCAAGCGGATAGGCCTCGTCGGGGGCTCCGGCCTCTACAACCTCCCCGGCCTCCTCGTGCAGGAGGAACGCCACGTCGTCACCCCGTTCGGCGAGCCGTCGGACGCGTACGCGCTCGGTGAGCTGTCGGGAGTCCCGGTCGTCTTCCTGCCGCGGCACGGGCGTCACCACTCGGTCCTGCCGTCCGAGATCAACTACCGGGCGAACGTCTGGGGCTTCAAGAAGCTGGGCTGCGGCTACCTCCTCTCCGCGTCGGCCTGCGGTTCCATGAAAGAGGAGTACCGGCCCACCGAGATCGTCCTGCCCGACCAGTTCATCGACCGGACCCGGCACCGGATCTCGACCTTCTTCGGGGAGGGGTGCGTCGCCCACGTCTCCCTCGCGCACCCGATCTCGCCGATGCTGCTCGACGCGCTCGCGGCCGCGGGGCGGGAGGAGGGAGCCGTGGTCCACCGGGGCGGGACGTATCTCTGCATGGAGGGGCCGCAGTTCTCCACGAAGGCCGAGTCGATGCTCTACCGCTCGTGGGGCGTCGACGTGATCGGCATGACGAACGCCCAGGAGGCCAAGCTCTGCCGCGAGGCGGAGATCGCCTACGCGTCGATGGCGCTGGTCACCGACTACGACTGCTGGCACGAGACCGAGGAGGCCGTCACCGTGGAGGCGATCCTCGAGATCCTGAGGAAGAACGCGGAGACCGCAAACCGGGTCCTCGCGAACGCGGTCCGCCACCTCGACCCCGAGAAGCCGAGCGACGCCGACGGCGCGCTGGAGTTCGCGATCCTGACCCGGCCCGAGAACGTCCCGCCGGCCACCCGGCACCGCCTCGAGCTCCTGACGGAGAAATACTGGAGATGAGCGCGATGCGGGAAGGCCGGATCGTCGTCACCGGGTCGGTGGCCTTCGATTACCTGATGACGTTCCCGGGACACTTCGTGGACGTCGTCGTCCCGGACCGGATGCACCGCCTGTCGGTCTCCTTCCTGGTGGACGAGATGCGGCGGGTCCGGGGCGGCGTGGCGCCCAACATCGCCTACGGCCTCGCGCTCCTCGGGGTGCGCCCCCTGGTGATGGCGAGCGCCGGCCCCGACGCGTCCGACTACAAGGCGTGGCTTTCGGCCGAGGGAGTCGACGTCTCGGGGCTGCGCCTCTTCGAGGACGTCTTCACGGCCTCGTTCTTCGTATCGACCGACCTCGACCAGAACCAGATCGCCACGTTCTACGCCGGGGCGATGGCCAAGGCGTCGGAGCTCTCGTTCCGGGATCTCGACCCGGCCTCGATCTCGCTGGCCGTGGTCGCGCCCAACGACCCGAAGGCGATGGGGGCGTACGCGGCGGAGTGCCGGGAGCTGGGGATCCCGTTCCTGTACGACCCGAGCCAGCAGGTGGCGCGCCTCTCGGGCGAGGACCTGATGGCCGGCCTCGAGGGGGCCTCGATCCTGATCGCCAACGAATACGAGTTCGGAGTGATCGAGCAGAAGACCGGGCTCTCGGAGGCGGAGCTCCTGACCCGGGTCCCGGTGATGATCGTGACGCGCGGCGCCGAGGGCTCGACCATCGCCCTGCGGGGCGGCACCCCCGAGGCTCCCCGGGCCACCACCCTGCGCGTGCCGGCGGCGGAGGTCCTCGCTGCGGCCGTCGATCCGACCGGCGTCGGCGACGCGTTCCGCGCCGGCCTGCTCGCCGCGCGCCTCAGGGGACTCTCCTGGGAGGTCTCGGGACGGGTCGGGAGCGTGGCGGCCGTGATCGCGCTCGAGACGCTCGGCCCGCAGCCGCGGCGCTACACCCTCGACGCGTTCATCGCGCGGTATCGCGACACCTTCGGGGACGAGCCCGGTCTCGAGCGCCTGCGCGGCTGACCTCTCGCGAGCAGCCCGCGAAACGCCGCGGGCTGCTAACATCCCCGGTCCCATGCGCGTCGTCGAAGGGAACCTCTCCGCCACCGGCCGCCGCTTCGGGCTGGTCGCCGCCCGCACCAACGACCTGGTCGTCGGCCGCCTCGTCGACGGAGCCCTGGACGCCTTTCGCCGCACCGGCGTCGCCGACGACGCGGTGACGCTCGTCCGGGTGCCTGGCGCCTGGGAGGTCCCGATCGCCCTGCGCGACCTGGGACGGAGCGGCCGCTTCGACGGGCTCGTCGCGCTCGCCGCGGTCCTGCGGGGCGGCACACCGCATTTCGAGTACGTCTCGTCCGAGGTCTCCAAGGGTGTCTTCCAGGTGTCGATGGAGCTGGACCTTCCGGTCGCGTTCGGCGTCCTCACCTGCGACAGCCTGGAGCAGGCGCTCGAGCGGTCGGGGGCCAAGGGCGGGAACAAGGGGTTCGAGGCGGCGATGGCGGCCGTGGAGATGGCCGACCTCAGGGCCCGGCTCCGCGCCCCGGGCGAATAGCGATGAGCGGGCGCCGGCGCAAGTCGCGGGAGCTCGCGCTCCAGCTCCTCTACCAGAACGATCTCGTGGGAACGCCCCCGTCCGAGATGTTCGAGCGGACCGAGGAGTACGTCGAGGCGAAGCCCGAGGTACAGGAGTACGCGTCCCGCCTGGTCCTCGGCACGCTGCAGCGGCGGGACGATCTGGACGCGAAGCTGTCGGAGCGATCCGAGCACTGGCGCCTCGGACGGATGCCGGCCGTCGATCGCAACCTGCTCCGGATGGCGCTCTACGAGCTGATGTTCGAGGACGAGATCCCCGACGCCGTCGTGATCGACGAGGCCGTCGAGATCGCGAAGAAGTTCTCGACCCCGTCGTCGGGACCGTTCGTCAACGGCGTGCTGGACGGGATCCGCCGGGCGCTCTTCGGGCCGAAGGCGGAACGCCGGCCCGACGCCAGAGACGGCAGAGACGGCAGAGACGGCAAAGAGAAGGCGCACGCGGCCGGGGAGGGGTGATGCGGCTGGCGACGCGCCGCGCGGCGCTCCTCGTCCTTCTTTTCTCCGCGGCGGGGCGCGCCGCTCAGCCAGGTTCCGAGGAGCAGGCCCGCTACCGGCTCACCGGCGACCGCCCCTGGCGCCAGGTGGCGGCCGTGGAGAACCCGGGCTACCGGATCGTCCTCTCGTCGGCCGACGGGCTCTCGCTCGAGGCGAAGGTCGTCGTCGACCGCAAGCCGATCGTGGACGCGGCGCCGTTCCCGCCGGACCTCGCCACCCTCCCGCCCGAGGCCAGGGAGATCGTGACCAGGCGGACCACGGGTGATTCCGACGCCGAGGGGCTGGCGCTCCTCCTGACACGCGGCTCCGATACGGTCCTGGAGGCCGTCGAGCGCGTCGTCGCCTACACGTCGAGGAGGATCCGCTACGAACCGCCGACCGGCGCGGGGGAGACGGCCGAAGGGACCCGGCGCGCCGGCCGCGGGTCGTGCGTCGGCCGCTCGCTCCTCGCCGTCGACCTCCTGGTGCGGGCCGGGATCCCGGCCCGCCAGGTGAGCGGCCTCCTGACGGCCGCGTCGGCGGCGGAGCTCAGCGCCGAGTCGCAAGCCTTCTTCAGCGACACGCTGGGTGGCGTGCGGCATCGCTGGATCGAGGTCTACGTCCCGGGTCTCGGCTGGGTCCCGTCGGACCCGGGGGGGCTCGCCAACACGGTCACGGCGCGGCATCTGGCCCTGAAGGACGTCCCCGCCGAGGGCTTCTCCGTGACGACCCTGGCCCGGACGCCCGACGTGAAGCTCCCGCCGCTGGAGGTGCCTGGCCCCGGCTTGACGCTCGCGCGGCCACGGATCGCGGGCGCGCCGCCGCGTGCCAGCGGCAGCGCCGAGGCGGCGTCGGTGAGAGTGGGGCCGTGAGCGACCCGGTCCGCTCCGCGCTCCGGGTGCTCGTCGTGGACGATTCGGCCACCGCCCGTCTCCTCATCGTGGAGGCCCTGGACGCCAGCGCGCGGCGGCGTGGCCGGACCGTGCAGGTGCGCGAGGCGGCGGACGGCTTCGAGGCGCTACGCCAGCTCCCGCGCGGGGTCTTCGACCTGGTGCTGACCGACGTCAACATGCCCACCCTCTCGGGCCTGGAGCTGATCCGGATGATCCGGTCGCGGCCCGAGCAGCACCGGCTGCCGATCATCGCCATCTCGACCGAGCGGGAGCCCGAGGACGTGCAGCGCGCCAAGAAGGCCGGCGCCGACGGATACCTCGGGAAGCCGTTCGAGCCGGAGACGCTCGACGCGCTGCTGGACGAGGTGCTCTCCCACGCCGGGACAGGGGGCTAGGCGATGACGCACGGGTCCGGACGCGAGGAGACCCGCCTCCGTCGGGACTTCGTCGCCGAGGCGCAGGAGATCCTGGAGCGCGCCGCCGAGACTCTCGCCGTCCTCGTCCCCGGCGACCCGCACCCCGAGGCGCTCAACCGCCTGTTCCGCGGGATCCACTCCCTGAAGGGGCTCGCCGGGATGGTCGGGCTGCCGGCCTACGCCGCGGGCGCTCACGACCTGGAGGACCTCCTGGACGAGATCCGGATGGGACGCGTGCCGCTCGACGCGGGCTCGCTCGCCACGCTCGGGGTCGGTTTGCGTGCCCTGGGGGAGGGGGCGCGCCTGGTGGCCGGCGGCGCGGCGAACCCGGAGATCGACGCC
>CAYLNK010000239.1:0-10707 GCA_964384675.1 uncultured Holophagales bacterium | reverse complement strand
GTGGGCCCGGCGCCGCGGCGGGTGGCGCGGCTCGCGCCCGGCCAGCGGCCCCCGCGCGTCCTCGTCGTGGACGACACGCCCGAGAACCGCACGCTCCTGACGCGGCTCCTGACGTCCGTGGGCGTCGACGTACGGGAGGCGGAGGACGGGGCGAAGGCGCTCGACGCGGTCCGCGCCTTCAGGCCGGAGCTCGTCTTCATGGACGTGCGGATGCCGGTGATGGATGGCCGCGAAGCGACGCGGCGCATCCGCGAGGAAGAGACGCGCGGGGCGCCGCGGACGGTGATCGTCGGGCTGACGGCGAGCGTCCTCGAGGAGGAGGCCGCCCCGCTGCGTGCCGACGGGGCCGACGACGTGATCTTCAAGCCGTACGGCGAGGACGCGATCTTCGACGTCCTGGCGGCGCGGCTCGGGATCCGTTTCGAGTACGAGGACACGGGAGAGTTCCGCGCTCCGGTCGCGTCGAGAGTCGCGACGGAAGCCGCGACACGCCGTGACGCCACGCCCGCCCGGCGCGTCCTCCTCGCCGACGACGACGCGATCGGCCGCGCGCTCGCCTCCGAGGTGCTCACCCGGGCCGGCTTCGAGGTGGTCGAGGCGTCGGACGGCGAGGAGGCGCTCGCACGGCTGGCCGCGGACGCTCCCGTCGACGTCGTCCTCCTCGACGTCGAGATGCCGCGCCTCGGCGGGATCGAGACCGTGCGGAGGCTGCGGCAGGACCCGAGGCTCCGAGGCCTGCCGGTCCTGGCGATGACGGCGCACGGCGATCCGGACGACGTCCGGCGTCTCGTGGAGGCGGGGATGGACGGCCACGTCGCCAAGCCGTTCGAGCCGGAGGAGCTGATCCGGACCCTGAACGGGTGGGCCGACCGCCGCGGCGCCTGACTACCGGAGCGTCGCGATCTCGTCCGCGGCGAGGCCGATCTCCCGCAGCACCCGCTCGGTGTGCTCCCCGAGAGCGGGCGGCGGCGGTAGCGGGCGCCGCGTTCCCTCCACGCCGTGGTACGGCGGCACCGGCACCAGGCTCGGGTCGGCGGCGGCCTCCTCGAGGCTGCGCACCGCCGTGACCGGGAGGTCACCCGAGCGGGCGAGCGACAGCCAATCGGCCCGCGGTCTCGTCGCGAAACGGCGCTCGATCGCGTCCGTCGCCTCGGCGCCCGCGGCTCCGGTGTCGAACGCGTCGCTCATCATCTCGGGCAGCTCCAGGAGTGCGAGCAGCCCGACCCAGAACTTCGGCTCCAGCGCGCCGACCGCGATCCGCTCGCCGTCCGCGCAGGTGTAGAGCCGGTACGACGGCGTCACGCCGCCGAGGATCTCCTCCGCGGCGCCGCTCTTCCCGAGCGCGGCGTTCGTGAGGGTCCAGGTGAGGAACGGCAGCGGCGCGAGCGCCAGCGGCTGGTCGATCACCTGGCCGCGGCCGGTGCGGTGGCGCGCGAGGAGCGCGGCCAGGATCGAGGAGGTCGCGAGGAGGCCCGCCGTCACGTCGGCGATCTGGATGCCGGGCACTCCGTCCGCGCCGAGCTGAGACAGGAGGCCCGCCAGGCCGACGAAGTTCAGGTCGTGGCCCGGCTCCGTCGGGCCGTCCTTCCCGAAGCCGGTGAGCGACGCGATCACCAGGCCGCCGTTCAGCGCCAGGAGCCGTTCGTGGGAGAGGCCCCAGCGCGCGAGCGTGCCGGGGCGGAAGCTCTCCACCACCACGTCCGCCTGCTTCACCAGCCGGCGGAGCGCGGCCGCGCCGGCCGCGGACTGGAGGTCGAGCGCCACCGACTCGACGCCCCGGAAGAAGGCCGCGAAGCCGGTGGAGACGCCGTCCACGAGCGGGGGCGAGTGCCGCATCGTGTCGCCGGCGCCCGGCTCCTCCACCTTGATGACCCGCGCGCCGAGGTCGACGAGGCTCCGCACCAGGACGGCGCCCGGCAGCATCCGGGAGAGATCGAGGACGAGCGTGCCCGAGAGCGGAAGGGTCATGCCGCCGGCTTGAACGACTTGATGTAACGCATCATCTCGGAGAGGTTCGAGATCTTCACCTTGCCGGTGATGTACGCGGCCTGCGGGTTCTCCTTGCCGGTCTCGATCCCGAGGTAGACGTCCTCGGTCGTCGTGATCGTGCAGTCGGGCGCGCCCGAGAGCCCGCGCGACACCTCGCACGCCGCTCCGTCGATCGCGACCGTCCACTCCGGCGTGTCGGAGCCGGTGAACAGGAAGTGGAAGCGCGACGTCCACCCTTCGGTCCGCTCCGGCCGGATCCGCGCCGGGAGCGACTCGAAGAGGGACGCCAGCGTGAGCGGCCCGGACGCGGCGGGCCCGCCCGGGACTGGCGGCGCCGCAGGAGCGGCGGAACCAGCAGCGGTCGGGCTCGACGACACCGGCGCCGACTCCATCGACGTTATCTCCGCCGGCGGCTCGCGGTCCTCGATCGACGTGAAGCGCATCCCGTCGATCTCCACCTTGGCGATGATCTCCCGCATGATCTCGCTGGTCCCGGCGACGATCGTCCCGACGCGCGCGTCGCGATAGAAGCGCGCCATCGGGTACTCCTCGACGTAGCCGAAGCCGCCGTACATCTGCACGCACGCGTCGACGACCCGGTTGGCGAGCTCGGACGAGTAGAGCTTCGCCATCGACGACTCGCGGATCGCCGGCTCCCCCTGCTGGTAGAGCCACGCCGTGTGGTAGACGAGCTGGCGCGCCGCCTCCACCTCGGTGGCGAGGTCGGCCAGGCGATGGCGGAGGGCCTGGAACTTGGCGATCGGCCGCCCGAACGCCTGACGGCTCTCCATGTACTTCTTCGTCTCCTCGAGGGCGAGGAGCGCGCCGCCGACGCCGGTGGCCGCCGCCGAGATCCGCTCCAGCGCGAACGTCTGCATGATGTAGAAGAAGCCCATGTTCTCGCGCCCGACGAGAGCCGACGCCGGGACGCGCACGTCCTCGAAGACGATCTCGGCGGTGTCCGAGGAGTGCCAGCCCATCTTCTTCAGCTTCGTCGCCCGGATGCCGGGGAGGTCGGAGTCGAAGGCGAGGAGGCTGATCCCCTGGGCTCCGGCGGTCGGGTCGGTCTTCACGGCCACGACGTAGAAGTCGCCGTAGACGCCGTTCGTGATCCACGTCTTGGCGCCGTTCACCACCCACGAGTCGCCGTCGCGCACGGCGCTGGTCCGGATCGCCGCCACGTCCGAGCCGGTGTCCGGCTCGGAGATGCAGATCGCGCCGACCTTGCGCCCCTCGATCGACGGCACCAGGTACCGCTGCTTCAGCTCCTCGGTTCCCTGGCGGAGGATCGCGCCGGTGGCGATGAACTCCTGCACGGTGACGGCGGCGGCGAAGCCGCCCATCCGCGAGCGGGGGAGCTCCTCGAGGAACGCCACCGCGTAGAAGATGTCGGCCGCGGTGCCGCCGTACGTCTCGGGGAAGAGGATCCCCAGGAAGCCGCGCTCGGCCATCTTCGGCCAGATCTCGCGCGGGATCCGCCGGGCCTCCTCCCAGGCGTCGGCGTGCGGGGCGACCTCGGTCTCGAAGAAGCCCCGCACCGCGTCCCGGAACAGGTCGTGCTCTTCCGTGAAGTAGATCGATCTCATTCCGCGTGGAACCTCTTTCCCGTCTTCGCCATCTTCAGGAGCAGCGGCGCCGGCTTGAAGCGGGGGCCGTGCGTGCCGGCGAAGGACGCCAGCTTCTCGACCACCTCGGCGATCCCGGTCTCGTCGACGTAACGGAACGGCCCGCCCCGGAACGGCGGGAAGCCGAGGCCCAGGATGGCTCCGGCGTCGCCGTCGCGAGCCGACGCGAGGATCCCCTCGCCCAGGCAGTGGACGGCCTCGTTCACCATCATCAGCGTCAGGCGCTCCGCCATCGCGTCGGACTTCAGGTCCTTCCGGTCGACGCCGCCGAAGAAGGTGTAGATCTCCTCGTTGACCTCCTTCTTCTTCTCGCTCGTGTACCGGTAGAAGCCCTTCCCGTTCTTCCGCCCCTTGTAGCCCGCCTCGAAGAGACGGTGGAGAGTCTCGGACGGGGCGAGACCCCGCTTGCGGAACGCGTTGCCGAGGTCTTTCGAGACGTGCGCGGCGACGTCGATGCCGACCTCGTCCAGGAGCGCCACCGGGCCCACCGGGAAGCCGAAGTCCTTCAGCGCGCGGTCGAGCGAGGCGATCTCGGCCCCCTCCTCGAGGAGCGTGATCGCCTCGTTCATGTACGGGGCGAGGATGCGGCTCGTGTAGAAGCCGGGGCCGTCCTTCACGGCGATGACCGTCTTCCCCTGGGCGATCCCGTACGCCCGCGCCGTGGCGACGGCCCACTCCTCCGTCGCGTCGCCGATGACGATCTCGAGGAGGGGCATCTTCGGGACCGGGGAGAAGTAGTGCATCCCGAGGACGCGCCCCGGGTGGACGGCGTTCCGCGCGATGGCGCCGATCGGGAGGGCCGACGTGTTCGAGGCGAAGACCGCGTCCTCCGCGATCAGGGCCTCCGTCTCGGCCAGCACCTTCCGCTTCAGGTCGAGGTCTTCGAAGACCGCCTCGATGACGAGGTCGCACGCCTTGACGCTCGACGCCTCCAGGGTGAGCTGCAGGCCGCTCCACTGACGGTCCCGTTCGGCCTTGGCGAGGGAGCCGGACTTCACCCTCTTCTCGAGGCTCTTGTACAGGCTCTTCGCCGCGCGGGAGAGCGAGTCGGGGAAGGCGTCCTTCAGGACGACCGGGTTCAGCCCGAGCGAGACGGACGCGATCCCCTCGCCCATGAAGCCGGCGCCGAGGACGCCGAGCTTCCGCACCGGCCGGGGCAGCGCGGCCTCGGGGATCTTCTTCAGATCGGTCATCGCCAGGAACAGCCGGATCAGGTTCTTCGAGCCGGCGCTCGCCACGAGCGTGCCGAAGAGCTCGCTCTCCTTCTGGAGCCCGCGCGCCATCGAGTGCTTCAGGCCCTCCTCGACGCAGTCGAGGATGTAGATCGGGGCGGGGTAGAGGCCGCGGGTCTTCTTCAGGACGTCCGTCCGCGCCTTGCCGAGGACGATCCCGCGCACCGGCCCGATCTCCAGGATCGGCGTGTAGGCCGGCTTCTTGTCGGCACGGGCCAGCTTCCGGTCCGCGAGCGCGAGGGCGGCCTTCGCCGCCGTCTCGACGAGGCCTCCCGGCGACGTGAGGGCGTCCACGAGGCCGTACCGGAGCGCCTGCTTCGCGCGGAGGCGCTGGCCGGTGAGGAGAATCGGGAGCGCCCGCTCGAGCCCGATCAGGCGCGGCAGCCGCTGCGTCCCGCCGCCCCCGGGCAGGAGGCCGAGCATCACCTCCGGCTGGGCGAGCTGCGTCTTCGGGTGGTCGGTCGCGAGGCGGTAGGCGCAGGCGAGCGCGATCTCGAGGCCGCCGCCGAGCGCGGCTCCGTGGATCGCCGCCACGAACGGCTTGCGGCTCTCCTCGATCCGGTCGAGGAGCGCCTGCCCGCGGCGGGAGAAATCCTCGGCCTCTCCGGCGTCGGTGATGGCGAGGAGCTGCTTGACGTTGGCGCCGCCGATGAAGTTGTCGGACTTGCCGCTGGCCAGGACCACCGCGCGGATCGCGTCGTCCTTCTCGATCTCGTCGAGCCGGTCGCGCATCTCGGTGAAGAGCTCCCTCGAGAGGACGTTGATCGGGCCGTCGGGGGTGTCGAGCGTCAGGACGCCGATGCCGTCGGGCCGGCGGGTGAGCGTGAGGGCGCGGGCGCGTTTCACATGGCCTCCAGGATGATCGCGTGGCCGAGCGCTCCGGCCGCGCAGGCCGTGACGAGCCCGTAACGGGCCTTCTCCTCGCGCATGCGGCGGGCGCAGGTGGTGACGAGGCGGCCTCCCGTCGCCCCGAACGGGTGCCCGATCGAGAGCGAGCCGCCCCAGGCGTTCACCTTCTCGTCGGGGATCTCGCCGAGCGCGCCCGGCAGGCCGAGCCGCTCGCGGCAATAGGCGTCGTCGGCCAGCAGCTTCTGGACCGCGAGGACCGGCGCCGCGAACGCCTCGTGGATCTCGAAGACGCCGACGTCGTCCAGGGTGAGGCCGGCCTTCGCGAGCGCGGGGGGCGTCGAGACGACCGTCCCGAGGAGCAGCTCCTCGAGCGGGTCGAGGCCGACGAGGGCGTAGCTGCGGATCGCCGCGATCGGCGTCAGGCCCAGCTCCTCGGCTTTCGCCTCCGTCATCAGGAGGCAGGCCGACGCGCCGTCGGTGAGGAACGACGAGTTGCCGGCCGTGACCGTGCCGAACTTCCGGTCGAACGCGGGGGAGAGCTTCGCCAGCTTCTCGGCCGTGGAGTCGCCGCGGATCCCGTTGTCGGCCGTGATCGGCTTGAAGTCGGGCGGGACGAACGACGGCACGATCTGGTCCGCGAAACGCCCCTCCTCCGTCGCCTTCGCGGCGCGGTGGTGCGACGACAGCGCGAACGCGTCCTGAGCCTCGCGGGTGATCCCGAACCGCTTGGCGAGCCGCTCCGCGTTGTCGCCCATGGTGAGGCCGGTCGAGAACTCGGCGATCGACGGGATCTCCGGCAGGAGGTCCGCGGGCTTGAGTCCCGCGAGCAGCTCGACGTAGTCCTGGATCCCCTTGGCCTTCTGCGAGGCGATGAGGCGCTTCCGCACGGGGCGCCGGTAGCGGATCGGCACGTCGGAGAGCGTCTCGGCCCCGCCCGCGAGGACGATGTCGGCGTTGCCCGAGGCGATCGCCTCGAAGGCCGACGAGATCGCGGTGTTCGACGAGATGCAGGCGTCGGAGACGGTGAAGGCGGGCACGCCGTTCGGGATGCCCGACGCCAGCACCGTCTCGCGCGCCAGGTTCGACGTGCGCGGGTCGGCGATGACCGTGCCCAGGATCACCCGGTCGAGCCGGGCGGGGTCGAGGCCCGTCCGCTGGAGGAGCCCGTTGACGGCCATCGTCGCGAGCTCGTACGCCATCAGGCTCTCGAACGCGGTCTGCGAGCGGAGGAACGGCGTGCGGACGCCGTCGACGAGGACGACGCGGCGGGAGGCGGGGGAGGCGGGGGAGGGTCGTGGAGACCGTTTTCTCGGCGGCATTGAAGCCCCCTTTCGAAACCTCCCGACGATAGCAGCAGTATCAGGGGCGAAGGAGGGTCCCCGCATGAGAGGTCTCTCGCGCGCTTCGCTCGTTCTCGTCTTGCTCGCGGCCGCGTGTCCCGCGGCGGCCCAGGCCCCCCCGGACCCGCTCCCGGCCCGCCTCGCGGAGCTGAACCGGGACGTCTGGATCCCGTTCGCGAAGGCGTATGCCACGAACGACGCGGACGGGTTCCTGAGGCTGCACACGAAGGACCTGATCCGCGTCTCGGCCCAGGGGAAGTCCGTGAAGGACCTGACCGCCTACGCCGAAGGCGTGAGGCAGGGGTTCGAGAAGAGGAAGACCGAGGGGAGCAAGGCCGAGATCGCGTTCCGCTTCCTGGAGCGGATCGCGAGCGAGGAGGCCGCGTCGGAGCGGGGGATCTTCCGGCTCACCGTGACGTCCGGGAAGGGGGAGGTCCGGCGCTTCCACGGGAAGTTCCACGTCTTCGAGCGGAAGGTGGACGGCGTCTGGCGCATCGCCGTCGACTACGACTCGAACGAGGGGGGGACGATCGGCGAGAAGGCGTTCGAGACCGCGGATTCGATGGAGACCGGGACGCGCTGAGGCGGGACGGCCGTCAGACCGTCCCGAGGACGCGCTCCAGGGCGCTCCGGAACGTGGCGGGGTCGACGGACGGAAAGCGGTAGAGCCCCGGCTCGATGGCCGCGAAGAGCTCACGCAGGCGCTGCGGCTCGACGAGCCGCCGCCGCAGCATCTCGCCCACGTCCACGAGGTCGCGGGCGTGCCCGCGTTCGATCTTCGCGAGGGCCTGCGAGTAGAGGTCGTAGTGCCGGAAGGTGAGGAGCCCCTCCCTGGCGACGAAAGGGCTCCTCTCCCGCCATCCGGGCAGCTCGGGGAGGAACTGGTCGGGGGCCGCGAGCTCGACGTTGATCTGGAGCTCCTCCTTCAACCGGGGCAGGGCGCGCAGCACCTCGTCCCGATCGGGCTCCAGCTTCAGGTCGACGTCCACGGTGCTCGCCCTCCAGCCGTGGAGGAGGGCGGTGGATCCGCCCGTCAGGTAGACCGTCGCCTCGCCTCTCGCGGCCGCACCGAGGGCTCTGAGGAGCTCGCGAAGGCGGTCGGCGTCGACGTCACGCCGCACGGGACCTGATCGCCGCGCTCCTCTCGAAGCTCACCAGCCTCCGGACCAGCGCGTTGTAGCGGCCGTGGGCGGCATCGGGCTCGTCGCGCGCGAGGAGGTGGTAGAGCCGGGTCTCCGGATCCTCGAACGGATCGGGGACCTCGAACCCGAGGAGGCGCAGGCGAGGCGCGCCGATCGAGACGAGGAGCGACTCCAGGCTCTCGGTGCGACGAGCCAGATCCGCGAGGCCCTTCTCGATCAGCTCCGCGCCGGGAAGTCCAGCCGTCTCCACGCGGGAATGGTAGCCCCGCGCTATACCGAAGGGTCGAGCGGCTCGAAGCGTGCCGTGAAGTGGCGGAGCACCTTCGGGGCGTGCGTGATCCGGTAGCCGCGCAGGGCGTCGCGGTTCCTCGCCACCTCCAGGACGGCCTCCGCCACGTAGTCGACGTGCGACTGCGTGTAGACCCGCCGCGGGAACGCCAGGCGGACGAGGTCCATCGCCGGCGCCACCTCGGTGCCGTCGGGGTGGAGGCCGAACATCACCGTGCCGATCTCGACGCCGCGGATCCCGGCCTCGCGATAGAGCGCGTTGACGAGCGCGATGCCCGGGTACTCGAGCGGCGGGATGTGGGGGAGGAGGCCGCGAGCGTCCAGGTAGACCGCGTGCCCGCCCGGGGGCCGGATGATCGGCACGTCGCTCGCGATCAGCTTCTCGGCCAGGTACTCGATCGAGCGGATCCGGTAGTGGAGGTACGGCTCCTCGACCACCTCCTCGAGCCCGCGGGCGATCGCCTCCAGGTCGTAGCCGGCGAGTCCGCCGTACGTCGGGAAGCCCTCGGTGAGGATCAGGAGGTTGCGCGAGCGCTCCGCCCAGTCGTCGTCGTTCATGGCGAGGAAGCCGCCGATGTTGGCGAGCCCGTCCTTCTTGGCCGACATCGTGCAGCCGTCGGCCAGCGCGAACACCTCCTGGGCGATCGCCTTCGGGGTCCGCCCGGACTGCCCCTCCTCGCGGCACTTGATGAAGTACGCGTTCTCGGCGAAGCGGCAGGCGTCCAGGAAGAACGGCTTCTCGTACCGGTCGCAGATCGCCCGCACGCCCCGCAGGTTCGCGAGCGAGACCGGCTGGCCGCCCCCGGAGTTGTTCGTGATGGTCACCATCACCAGCGGGACGCGATCCGCCGACGTGGCGAGGAGCCTCTCCAGCGCGTCGAGGTCGACGTTCCCCTTGAACGGGTGCAGCGCGGACGGCACGCGGCCCGCGGGGATCACCAGGTCGAGCGCCTCGGCCCCCTCGAACTCGATGTTGGCGCGGGTCGTGTCGAAGTGGTTGTTGTTCGGGACGACCTCGCCCGCCTTCAGCACGGTGTGGAAGAGGATCCGCTCGGCGGCGCGCCCCTGGTGGGTCGGGATGACGTGCTTGAAGCCGGTCAGGTCGGTGACCGCGTCGCGGAAGCGGTAGTAGGAGCGGCTCCCCGCGTACGACTCGTCCCCCTGGATCAGCGCGCCCCACTGCGCGGACGACATCGCGCCGGTGCCGGAGTCGGTCAGGAGGTCGATGAGGACGTCGTCGGCGTGGAGCAGGAAGACGTTGTGCCCCGCTTCCTCGAGCGCGCGGCGCCGCTCCTCCGGCGTCGTGGTGCGGAGGGCCTCGACCGACTTGATGCGGAACGGCTCGATGATGGTGTGGAAGCGCATTCTCGAAGCGTAGGGGCGCGGGGGCGGGCGCGCCCTGATGCACCTGGATCCCTGGACCTGCTCTCGGCCGATCGGGGGCGCTTCCGCCCCCGGGCCCCCCGGGGCACCGGTTCGGGCCGTTAAGAGGCTTCTGCACAGCCTTCTCAGCTCACCCCGACCACGATGCCCTTGCCCTCCTCCACGGCCCGGCTCATGAAGTCGACGACCTCGGAGAGGGGCCAGCCGTCGTCGGACTCCTCCAGGAGCCGGCGAAGCTCGCGCGTCGTCGGCTGGTCGAAGAACGCCGGAGGCCCGTACGTCCATTCGTACCCTTCGACCAGCGGGTCTCCCCGGAAGAGCCGGTACAGGGCGTGGCCCTCGTCCTCGGCCAGGAAAGAGACGTCCCGGTAGTCCAGACCGGCGTAGACATCCTTCTTGCGGTCGAACCCCTCCTCGCGCTGGCCGCCGAGCGTGATCCGGTTGAGGAGCCGACCCCCGCTCTCGACGATCTTGTCGTGCAGCGAGCCCGAGACCTTGATGAGCACGATCTTCATCGACATGCGGCTCCCCTTCCTCGACGCCGAGAATCTAGGGAGGGGGATGCGCGCGCGTCAGAGCATGGCCATGCGTGGATCGTCCGTTAACGCGTCACCCGCAACCAGGCGGCCACCCGCTCCGCCACGGCGAGGCAGCCGGCGGCGTCCAGGTGGCCGTCCCCCGGGATCCGGAGGGTGGCCGGGACGTGAAGGAGATGCGCCTCGATCCCGTCCCGGTGCGCCGCCGCCAGGAACCGCCGCGTCGGCTCGTCGTCCAGTCCCACGACGACGACCCGGGCGCCCCGCGCGTCGAGGCGCGCGCGGAAGCCCGCGAGCGCCCGGCCGGAGGGCGAGGCCGCGAG
>CAYLNK010000238.1:0-10759 GCA_964384675.1 uncultured Holophagales bacterium | reverse complement strand
CGTTGACGTTGCCGGACGTCGTGAAGTCGTACTGGATGAGATCGGTTATCCGGTTGTCGAAGAAGGTCGTCTCGAGCGACACGCCGTGGCCGGCGTCGAGCTCGGCTCCGAGCTCGAACGAGGTCGAGCGCTCCGGCTGGAGCGCGGCGTTCCCCGAGAACGGGTAGTACAGCTCGCCGGTCGTGGGGGACCGGAACGCGCTGCCCGCGGCCGCGCGGAGCTTCAGCGCGGCGACGGGCCGGTAGGAGACGGTGACGCGCGGGCTGGTGTGCCCACCGAACGCGTCGTGCTCGTCGCGCCGCACGCCGAGCGTGGCGACGAGGCGTCCGTCGAGGAGCGTCGCCCGCCCCTCCGCGAAGAGCGACCATGTGCGTGTCGTCAGGTCGTCGAGCTCGAGACCGTACGAGTCCTCGTTGAAGACGAGGGTGCGCTCCCAGTCCGCTCCCGCGGAGAGCCGGATCGGCCCGAACGACCGGGAGGCGGTGAGGCGGGCTCCCGTGCGCGAGGAGTCGGTGTCGGCTCGGGTGAAGCCGTACGGGTCTTCCGGATCCGACAGGGTCGGGCGGTCCTTCGAGAAGAGCGCGGCGGCTTCGATCGTCGTCCCACCCAGAGCGACGCTCACCGGCACCGAGAGGGTCGTCGTCTCGTGCGTCGTCTCCCGATGGAGGCTCCGGCGGCTGCCGTCGTACGGGATGCCGCTCTTCCCCTCGTCTCGCCTCACGACGGCGCCGAGGCGCACCGCCGCCGACGCGGCCACGTCGACCGCGAGCGAGGCGTTCGTCACGGCGAAGAAGTCGTTCGGCAGGTCTCCGTCGCTGGTGGCGCGGCGGAAGCCGAGCGTCGCCTCGACGGGACCCTCCACGTACGACGCCGAGAGCGAGCCCTCGCGCGTCGACGCGTTCCCGACGGCGAGAGTGCCGTGGCCGGAGAAGCCGGGTGCGGTGGCTCGTCTCGTGAAGATCTGGACGACGCCGCCGATCGCCTCCGAGCCCCACAGCGCCGAGAACGGCCCGCGCACGACCTCGATCCGCTCGACGTTGGAGACCGGGAGCGCCACGAGGTCGACGCCGCCGAAGTACGCCGAGCTCACCTTGACGCCGTCCACGAGGACGAGCGTCTGCGTGGAGTTCGTGCCGCGCAGGAAGAGGGACGCCACCTTGCCCGGGCCGCCCGACTGGACCACGTCGAGGCCCGGCACGGTGCGGAGAAGCTCCAGGAGCGAGCCGGCCCGGGAGCGGTCGATCGCGGCGCGGTCGATCACGGTCGCGGCGACGGCCAGGTCCTTCGCCGGCGCGGGCTCGGCCTCGGCGGTGACGACCACGTCGGCGGCGAGCGGTTTCGGGGTCGCCTGCTGGGCGCCCAGGGGCGGAGTCGCGAGCAGACAGAGCACGGTGACGAGGCGGGAACGGGACAGGGACACTGGACACCTCCGGTCCGGGAGGCCCCGCCCTCCCATCGACAGGAAGGGGCGGTGGCCCGTCGACGCGCGACGGAGGCGGCCGCTCCTCCCTCCCGAGCCCCGGAGAGGGTGAGACGTGTGGCGATGTCCCTGGGCAGGTCTCCTGGCTCCCGGATCGTCCGCGACCGGCGCCTTCCCACGGGCGCGACCGGCCGACCGATCCTTCGCCCGCAGTGGCATTCGCCGGCGCGTCCCCGGTCACAGTGGCGGGGGCCGCGCGGGATTCGCACCCGCTTCCCTCTTGCACCCCCCGGAGGAGGGGGACCCGAAGGACGATGGAAAGAACGAGCGATGGAATCTAGTGGGTCGGGGCGCCGCCGTCAAACGACGCCTGAAACACGGTCGGGAGGTCTTCATGAGACGGATCGGCGCGACCTTGCTCCGCGACGGTGAAGAGCCTCGGCACCCAGGAGGTGAGGCTGGGAGAGGAGTTCGCGTTCGTGCGGCGCACCCTGGAATTCCAGCCTCCCGAGGCGAACCTCGAGGCTCGGCTCTCGCACCTGTACGCCGAGTCGCATCGCCTGGCCTTCGTGCCGTCCCCCGGCGCCGGTCTGCTGGCGCGTGTCGACGTGCCCTTGCGGGCGGCCGCGACGACGGAGAGGCCCGTGGTCATCGCGGGGAGGTCGCGGAGGGGAATCCGACTCTGACTTCGCGGCCTATGATCGGGTCGTTCGCCCATGCGACGGATGGCGTGCGGCTTCGTCCCGGTCCTGGCGCTCCTGGCGCTCGCCGGCCGGGCCGCGCCGCCGCTGCCGTCGCCCTGCGCGGCTCCCGAGCCTCCCGTCGTGACGGACCTCGCGGTCCGCCAGCCGGCCCCGCTGGCGGAACCCGTCGCCGGCGCGCCGTTCCGGGACCCGGCGTTCGCACGCTGCGTCGTGCGGCTCACCGACAGGACGCGCGACGTCGATCCGGAAGACGACTCGAAGGGGCTCAAGAACGAGTACTCGCGGGTGCAGGCCTGGAACGCCGACGAGAGCCGCATCCTGATCCGCGGGATCGGGGCGAGCTGGTACCTGTACGACGCGGCCACGCTGCGGAAGATCGGACGCCTCCCGTTCGACGGCTCGGTCGACCCGCGCTGGGACGCGGCGGACCCGGACGTCCTCCTCTACTCGGACGGGACGCGCCTGATGCGGGTCGACGTGAGGTCCGGCGTCTCGAAGACCGCGCACGATTTCGCCGCCGACTTCCCGGGCCAGGCCCTCGCCGCGGTGAGGACGCGCTACGAAGGGAGCCCGTCAGAGGACGGGCGGCTCTGGGGCCTGATGGCCCAGGACCTCGAATACCGCACCGTTGCGTTCCTCGTCTACGACGCGGTGGCGGACCGCGTGATCGCGAGCCGCGACCTGCGCGGCGTGGCCGGCACCGACGGCGTCGACAGCGTGACGATCAGCCCGCTCGGCCGCTTCTTCGTGTCGCAGTGGGAGGGCTGCCCGGAGGGGAGGCTCGGGTCCGACGCTTCGCCGTGCGGCCTGATGGTGCACGACGCCGGGCTCGCCGCCGGCCGGGGGCTCTCACGCCTGATCGGACACTCCGACCTCGCGCTCGACGCGGCGGGACGCGAGGTCATGGTCTACCAGGACAACGAGACGGACGAGATCGCGGTGCTCGACCTCGCGAGCGGCGCGCGCACCGCGCTCGTGCCGATCGACTTCAGCCACGACGCGATCGGGCTCCACTTCTCGGGCCGCTCCCTGGGCCGTCCGGGGTGGGCGGTCGTCTCGACTCACGACGGGAGCGCCGGCTCGAGCACCTGGATGGACGACCAGGTCTTCGCGCTCGAGCTCGTGCCCGGAGGCCGGGTGGTGCGTCTTTCTCACACGCGCTCGATCGTCGACACGGAGATGGAGCAGGACTACTGGGCCGAGCCGCAGGCCACCGTGAACCGCGACCTCACGCGGGTCCTCTTCACCTCGAACTGGGGACGGAGCGGGACCGAGGCGGTGGACACCTACCTGGTGGCCGTCCCGTGGGAGGGCGACTGCCCCGGGCGCCCGTGCCGGATCGCGCGCGGCGGTGGCGCGATCGTGCGCCGGCGCTGAGCCCCTGGGTCAGGGGCGCGGCGCGGCGGGAGCGCCCGGCGGGGGCGTGGGTCGCGGCATGACGAGGCGCTGCACGTCGTCGTAGCGGCGCTGGATCACCTCGAGCGTCGCCCAGGTGACCGGAGGAGCCTTCCCGAGGACGCGGTTCGGGTCGCTCCGCCGGATCGACTCGTACGCGTAGCCGCCCATCATCGCGAACGTGCCGAGCACGTAGTCGGGTGGGGCGAGGTGAAACGCTTCCAGCGTCTTGGCGACGCGGGGCGTCCGCCCGATCGCCTCGTAGATGGCAGCGAGCGAGAGCTGGCCGCGGATGCTCCGGGCCTTTTCCGGGTCGGCCCAGAAGTCCGCGAGGTCCTTCTCGCACAGGAGGATCTTGTCGAGGGTCTCGGCGGTCAGGGCGTACGAGGCGACCTTGTCGGACATCTCCCGCTGCGCCGCCACAACCCGGGGATCGGGCGTCGGCGGGACGCCGGCGGGCAGGGGTACCGAGGGCGCCGCGGGACGAGCGGCGAGCGGCGTTCCGGTCGGGGCCGCGGGGGGTGTGGCCTCGCGTTTCGCGCACGCGGCACCCAGCAAGAGCGCGACGAGCAGGGGAGGACGGCGCACGGTGAAGATGGAGAGGCGGGGCGCCGGAGCGCCCCGTCATTCTCAGCGTGTGGTCTTCGCGGGCTTTCCGGAGTTGAGGGCGTCGAGGAGAGCCGAGCCCAGGCCCGACACCTTCCCCGGCTCGGGCTTCTCGCGCTTGGCCGCCTCTTCCTTGTAGCGCTTCACGTCGCTGCGGTCAGCCTCGTCCTTCGGCGCGGTCATCGACAGGGAGATGCGCCGCCGCTGCGTGTCGAGCCCGATGATGCGGGCCTCGACCTTCTGGCCCGGCATGAAGGTCCTCGAGAGCATCGCGCCGCGGGGCTGACCGGTCTCGGAATTCGGGATGAGGCCGGTGAGGCCGGCCTCGAGACGCACGAAGACGCCGAACGTGGCGACGTTCTCGACCTCGCCGGTCACCGTGGAGCCTTCCGGGAGCCGCGCCTCGATGCCGTCCCACGGGTCCTTGGTGGAGACCTCGCGGAGCGTCAGCGAGAGCCGGCGCGCGCCGCCGTCCACCTCGCGGATCCAGCCGTTCACGACCTGGCCGACGGCGACCGACGGGTCCTTGAGGGTGAGGCCGGGGGGGAGCTGCGAGACGTGGACGAGGCCGTCGACGCCCGGCTCGATCTCGACGAAGAGGCCGAAGTCGGCGTGGCGGGCCACCTTGCCCGAGAACGACGCGCCGGCGGCGAGCCGCTCGGTGAGGCCCTCCCACGGGTCCTTCTCGAACTCCTTCATGGAGAGGCTGATCCGCTTGCCGTCCTGCTCGACCTTGGTGACGCGGACCGTCACCTCCTGGCCGACCGTGAGGGCCTCCTTGGGGTTCCCGACGCGGCGGCGCGAGATCTCGGTCACGTGGACGAGCCCGTCCACGCCGCCGAGGTCGACGAAGGCGCCGAAGTCGGTGAGGGAGCGCACCTTGCCGGTCAGGACCGCGCCGACCACGACGTTGGCGCGGGCCTTCTCGGACTCGGCGTCGTGAGCTTCGCGCAGGAGGGCGGCCCGGGAGACCACGACGCGCTTGCCGTCGTCGGAGTACTCCACGATCCGGAAGTCGAAAGACTGTCCGATGTAGGCCGTCAGGGCGGCCTCGTCGTGCCGGCCGACGTCGATCTGCGAGACGGGGCAGAAGGCGCGCAGGCCGCCGGCGCCGCCCAGCATCACCTCGAAGCCCCCCTTGTTCCGGGAGACCACCTTCCCCTCCACGGGGATCCGGGCCGTGGCGGCGACCCGCAGCTCGGCGCGGGTGCGCTTGGCGGCGGCCATCCGGCGGGAGAGCCGGATGTCCGGAGAGGCCTTGATGACGACGGCCTCGATCCGGTCTCCGACTTTCTCGCCCTCGAGCTCGGCCAGGTCCATCAGCGCGTCGGACTTGCCTCCGAGCGACACCAGGACGACGTCGGGCGTGATCGCGGCGACGACCCCGCTGACGAGGTCTCCCTCCGCGGGGCGCTTGTTGGCCGAGAAACCGGACGCCAGGGCGTCCTCGAACGTGCGGCGATCGGCCGACTCGGCCGACTCGGCAACGGGGGCAACGGGTGTGGTCTGCGGCACGGGTCGAGCTCCTGTCCCGCGGAGTGGATCCACGGAAACGCTCCGCGGATGGGCGGGGCGGGGGATTCTACACCCCCTGGACCGCGGCGTCCTCCAGGCCCCTACTCGGGTCCCGTCGGGGACGCTAGACTCGCCCCGGAGGTTCCGCTTGGCCGAACAGGGTGTCCTCGCTCCGCCGTCCCCCGCCGCCGATCCCTTCGCCGTCGTGGCGGCCCTCGCGCCGACACGCGACGAGCTTCGCCGCTGGTACGCGTTAATGCACCTGGGACGGGTCCTGGACGACAAGGCGCCGAACTACCTCAAGCAGGGGCTGGGGTGGTCGTACCACGCGCCGTGCGCGGGGCACGACGGGATCCAGGTGGCCCTCGGGACGACGTTCCGCACCGGGCAGGACTACCTCTTCCCGTACTACCGGGACCTGACCACCTGTCTGGCGGCTGGTCTCACCGCGGAGGAGATCCTTCTGAACGGGATGTCGAAGGCCACGGACGTGGCGTCGGGCGGGCGCCACATGTCGAACCACTTCGCCAAGCCCGCGATCGGCATCCAGAACGTCTCCTCGTGCGTGTCGAACCACGCGCTCCACGCGGCCGGCCTCGGCCGCGCCGTGAAGACGTACGGAGGCGACGCGCTCGTCTACTGCTCGGTCGGGGAGTCGTCGACGTCGGAGGGGTACTTCTACGAGGCGGTGAACGGGGCGTCGCGCGAGAAGCTGCCGGTCGTCTTCGTGGTGCAGGACAACGGCTACGGCATCTCGGTGCCGAAGTCGGACCAGACCGCGAACCTCTTCGCCTCGGACAACTTCACCGGCTTCCTCAATCTCGCGGTGGTGCACTGCGACGGCAAGGACCTCTTCGACTCGCTCCGCGCGATGCGGGAGGCCGTCGCCTACGTGCGCTCCGGCGCCGGCTGCGCGATGGTCCACGCCGAGTGCGTGCGGATGCACTCGCACAGCAACTCGGACCGGCACGAGCTGTATCGCTCCGCGGAAGAGCTGGCCGCCGCGGCCGCGGCGGACCCGCTGGCCCGCCTGCGGCGCCTCCTGGTGGAGGGGGGCGCGTTCTCCGAGGCCGAGATCGCCGAGATCGAGGCGGCGAACGGCCGCGCCTACGAGGAAGCGGCCGACCGCGCCCGCGCCGCGGCGGACCCGGACCCGGCCTCGATTCACGAGAACGTCGTGCCCGAGCCGTGGGACCCGGGGCACGACGGCCTCGCGTCGGTCGCGCCGACGCCGGCCGAGGTCGACGGGCGTCCGACGCACGAGATGACGCTGATCCAGGCCCTGAACACCACGCTCAAGGAGATGTTCCGCGAGAACCCGGACACGTACATCTGGGGTCAGGACGTCGCCTACAAGGAGAAGGGCGGGATCTTCAACGTCACGAAGGGGATGCAGCAGGAGTTCGGGGCGAAGCGGGTCTTCAACGGCCCGATCGCCGAGGACTTCATCCTCGGGACCGCCGACGGCTTCTCCCGCCTCTCGCCGAAGATCCGCGTCGTCGTGGAGGGCGCCGAGTTCGCGGACTACTTCTGGCCGGCCGCCGAGCAGATGGTCGAGATGTCCCACGAGATGTGGCGGACCAACGGCGCGTACGTCCCGAACGTCACGGTGCGGATCGCCTCCGGGGGCTACATCGGCGGAGGGCTCTACCACTCGCAGAACATCGAGGGGTGGCTCACGACGCTGCCCGGGATCCGCGTGGTGGTGCCGGCCTTCGCCGACGACGCGGCGGGTCTCCTGCGCACCGCGATCCGCTCGCGGGGCCTCACCGTCTACCTGGAGCCGAAGTTCCTCTACAACTCGCCGCTCGCCAAGACCCACGTCCCGGCGGAGTTCGCGGTGCCGTTCGGCAAGGCGCGCGTCCGCCGGCCGGGACGCGACCTGACGATCGTCGCGTACGGCACGCCGGTCCACTTCGCGCTGGAGGCCGCGGCCACGCTGGCGAAGGAGGGCCGCGAGGTGGAGGTCCTCGACCTTCGCTCGCTCGTCCCGCTCGACTTCGACGCCATCGCCGCGTCGGTGAGGAAGACGTCGCGCCTCCTCGTGGTGCACGAGGACAAGGTGCACGGCGGCTTCGGGGGCGAGATCGCGGCGCGCGCCGCCGCCGAGCTCTTCGAGTGGCTCGACGCGCCCGTGGAGCGGGTCGGCTCGCCGTTCACGCCCGTCGGCTTCAACCGGATCCTCGAGAGGGCGATCCTGCCGAGCACCGAGCGGGTGCTCGCGGCGGCGCGGAAGGTCCTCTCGTACTGAGCGCGACCGGCGGGGCGCGGCGCCGGAGCGGGCGCCGTCAGCGCGCCGCCGGGCGTCCCTCGATCTCCCAGGCCAGCACGTAGCTGTCGGCGCGCGGCCTGAAGCGCAGGCCGCTCCGGAGGGCGTAGGCGTCCTCGTCGAAGTAGAGGGGCACCCAGGGCAGGTCGCGCTGGACGCGGGCGAGGATCGCCTCGAGGCGCTCCTTCCGGGTCGTCGGCTCGAGCACCTCCGCGCTCTCGGCGATCCGGGCGTCGAGCTCCGGGTCGGAGAAGCCCCCGTAGTTGCTCGTGCCGAGGCGCCGGGCCGCGTCGATGGTGTGGAGGCCCGCGTCGAGGACGTCGCTCGCGTCCCCGGTGGAGCACCCGTACCGGGAGAGGAAGAACGAGAGGCGCTTCTCCTCGGCGGCGCGGAAGAACTCGGGATCGGCGAGCTCCTCCACGTGGACGCGGATCCCCACCGAACCGAGCGCGGCGGCCACGGCCGCGCCCGTCTCCGAGAGGATCTTCCGCACGTGGAGCGTCACGTCGAGGCCGCCGGCGAGGCCGGCCTCGGCGAGCAGCGCGCGCGCCTTCGCCGGGCTCTCCTCGAGCGAGGCGAGGTGGGGGTTGAAGCCGAAGATGAAGGGAGGCACGACCTGCGAGGCCGGGATCGCGAACGTCGAGAGGCCCGAGACGAGGACCTTGCGGTCTATCGCGAGGGAGACCGCCTTCCGCACCCGGGGGTCCAGGAACGGGTTGGGCCGTCCCGCCACGAACGGGGTCTCCTTCCGCGCGAGGTCGAAGCCGAGGTATTTCAGGAAGAGCCCGGTCCGGCGCGTGAGGGTGAGCCCCGGCCGGGCCTTCAGCTCCGCCTCGTGTCGCTTCAGGCTGCACTGCGCGAACTGGCTCAGCCCCGCGCCGAGGTCGGCGACCGCCTGCTCCGGGGAGCGCCCGAGGAGGAACGTGACGTGCCGGGCCAGCGGCCGGCGCCGCCAGTGGCCGTCGAACCTCTCCATCTCGATCCGGTCCTTCGTGGCGCCGACGAAGCGGTACGGTCCGGTCCCGACCGGGTGGCGGGAGAGCCCCGGGCCGCTTCCCGCCGGCACGATCGCGACGGACGAGATGCGGTTGAGGAGGACGGCGACCGGCTGCCGGGTCTTCATCTCGACCGTCAGCGGGTCGAGCGCTCTCACGCTCTCGATCTGGACGACGTAGAGGCCGACGTCGAGGGAGCGGTCGGTCCTCACGCGCTGGAACGAGTAGACGACGTCGTCCGACGTGAGCGGGCGGCCGTCGTGGAACGTGACGCCGGAACGAAGGTGGAACACCCAGGTGTAGAGGTCGGGGTTGCTCCAACGCTCGGCGAGGTCGGGGACGACCTCCATGTCGGGGTCGGTCGCGACGAGAGGCTCGAAGAAGTGGACGGCCATCGCGTAGTTCGAGAGCCGGTCCTTGGCGTGAGGGTCGAGCGTGTCGACCTCGTACGGGACCGAGAGGGTGAGGCTGTCCCCCGGGTCGGCCGCGGGCGTGCGCGGGCCGCAGGCACAGAGGCCCAGCACCAGGACACCGAGCGTGAGGGGCCGCGGCCGCCGCGTCACGGCCGGGAGCCTATCGGGGGCTCCGGAGCGCCGTCGAGCGCGCGGTGGTCAAGCGCTCCGGCCAGCCCCTGGCGCCGAAGGCGTCGGGCGGCAGCTCCTCGAGCCGCACGGCGAGGAGGTCCGCCCAGGCCGCGACGTCGGACGGGCGGTCCTGGGGCCGCATCGCCAGGCCGGCCTGGAGTGGGCCGGCGACCCCGGGGGGCAGCTCGGAGAGGCCGCGCACCGGAGGGGCGACCCCGGCGGCGAAACGCTCCTCGAGGAGCGTCGGCGGATCGACC
The DNA here is from genome assembly GCA_964384675.1 of uncultured Holophagales bacterium. GTDB lineage: Bacteria > Acidobacteriota > Thermoanaerobaculia > UBA5066 > UBA5066 > CAYLNK01. The sequence goes on along the minus strand of CAYLNK010000238.1, from coordinate 1,014 downwards.
GGGACGCGCCGGCCGAGGAGCGCCTCGTGCGCGACGGCGGCGAGCGAGTAGAGGTCGGACCGCTCGTCGAGCTCCATCCCGAGCGACTGCTCGGGCGACATGTAGAGCGGCGTCCCGACGATCACCCCGGTCCTGGTGAGCGCGAGGTCGAGGATCGGCCGGGCCAGGCCGAAGTCGACGACCTTGACCGTGAAGGCGTCCGGGGGCCTCGGGGTCAGGAAGAGGTTGGCGGGCTTGACGTCGCGATGGACGATCCCGGCCCGGTGCGCCGCCGCCAGCGCGGCGCCGGCCTGCCGCACCAGCGACGCGACCTGCGCGGGCCGGCCCCGGCCGTGCTGTCGCAGGATCCGGTCGAGGTCGGCGCCCGTCAGGAGCTCCATGACGAGGAAGCGCGAGCCGTCCTCGAGCTCTCCGGAATCGAAGAGGGAGACGACGCCCGGATGGCTGATCCGCGCCACGGTCTGCGCCTCGCGCTCCAGGCGCAGGCGCATCCCGACGTCGTTCAGGAACTCGGCCCGGATCACCTTGAGCGCCGCCTCGCGCCAGAGACGCTCGTCGCCGGCCGCGAAGACGAGCCCCATCCCGCCCTCGCCCAGGAGCCTCTCCAGCCGGTAGCGGCCGTGGATCCGGTACGGCAGGAGATACGACGCGTCGAGCGGCGTCCCGTCCGCGGGGCAGAGCCCGTCGCCGCGCTCGTCCACCTCGAGCTGGCCGAGGACCCGGCCGCAGCGGGGGCAGATGAGGAGCGGCTCGACGCCCCGGGCGCTCATCTCGGCCCGGCTCCGGGCCTGGCGGGTCTCCGACTCGGCGAGCTGCGTCCTCAGGCGCCGCAGGTCGAGCGCGGCGCCGAGATGCTGGGCGAAGCTCCGGACCACGTGGCGATGCGGATCGCTCCACGCGGCCTTCCCGTCCACCAGGAGGACGCCCCGGAGCTCTCCGGTGGGGCCCGTCACCGGGACGGCGAGGCGCGGGCTCTCCCCGTCGTCGAGGACGGTCTCGCGGGCGCCGCCCTCC
>CAYLNK010000237.1:0-10760 GCA_964384675.1 uncultured Holophagales bacterium | reverse complement strand
CGAGACGCGCGGCTCGGGAGGAGGGGCCGGCTCGGGGACGCCGGGTGCGGCGGGGGCGCTGCCCGGCTTGGCCCCGTCGAAGCGGCCGCGCCGGATCGCCTCGATGATCCGGCGGTGCTGGAGATCCATCATCTCCCGCACGGCCTTCTCGTCGACCCGGTCCCCGGCGATGTGCTCCTTGTAGGGGCTCTTCTTCGAGAGGAGGATCTCGCCCCCGACGTAGACGAGGGACTCCACCACGGGGTTGCCCAATCCACGGTCCTCGGTCTGCACGTGGAAGACGCGATCGCCGTGCTTGACGTCGGTGTTGAACCCGGTGATCACGAAGAGCCTTTGAGTCTAGCACCGCGCGAGGCGGCCCGCGGACGTGCCGGAAGCGCGGGAGGCGCGGCGGGCGCGGCCGGGGAGAGGAGCGGCGCGAGGAACCTCCCGGTGACGGAGGCCGGCTGGAGGACCAGCTCCTCGGGCGTGCCGAGGGCGATGACACGCCCGCCACGGGCACCCCCCTCGGGCCCGAGGTCGATGACGTGGTCCGCCGTCTTCACCACGTCGAGGTTGTGCTCGATCACCACCACCGTGTTCCCCCGGTCGACCAGGGCATGCAGGACCTTCAGCAGCTTCCGGACGTCGTCGAAGTGTAGCCCCGTCGTCGGCTCGTCGAGGATGTAGAGCGTGCGCCCGGTCGCCCGCCGGGCCAGCTCGCGGGCCAGCTTCACCCGCTGCGCCTCGCCGCCGGAGAGCGTCGTGGCCGGCTGGCCGAGCTTGATGTAGCCGAGCCCGACGTCGTTCAGGGTCTCGGTGATGTTCCGGATCTGCGGGACGTTCGCGAACACCTCGGCCGCCTGCTCGGCGGTCAGGTCGAGGACGTCGGCGATGTTGAGACCCTTGTAGCGGACCTCCAGCGTCTCGCGGTTGTACCGCTTCCCCCCGCAGACGTCGCAGGTGACGTAGACGTCCGGCAGGAAGTGCATCTCGATGGCGATCTGGCCGCCGCCCCCGCAGCTCTCGCAGCGCCCGCCCTTCACGTTGAACGAGAAGCGGCCCGGCCCGTAGCCACGCATCCGGGCGTCGGGCACCTGCGACATCAGGTCGCGGATCGAGTTGAAGACGTTGGTGTACGTGGCCGGGTTCGAGCGGGGCGTGCGCCCGATCGGGGACTGGTCGATGTCCACGACCTTGTCGAGCTGGGCGAGCCCCTCGATCCGGTCGTGGACGCCCGGCCGCTCCAGCGAGTCGTACAGCGTCCGGGCCGCGGCCCGGTACAGGATGTCGTTGACCAGCGTCGACTTGCCGGAGCCCGACACCCCGGTCACCGCCGTCAGGACGCCCAGCGGGAAGCGGACGGTGACCTCCTTGAGGTTGTTCTCCCGGGCGCCGATGACGGTGATCGCCTTGCCGTTCCCCGTCCGCCGAGTCCACGGCACGTCGATCTTCAGCTCCCCCGACAGGTACTTCCCGGTCAGGGAGCGCGGGAACGAGGAGAGCTCGTCCGCCGCCCCCTCCCCCACGATCTCGCCGCCGTGGATGCCGGCCCCGGGGCCCAGGTCCACGACCCGGTCCGCGGCGCGCATCGTCTCCTCGTCGTGCTCCACGACCACCACGGTGTTCCCGAGGTCGCGCATGGCGCCGAGCGTCTCGATCAGCTTCCGGTTGTCCTTCGGGTGGAGGCCGATGGACGGCTCGTCCAGGACGTAGAGGACCCCCATCAGCTTCGAGCCGATCTGGGTCGCCAGGCGGATCCGCTGGGCCTCGCCGCCCGAGAGGGTGGCCGAGGCGCGAGAGAGCGAGAGATAGCCGATCCCGACGTCGTTCAGGAAGCCGAGGCGGTCCCCGATCTCCTTCAGGATCTTCCCGGCGATCTCGAGCTCGCGCGGCGTGGCGCGGTACCCGTCGAAGAGCGCCTTCAGGTCCTCGAGCGTCATGCCGGTCAGGGCGTCGATCGCCCGCCCGTCGACGAGGACCGAGAGCGCCTCGCGCTTCAGACGCCGCCCGCCGCACTCGGTGCACGGCGTGGCCGACATGTACGCCTCGATCTCGGTGCGGGCGTCCTCGCTCTCGACCTCCTTGTACTTGGCCTCGATCATCGCGACCAGGCCCTTGTACGAGGAGGACCAGTTGTACTCGCCCTTCTCGGACTTCCACTTCCACTTGATCTCGCGCTCGCCCGAGCCGTGCAGGATCAGCTCGCGGATGTCCTTCGGGAGGTCCTTCCACGGCGCCGTCATCGAGAACTTGAGCACCTTGGAGAGCTGCTCCACCTGCCGGAGACGCCAGCTGGTGGAGCCGGCGCGGAACAGGGCGATCGCCCCGTCCTGGATCGAGCGGGACGGGTCCGGGACGAGGCGCTCGGGGTCGACCTTCTTGACCGATCCGAGGCCCGAGCACGCGGCGCACGCCCCGAACGGCGAGTTGAACGAGAAGAGACGCGGGGTGATCTCGGTGAGCGAGGTGCCGCAGTCGGGGCAGGCGTACGAGGTGGAGAGTGTCTCGTCCGTCGTCGCGTCCATCCCCTTCTCGCCGACGACGGCGATCGTGACGAGGCCGCCGGCCACCTTGGTCGCGGTCTCGAGCGAGGCGGCCAGGCGGAGGCGGCTCTCGTCGTCGCGCCGCACCACGAGCCGGTCGACGACGACCTCGATGGTGTGCTTCTTCTGCTTGTCGAGCTCGGGCGGATCGTTCAGGTCGACCTGGGCCCCGTCGACGCGGGCGCGGAGGAAGCCCTGCTTCACCATCTCCGCCATCTGCTTCCTGTATTCGCCCTTCTTCCCGCGCACGTAGGGCGCCAGCACCAGGAACCGCGTCCCCTCCGGCATGGCGAGGACCCGGTCGGTCATCTGCTGGATCGTCTGGGCGGCGATCGGCCGGCCGCAGCTCGGGCAGTGGGGCTTCCCGATCGAGGCGTAGAGGAGCCTCAGATAGTCGTAGATCTCGGTGACGGTCCCGACCGTGGAGCGCGGGTTCTTCGAGGTGGTCTTCTGCTCGATCGAGATCGCGGGCGAGAGGCCCTCGATGGAGTCGACGTCCGGCTTCTCCATCTGCTCGAGGAACTGCCGGGCGTACGCGGAGAGGGACTCCACGTAGCGGCGTTGCCCCTCGGCGAAGAGCGTGTCGAACGCCAGAGACGACTTCCCCGAGCCCGAGACACCCGTGATGACGACGAGGGCGTTGCGCGGGATCGTCAACGAGACGTTCTTGAGGTTGTGCTCCCGGGCCCCCCGGATGACGATCGACTCCATCTCCGCCCTTCTTCGTCCCTGACGGGGGGCGGATTATGACGGAACGCCCCTATCATCCCGGGATGCTGAACGGCCTCCCGCTCCATCCGGCTGCCGTGCACTTTCCTCTCGCCGCCCTCTTCTTCGCCGCCGGGGCGCTTCTGATGGCGCAGCTGCGGGGCTCCGAGCGGGGCCGGGTGTGGCTGGACGGGGCGACCCTGCTCCTTTCGGTGGCGATCCTCACCCTGCCCGGGGCCGCGATCACGGGACGCCTCTGGGCCGACTCGAAGGGCTTCATCCCGAACGGCGAGATCATCCCGACCTCTGAGTACCTGGAGGGGAACCTCCGCCGGCACGTGCAGCTCGCGATCGTGGGCGTCGTGCTCACGGGTGCGGCCCTCTGGGCCTCGCAGCGCGCCCGGCGGGGCGGACCGGTCGTCCTCGCCCTGATCCTCGCGGGCCTGGCCGCCGCCGTCATCGGCTACGTCGGCCACCTCGGCGGGACGATGGCCTTCGGCGGCTGAAGAAGACAGGGGGAACCCGCCAGGCTTCGGGTTCCCCTGACCCCCTCCGCAGCCAGGTCCACCGCGGCAGCTGCTTGCAGCCTCACGGGCCGGACTCGACCCGCTTTCCAGCCGGCTCAGGCCCGGAGGCGCTTCCCCAGCCCCCGCAGAGCGCCCCGCAGCCCGCGCCACCAGAGATCCGGGCGGCCGGGGTTGCGGCGCAGGAACTCCAGGACCGCGGGCGCATAGGCGCGCCACGGCACGGGGTGCGGGGCGATCGCCTGGTTGCGGCCGTCGAGACGATGGTCCCACTTCGCCACGCACCACCAGAGCGACGCGTACCCGGTGTGCTTCTTGGCGAGGTCGAGGATCTCCTCGAGCGCGCGGTCCCAGCCGGCGACCGACTTGGCGTCCGGGTGGAGGCGGGCCGCGGCCAGCTCGCGGTCCAGGTAGCGGACCTGCTCCGGCCGGTAGCGGGCGGCGATCCGGAGCCAGTAGTCGTAGTCCATCGTGTGGTGGAGCGAGGCGTCGAGCTCCCCGACCTCGTCGCGCACCTTCCGGTGCCAGAACGCGGCCGGCTGGGCGACGTAGCAGAGATCGGCGAGCGCCTGCGGGTCCCAGGGGCGTGTCAGGTACGGCCCGAGCCGCCGGCCCTCGGGGTCGACGTAGAGGGCGCGCCCGTACACGAGCCTCAGCTCCGGATCCGCGGCGAACGCCTCACCCACCGAAAGGAGAGCGCCCGGCAGGAGCAGGTCGTCGCTGTTGAGGTAGCCGAGCACCTCGCCCGTGGCGCTCCGGAGCCCGCGGTTGATCGCGTCCGCCTGGCCGGAGTCGGGCTCGACGACGTACGGGACGCGTCCCGACATCTCGCGGAGCACGTCGAGCGTGCCGTCCGTCGAGCCGCCGTCCTGGACCTTCAGCTCCAGGTCCGGGTAGCCCTGGGAGAGCGCGCTCTCGAGCGTCTGGCGGATGAACGGGCCCTGGTTGAGCGAGGGGGTGACGAGCGTGATCCGGGGGAGGCTCACGATTCACGACCCTCGCCGGGAAACAGGACGCGGATCCGCAGGTAGTTGGCGAGGAGGGTGACGACGCGCAGGGCGAGCGAGAGCGGCCAGACGCCGCGGGGGCCGTGCCGCCGCCACACCTCGGCGTGCGCGGCGAGCGAGAGGTTGTGGCGCGGGTCCCGCAGCCAGGAGACGTAGAGCGAGGCCGACGGGGGGCCGGCCGCACGGGCGTCGTAGCCACCCACCTCGTGGAGCAGGCGGGCCCGCGGATCGAGGAGCACGGGGACGCCCCGCGCGCCCGCCCGCAGCGTGAAATCGGCGTCGCCCCACGCCATCGGGAAGCGCCGGCCGTCGGGCAGCCCGAGCCGCGCGAAGAGGTGCGCCGGGACGAGCGTCCCCATCCCGAAGAGCCAGTCGACCCGGTACGGCTCCCCGGGCAGCGACGACGCCGGCTCGCCGTGCCGCGCCACGACGATCCCACGACCCCACCACTCGACCCGCCCCCCCGCAGACCAGACGGTGCCCGGATCGTCGGCGTAGAGGACCGCGCTCCCGATCACCGCGTCCGGGTGGCGGGCCGCCGTCTCGGCGAGGCGCTCCAGGTAGCCGGGGGCCACGGTGACGTCCTGGTTGAAGAAGAGGACGTGGCGGTCGCCGCAGGCGAGCGCGTGCTCGATGCCGAGCGCGATCGAGCCGGTCCAGTACAGGGCCCGATCCGTGGTCACGACGTCGAGACCGGGGAACTCCCGGGCGAGCCCGGCGCCGCCCCCCTTCCCCTCGTCGTCGATCAGGACGATCCGCCGTGCCCCGGCCGACGCGAGCGACGCGAGCGCCCGGCGGGTGGCGTCCATGCGGCCGTAGGCCGGGACCAGGACGGCCGGCTGGAAGCGGGCCCCGTTCTCAGCGATGGTCGCCCACCCCGTCCAACGCCGCGAGCTCGGCCTCGACCATCAGCCGCACCAGCTCCTCGAACGTGACGGAGGGGCTCCAGCCGAGCTCGCGCCGCGCCTTGGAGGCGTCGCCGCAGGTCTCGGTGATGTCGACGGGCCGGGCGTACTCGGCGTCGAGCACGACGTGCTCGCGGAAGTCGCGGCCCACGACCTCGAACGCCAGCCGGCAGTAGTCCTCCACCGAGTGCGTGACCCCGGTCGCGAGGACGTAGTCGCCGGGAGCGTCCGCCCCGACGATCCGGCGCATCCCTTCGACGGTGTCCTTCGCGTAGCCCCAGTCGCGGCGCGTCGTCAGAGTCCCGAGGCGGACCTTCCGCTCGAGGCCGCGCGAGATTCGGGCCGCGGCGCGGGCGATCTTGCGGGTCACGTAGTTCTCCCCGCGCCGCGGGCTCTCGTGGTTGAAGAGGATGCCGGCCGAGGCGTGCAGGCCGTAGGCGTTCCGGTAGATCCGTACCAGGTTCAGGGCATACACCTTGGCGGCCGCGTACGGGTTGATGGGCGCCATCGGCGTCGACTCGGACTGGGGCGACTCCACCGGCTGCCCGAAGATCTCGCTGGTGGCGGCGAGGAAGAAGCGGCAGCGGGGAGCGGACTGACGCACCGCCTCGAGGAGCCGCAGGGTCCCGAGGCCCGTCGTGTTGGCCGTGTACTCCGGCAGGTCGAAGGAGACCTTCACGTGGCTCTGCCCGGCGAGGTGGTAGATCGTGTCGGGCGCCACCACCCGCACGACGGCCTGCAGGCTGCTCGAGTCGGAGAGGTCCGCGTAGTGGAGCTTCAGGCGCCCGTCGAGGCGGGCCGCCGCGAGGGTCGGGAGGACGTCGAGGCGGGTCCGCTGAAGGAGGCTCGACTGCCGGACCAGCCCGTGCACCTCCACGCCCGCGGCGAGGAGCGCCTCGGTGAGGTAGGAGCCGTCCTGGCCGGTGATTCCCGAGATCAGCGCACGCGCCATCGGCGGCGGTCCTCCGCGAGGGGATGGCCGCACTGTGGGAAAGTACGGCGGTGGAGCCGGGGATGATAGCCGACGCACCCGCGAGGCGGGTCTTCGTCGACCTCGCCCCGCTCGCCGCGGACGGCTCGAACGGCGGCGCGAGGCCGTTCGTGCTCCATCTGCTCGGCGAGGTTCGGGCGCAGGCGCCGGACCTGGAGCTCCACCTCCTCGTGAAGGCCGGGGCGCTGGACGAGGTCGCATCCCTGGCCCGTGCGGGCGCGCGGGTCCACGTGCTGGGCCGGGACGTCGGCGAGCCGAGACGGCTCCTCCGGACGAGGCGCCGGGTGCCGGCCCTCGCCGCGCTCCCGGACCGCGCCTCGCTCCGCCGGCTCGGGGCGGACGTGCTCTGGAGCCCGCTCTTCACGACGGGGTTCCACGAGCGCGGCCTGCCGCACCTCGTGATCGCGTACGACTTCCAGGAGCTGACGCATCCCGGGTTCTTCACGACGGCGGAGCGGCGGCGGCGCCAGGAGTTCCGCGCCGACCTGGTGCGGGCCGACGTGGTGATCGCGATCTCGGAGGCGACGCGACGCGACGGGATCGAACGGGCGGGCCTCGCCGCCGCGCGGGTGATCACCGTGCGGCCCGAGGTCTTGCGGACTCCGCTTCCGGCACCGGAGGTGGACGAGCGTCTGCGGACGCTCGGGGAGGCCCGGGACGCCTTCGCCGTCTACCCCGCCAACTACTGGCCCCACAAGAACCACGAGCGCCTGCTGGCGGCGCTGGCGGCGGCGCCTGGCGTCCGGCTGGTCCTGTGCGGTGCCCTCGACGGCGCACGGGAGCGGCTCCTGGCCCGCGGGGCGGCGCTCGGCGTGTCGTCGCGATTGCGCGTCCTCCCGTACCTTCCGGACGCGGACGTCACCGCGCTCCTGCAGGGGGCCCGGCTCCTCGTCTACCCGTCGCTGCACGAGGGCTTCGGGCTCCCGGTCGCCGAGGCCCTCCGGCTCGGCACGCCCGTGATCGCGTCCCGGCTGCCGGCGCTCGAGGAGGTGGCCGGCGACGCCGCCCTCTTCCTGGACCCGCTCGAGCCCGGCTCGATCGCGAGCGCGCTCGGCGGGCTCTGGGAGGCCGGCGCGGAGAGATCGCGCCTCGCGGCGGCCGGGAGGCGTCAGGACGCCCGACTCTCGGCGGGGGACCCGACGGGGGTCTACGTGGCGACGCTGCGGGGTCTTTCGCGGCGCTGACGGAACCCGGTCGGCACCGGCCCTCAGCGCTGGATCCGGGCCGAGGCCCCGTTCGCGAAGGCCCGGACCAGCTCGAGGCTCGCCATCGTCGTGTCGCCCGGGTACGTGGTGAGCAGCGCGCCGTGCGCCCAGCCGAGCTTCACGGCCTCCTCCGGCGTCTCGCCGGTCAGGAGACCGTAGAAGAAGCCCGAGGAGAAGCCGTCACCGCCCCCCACACGGTCGAGCACGTCCAGCTCCGCCGTGGGGGCCAGGCAACGCTCCCCGGCCACCCAGGCCACGGCGGACCACGCGTGCCGGCTCGTGGAGCGGACCTCTCGGAGCGTCGTGGCCACGACCCTCACGCCCGGATGCCGTTCGTTGACGGCGTCGATCATCCGGAAGAAGGCCGTCGGGTCCAGCTTCGACGTGGAGGAGACCTCGGGCCCCGGGATGCCCAGCCCCTTCTGAAGGTCCTCCTCGTTCCCGACCAGGACGTCGACGTGCTCGACGATCCGCCGGAGCACCTCGACGGCCCGGCCCTCCCCGCCGCAGACCTTCCAGAGCTTCTCGCGGAAGTTGAGGTCGAACGAGGTGACGGCGCCGGCGGCGCGCGCGGCCCGCATCCCCTCGACGATCAGCTCGGCCGTGGTCGGCGAGAGCGCCGCGAAGATCCCGCCGCTGTGGAACCAGCGCACGCCCCGCGAAAAGAGCGCGCCCCAGTCCACGTCCCCGGGCGCGAGGCGCGCCGCCGCCTCGTTGGCGCGGTTGTAGAAGACCACAGGCGCGCGCACCCCGAATCCCCGGTCGCTGTAGACGGTGGCCATGTTCGGGCCGGTGACGCCGTCGTGCGCGAACCTCTTGTAGAGGCCCGTCACCCCCATCGCGCGCACCCGCTCGGCGATCAGGTCCCCGACCGGGTAGTCGACCATCGCCGAGACGATGGCGGTCTTCAGGCGGAAGCAGTCGGCCAGGTTCGCGGCGCAGTTGAACTCGCCCCCGCTGACGTGGATCCGGCAATCGGTGGCCTTGCGGAACGGCACGAGGCCGGGGTCGAGCCGGTGGACGAGGGCGCCGAGCGACACGAAGTCGAAGGCCCCGTCCGGGCGGAGAGAGAGGGCGGACGTCACGCGCGTCATGCAGGCTCCTTCGTGGCGGGGGCGGGCCGGACCTTGTAGAGCCTCTCGCCGGCCTTCGGGACGACGAGGATCCCTTCGTCCTCGCGGTTCATGAGCGACTCGAGGTCGACGGCGGCGGGGTCGAGGTAGCCGAGGTTCAGCCGCCGGCAGCGCTCCTCGGAGATGCCGGTGGCGAGGGTCACCGTCACCCGCGGCGTCTCGACGCCCGAGACCGCGTCGTAGGAGCCGAGACCCTTCAAGTGAGTGGAGTGGGCCAGGACGCCCCACGGCCGCCCGCGGAAGCGCTCCCACTGCGCCAGGAAGTAGTCGCGGCAGTGGTAGCCGATCGCCTCGATCGCGGGGCCGTGGGTGAAGCTGACCTCGGAGAGGTGCGGCGCGTAGATCACGACCTCCCCGCCGTCCGCCACGGCGGGCTCGACCTTGTACATCCCCTTGGCCGCCGTCCAGAGGTCCTCGTACATCGGCGGCATCACCGAGACGACCTTCCGGAAGGGCCGCTCCACCCAGGTGACGTGGACGCGCGCGGAGAGCTGGGCGGCCGCCGTCCACGCCTCGTGCGGATCGCCGAAGTAGAGGCCGTCGAGGCCCTCGTGCGACACCACCGCCGCGAAGCACGCCTTCGGCCGGTCGATCAGCGCGGCGGCCCGGTCGATGAGCGCTCGGACCGGCGTGTAGCCCGAGCCGATCACGTCGTGGCTCGAGAGGAGCGCGCCCAGCCAGTGCGTGAGGTCGATGACCTCCGGGCCGCCGATGCCGGGGAAGAAGTACTTGTTCCCGCCCGAGAAGCCCACCACCTCGTGGGGGAAGACGGGGCCGCAGACGAGGAGCGCGTCGTAGTCGAGGACGAGCCGGTTGACCCGGACCGGCACCGCCTCGACGAGGAGCCCGTCCGTGATCTCGCCGACCTCCTCCGCGGAGAGGACGCCGACGAGCGCCAGGGCGTCGGGGTCCGAGCGGTGGTTGATCACCCGGCTCCTCCCGGCACGTCCGTTCACCACGGGACGGCCGAAGAGGCGGGAGAGCTCCTCGTCGGACATCGGCCGGTGCGTGCCGAGCGCGACCAGGTAGTCGAGGGCCGCCGCCGTCGGGCCGAGCAGCTCCTCCAGGAGGTCCACCAGGAGCGGGAGCGGCATGGTCCGTGTGCCGTCGGGGGTCAAGACCAGGATCCGCTTCCAGCGCGGATCGAGCTCGGAGACGGCCCGCCCGACGAGGTCTCGCACCTGCGCCGCGGTGAGGGTTCGATCCGGGTGCCCGTCTCCGATCAGCCGCACGTCTGGGTTCTCCCGACCTCGGCCCGCGCCCTCGCGCCGGGAGGTCTGTTGGTACGGTGAAGATGCCAAATGGACTTACCATTTGTCAAGAACGACCGCGGCGTGGTCACCTGCACGGGGGGATCGAGCGCTGGCGGCGGGCCGGATCCGGACGGCGTCGATGGCCTAGAAAGGCAGCGTTCATGAGGATTTCGGGTCGATCTCCGAGCGGCGCGACCCGTGGAGCGACCCCGCGCCCTCCGCTGGCGGCAGGACGATCCGGTAAAAAGTCTTGTTTGCGACTGGCCCCCAAGTGGATTTACCAGTTATGCTTTCGACCGGGGAGCGCACCATGAACGACCTCTTCGATCTCGCGGGGAAGGTGGCCGTCGTCGTCGGCGGCACCGGTGAGCTCTGCGGGGCGATCGCGCAGGGCCTGGCCGGGGCCGGGGCCGAGGTGGTGCTGGTCGGGCGGGACGCAGAAAAGGCGGCCCGGCGGCTGGAGCGGATCGGCGCCGCGGGCGGGCGCGGCTGGTTCGCGGCGTGCGAGG
>CAYLNK010000236.1:0-10809 GCA_964384675.1 uncultured Holophagales bacterium | reverse complement strand
TGGCGGCGAAGATCTTCAAGCTCATGCCTGATTCTACGAGCGGGGCGGCGCCGTGTACGCCCGCGCCCACGCCTCGAGGCGAAAGGAGCGACGGCAGGCCAGCCCCGGTCCGGCAGCGTACCCGTCAGCGCGGGTCGAGGGATTCGAGGTCCGCGCGCGACGTCAGGACCTTGGCGCCCGCACGCTGGGCACAGGCGCGCCGCGCCGCGAGCTGCCCGCGGCGCACCGAGCGCGCGAGGTCGAGCCCGTCGAGGAGGTGGCTCGCGAGGAAGCCGGCCGCGAGCGAATCTCCGGCGCCGTTCGTGTCGACGACCGGCTCCGGCAGGTCGAGCGCCGGGAGCCGCTCGATCCCGGCGGCGGTGCCGACCACCACGCCGCCCGCGCCGCGCCCCCCGATCACGATCCGGCCCGTCCGGCCCGCGAGAAGCGCGCGTACCGCGGCCTCCGGCTCGGGGAAGTTCACGCACGAAAAGAAGAGGATGTCGCTCCCCTCGATGAAGTCGCGCCGGTACGGGTCGTCGAGGGCCGTCAGGTCCTGGAGGTCGCACGAGACGACGACACCGTGCCGCCGGGCCATCTCCGGCAGGCACCGGCACCAGTCCTCGAGATGGACGTGGAGGACGCGGGCGCCCTCGAGGAGCGTCTCGCAGGCCGCGAGGTCCGGCACCACCTCCCCCTGCCCCTTTCCGTCGTAGAAGCTCTTCCGGCGGCCGTCCCGGTACATCACGTTGACGCTCCGGTGCGTTCCGATCGGATCGTCGAAGAGGAGCGTCTCGATCCCCTCCGAGGCGAGGCAACGGCGGATCTCCTCTCCCTGGAAGTCCCGCCCAACCGACCCGATGAACGCCGTCGCGAAGCCGAGCCTGGCAAAGCCGCGAGCCGAGTACCCGCCCGCCTGACCGACGCAGTCGACGTTCTCGGTGAAGCTCGCCTCGACGGTGAAGTCGACGTCCGCGCCCGCCAGGTAGACGTTGGTGTCGATCCCGATGCACCCGGCGACGACCACGTGGTGAGGCACGCTCTCCTTGTACCATCCCGGCATGGCGCCGCGCACCGAGGAGCTGATCGCCGGGCTCGACGCCATCCGGCGGGATCCGAGGGCCACGGCCGAGGCTGAGCGCCTCCTCGACGCGCTCGCCGTCGCGGACGTCGACGACGCAGCCTCGCTGATCCGCCTCCACGACGCCCTCCTCTTCCTGCGCGCCCACCCGCGTTCGGCGGGCGTCCTCACCCGTGTCGACGCGCTCCTCGGATCGACGCACGCGCGAGTCGAGCGCCTGCGCGCCTCGGGCACCGATCTCTCGCCCCTCGACGAGCACGAGGTGGCCGGCATCGCCGGCACCGCGATCACGATGGCGTTCCCGTTCGACGCCGCACGCTGGCTCGTCCACCGGTTCCCGGGGAAGGTCACGATCGCCTGGGACGACGTCGAGAGCACGGAGCGGCTCGGCGCCGCGCTCCCCCGCTTCCTCCCGCTCCTCGACGACGAAGCGCTGGTCGACGTCGACGTGCCGTTCCGCGCCTGGATCGACGCCGCCCGCGGTGGCGCGACCGACGCCGAATGGCTCATCGGCCGCTTCGACGCGCTGCCGTTCCCTCCTCGCGAGAGGGCCGAGCGCTACGAAGCGCTGGCGCTCCCGCTTCGCTGGGAGCTGGAGGACTCGGCGCTCTCCCGGACCCGCGCCCGCCGACCGCTCGCGCGCCCGTTCGTCATCGAGGGGCCGTTCCTGACGCGCCGGGACGTCTCCCTCGGGGCCGAGCTGAGCGATCCGGCTCCGCTCCCCGCACGCCTCCTCTCGCGGCGGGAGGGGGAGCGCTTCCTCGACCTGGCCCGCGCGGTGATGGGCGTGAGGTACCGCGAGCTGTACGCCTTCACGCACGGCGACCCGGAGGCCGTCTGGTCCGTTCGCGCCGGTCGCGGGACCGAGGTCCTGCTCAACGGTCTCCAGCCGGGGCGACGCCTCCCGCTCCGGGCCGGATACGGGGCGCTGGTGGTGAGGAACGGCGTGCCCGTCGGGTACGGCGACGCCTTCGGCCTCCTCGAGCGGCTCGACGTGAGCTTCAACGTCTTCTTCGCGTTCCGCGACGGGGAGTCGGCGTGGCTCTACGCCCGCCTACTCCGAGCCTACCGTCAGCTCCTCGGGGTGACGCTCTTCGCCGTCGACCCGTTCCAGATCGGGCGCGGGAACGACGAGGCCCTGGCCTCCGGCGCCTTCTGGTTCTACCGGAAGCTCGGATTCCGTTCGGTCGATCCGGAGGTCGAGACGTTGGCCAGGCGGGAGGAGGCGCGCCTCGCGAGGGAGCCGGCGCGGCGGACCTCGGCCGCCACCCTCCGCCGCCTGTCGAGCGCCGGGCTCACGTTCTCGGTCGGCGAGCCCGACCCGGCCTGGGACGGCTTCCACGTCCGCAACCTCGGGCTCGGGCTCGGGGTCGCGGGCGCCCCTGGCCGCACGCCGCTCCAGCAGGTCCTCGACCGCCTCCCGCCGGACGCCGTGCCCGCCGCCCTGCGCCGCCGGATCGTCGCCGCCAAGCGGGAAGGTCCGGAGGCCGCGTACCTCGGGCTGCTCCGATCCAGTCCGCGCCTGCGCACGGCGCTCCTCGCGCTCGGTGGCGGGCGTCGCGCCGGATAGCGACTTCTTAGGATCGTGTAGGGATTCCTTAGGTGGCGGCCCCCAGGCCCCGGCCGCATCTTCGGACTGCCAGCGGGCGAGACCCGCGACGCGAGGTGAGCATGTCGACCCAGCCGACCCGACCCGATTCCACCATCCTCCTCGAGCGGATGATCCTGGCGCGCGGCTTCGAGGAGCGGAGCGCGGCGTCCTGCGCCGCCGGCAAGTCCCCCGGCACCTGCACGTCCGTCGGACAGGAGGCTTCGGCCGTCGGCGTGGTGAGCGCCCTCGGACCGCAGGACCTGATCCTGACCAACCACCGGAGCGCCGCCCACCTCCTGGCCCGCGGCGCCGACCCGGGCCGGATCATGGCCGAGATCATGGGCCGCGCCACCGGCTACTGCGGCGGCAAGAGCGGCAGCCTCCACGTCTCGGTCAAGGAGCTCGGCGTCATCCTCACCTCCACCATCGTGGGCGGCGAGCTGTCGCTCGCGCCCGGTGTGGCTCTCTCGGTGCAGATGCAGGGGGGCGACGCGGTCGTCGTCTGCTTCTTCGGCGACGGGGCGGCCTGCGAGGGGATCTTCCACGAGGCCGTGAACCTCGCCGCGGTCTGGGATCTGCCGGTCCTCTTCGTCTGCGAGAACAACGAATGGCAGGCGTTCGTCTCCCGCAAGGAGACGATGCTCGTCGACTCCATCGCGTCGCGCGCCCCGGCCTACGGGATCGAGGGGAAGAGCGTCGACGGCAACGACGTGGAGGCCGTCCGGGCCGCGGCGGTCGAGGCCGTCGGGAAGGTCCGTGAGACGAGGAAGCCGTTCCTCCTGGAGACGCGCACCTACCGGACCCGCGGGCACTACGAGCCGGACGACCAGTCGTACGTGGACCCCGGAGAGCTCGCCGCCTGGAAGGCGAAGGACCCGATCGCCACCTACCGCGAGCGGCTCCTCGCGAGCGGCGCCCTCTCGCAGGGAGAGGTCGGGGCGATCGAGACCCGCGTCGCCGAGCGGCTCGACACCGCGTTCGCCTTCGCGGCCGACTCCCCCTGGCCGTCCTTCGACACTCTCACCACCGACGTCTACGCCTGAAAGGACGCGCCATGCCGCAGATCAACGCCCACGAAGCCATCGGTCAGGCGCTCGCCGAGGAGATGCGCCGCGACGCCCGGGTCCTCGCCTTCGGGGAGGGGATCGCGACCAAGCGGAAGGAGCTGGTCGCCGAGTTCGGGAAGCTCCGGGTCCGCAACACACCGCTCGCCGAGGGGATCATCGCCGGCACCGCCGCCGGCGCCGCGGCCACCGGCCTGCGGCCCGTGATCGACCTCCTCTTCGCCCCGTTCATGACGTTCGCGATGGAGGAGCTGGTCAACAGCGCCGGCAAGCTCCGCTACATCTCCGGCGGCCAGTTCTCGTTCCCGCTCGTCGCGATGGCGATGACGGGCGCCGGCTGGGGCGTCGGCGCGCAGCACAACCACAACGTCGAGGCGTGGTTCGTCCACGCGCCGGGGCTCAAGGTGGTGATGCCGTCCACGCCCGCCGACACCAAGGGCCTGATGAAGGCCGCGATCCGGGACGAGAACCCGGTGATCTTCTTCCTCGACATCGGCCTCCTCTACGTCCCGGGAGAGGTGCCGGAGGGCGACGTCGTGGTTCCGATCGGCAAGGCCGCGGTGCGGCGCGAGGGGACCGACATCACCTTCGTCTCCTACGGCAAGACCGTGCACGCGTGCGCGACGGCCGCCGAGACGCTCGCCGCCGACGGGATCTCCGCGGAGGTGATCGACCTGCGCTCGCTCAAGCCGTGGGACGAGGAGGCGGTCCTCGCCTCGGTCCGGAAGACGGGGCGGCTCGTCGTCGTCCACGAGGCGAGCCGCACCGCGGGGGTCGGTGCCGAGATCGCGGCCACGGTCGCCGAGAAGGCGTTCGACGCGCTTCGCGCGCCGGTCGTCCGCATCGCCGGACCCGACGCGCCGGCGCCGTCGAGCTGGGTGCTGGAGCAGGCGTTCGTGCCGCAGGCCGATGCCATCGTCCAGGCGGCGCGGGGCCTCGTCGTGCCGGCCGGCCGCGAGGTGGCCGCCGCCGCGATCGCTTAGTCCGTCTTGCGGCTCCCGGATCGGCCGCCGGAAGGCGCCGGTCCGGGGGCGACCCGTATCGGCCCGGAGACGGAGTGAGACGACCGGGCCCGCACGATGCGGTTCCGGCCCTGCCGCTTCGCCTCGTAGAGCGCCTCGTCCGCCACGTTCGTGAGGTCCTCGGGCCGCTCGCTCTCCGGGACGAGCGACGCGACCCCTCCGCTGATCGTGACGCGGCCGGGAGGGACGACGTGAGGGATCCCCAGGGCCTCGACCGCGACGCGCACCTGCTGCGCCAGCTCCTCGGCCTCCCGCTCCCCCGTGCCGGGCAGCAGGGCCAGGAACTCCTCGCCCCCGTAGCGGGCGACGACGTCGCCGGCCCGCCGGATCCCCGCCGACAGGACCGAGGCCACCTGGCGCAGACAGTCGTCCCCGGCCTTGTGGCCGAACGTGTCGTTGAAGTCCTTGAAGTGATCCAGGTCGAACAGCACCACGGCGAGCGGCAGCCCGAGGCGACCACACCGCCGCCACTCGGTGTCGAGCGCCTCGTCCAGCTGCCGCCGGTTCGCGAGACCGGTGAGCGGGTCCGACCGGGAGAGCTCCTCGAGCAGGACGTTGCTCTCGGCCAGCTGCCGGTTGGCCTCGTCCACACGCCGCATCTCGGCCGCGAGCGCACGCGTCTTGTCCGCCACGACGGCGTTCAGGCGGCGCTCCTGAGCCTTGAGCCGTCGAAACGCCGTCCAGACCGCTCCGGCCGCGACCGCGCCCAGCAGCGACCAGAAGAGCCTCGTCTGGTGGAGCCTCGGTACGACCCTGATCTCCACGCGGGCCGGCGTCCCGCCGTACGACCCGCCGTCCGCCGCGGCCGCCACCTCGAAACGGTACACGCCGGGAGGAAGCGTCGTGAATTCCACGGAACGGCGCGTCGTCTCGTGCCAGCCGGTGTCCAGCCCGACGAGCCGGTGCCGGAAGGTGACCCGTTCCGGCGCCGAGAGGCGGAGGCCCTCGTACTCGATCTCGATGCGGCGCGACCCGGGCTGGAGCTCGAGCGACGTGAGGGAGGTGGCCGGCTCCCCATCCACCAGCACGCGCTGGATCAGGACGGGAGGCGACGTGGGGTTCCGCCCGAGGCGCGTCGGGTCGACGACGGCGAGCCCGTGCGTGGTCGGGTACCAGAGCCGGCCGTCGCGGCTGCGCCAGGCGGCCGGCTGGCTGGTGCCGTTGCACTGACGCCCCGGCATCCCGTCCTCCGGGCCGAACGTGATCCGGGAAAGACCCTGGCTCGCGCCGCGCGCCACTGCTTCCAGGGCGGACCGGGCGATCCGGTGGACGCCCTTGTTGTTGCTCATGAAGAGGAAGCCGCCGTCGTCCTCGAGGATCGAGAAGATCTGCTCGCCCGAGAGGGCTTCCCGCTGCCTGAAGGTGGTCAGCTTCTCGTCTTTCCAGCGGCTGAGCCCGTTCGAAGACCCGATCCAGAGGCCTCCCTGCGGGTCCTCGTGAAGGGCCAGCACCGGGTCTGCCGCCAGGCCCTCCGCTCCTCCCACCGCGCGGCGCCGGCCGTCCGCGCCGAGTATCACGACCCCGCGATCGATCGTTCCGACCGCGGTCGAGCCGTCGCGGCGCGCGAGGAGGGCGCACACTCCCGTCGTCGCCAGCAGCGGATCCGGCGGCGTCCACCGGCCGGCGCGGAGGGCCGAGAGGCCGGTCGTCGTCCCCACCCAGACCGAGCCGTCGGGCCTGCCGAGCACCACGCGGACGTCATTGCCCGGAAGGCCGTCCTTCCGGAGGTACTGGCGGACCTGGCCGTCCTTCAGGCGCAGCAGGCCATCGCCCGCGGTCCCGATGAAGAGCGCGCCCGTGGCGTCCTCGCCGATCGACCGGATCAGCCTCTCCGAGATCCCCGTCGGGTCGCGCACCCGCGTGATCCGACGGCCGTCGACGGCCTGGACGCCGCCGCCTTCCGTCCCGACGAGGATTCGCCCCCGCGAATCCTGGAAGACCGTCCGCACGATCTCCCCGACCAGCCCGTCGTGCGGGTGGTACGCCGCGAACGCGCCGTCCCGGAGCCGCAGCAGACCGCCTCGCGTACCCGCCCACAGGTTCCCCTCCCGGTCCGACAGGAGCGATCGGACGTAGTCCGTCGCCCGGGCGTCCGCTTGCCGGCGTGCCTCGAACCGGCCGTCCCGGAATCGCACCAGGCCGCTGCCGTGGGTTCCGATCCAGACGTCGCCCGTCCGGTCGACCACGAGCGCCGAGACGAGCGGATTGACCAGCCCCTCGGCGGGACCCCAGCTCCGGAGCACGCCGCCGACGAGGTGGTGGAGACCGTCCCGCGACCCGATCCAGAGACCTCCTGTCCCGTCGTGCTTCACCGACGAGACGAACGGATTCGCGAGGCCGCCTTCCGGCGCGACTCGCCATTCGCCCGCGCGGACGCACCGGAGGCCACCGCCGTTCGAGCCCGCCCAGACGGTGCCGTCCGGGGTCTCCGTGAGCGAGACGACCGGCTCCGTCGGCGCGCCGCTCGCGGCCGAAAAGCTCTGGATCCTGCCCGACGAGAGGCGGTTGACGCCTCGCCCCGTCCCGATCCAGAGGCCGTTCCAGCGGTCCACGAGAAGCGCGAACACCTCGTCCGAGGACAGACCCTGCGAGGTCGTCCACGACTCGAACCGCCCGTCCTTCATCCGCAGGAGCCCGCCCCGCTGCGTCCCGATGAAGAGGCCGCCGTCCGCGTCCTCCGCGAGGCTCAGGATCGCGGGCCGCTTCATGATCGGGACGTTGCGGGAGTCGAAGACGCTGAATCGGATCCCGTCGAAGCGGACGAGCCCCTCGTACGTACCGAGCCAGAGGTGACCGTCCCGCGCCTGGAGGATCGCGTTGACGGATTCCTGGGGAAGCTCGTCCCGCCACGCGGTGACGGCGAGATCGCCGGGGGCCCGCACCGGCGCGTCGCCGGCCGGGACGGACCCCCCGGCGAGAACCGGGGGTCCCGGGGAGAGGAGGAGCGCCGTCGCGACCACGGACACGAGCACGGCCCGGCCCGCACCCTGGCCGCGAGCGGACCGTCCGAGCATCGCGCCTCCCTTTCGGGCTAACCGGACGGGTCGAGCCTCCCACCAGGAACCGGTCCCCTCCATGGAGCATCTGCATCAGGGCCGGCCACTAAACTCCACGCTGGAGGCCAGAGTGGACTTTTCCGAGACTCCGAAGGTGGCGAGCGTCCGCGGACTCGTGCGCGAGTTCATGGAGAAGGAAGTCCTGCCCCTCGAGCCGGCCCTCCGGAAGGACGGCTTCGTGGCGCTCCTCCCGAGACTCCGCGAAGCCCGGGAGAAGGCGCGGCAGACCGGCCTCTTCGCGGCCCACGTGCCGGAGGCGTACGGCGGAGCCGGCCTGTCGCTCGTCGAGTTCGCCCACATGAGCGAGGAGCTGGGGCGGAGCCCGATCGGCCACTACGTCTTCAACGTGCAGGCGCCGGACGTGGGGAACATGGAGCTCCTCATGTCCCACGGCACGCCCGAGCAGAAGGTGCGGTACCTGGTCCCGCTGGTGCGTGGCGAGATCCGGAGCTGCTTCACCATGACCGAGCCTGAGTACGCCGGCTCGAACCCCGTCCACCTGGGCACGACGGCGCGGCGGGACGGTGGCCACTGGGTGATCCGCGGCCACAAGTGGTTCGCCTCCTCCACCGACGGCGCGGCGTTCGCGGTCTGCATGGCCGTCACGTCGCCGGAGGCGGCGGATCCGTATCGCCGGGCCAGCATGATCCTGGTGCCGACGGATACGCCCGGCTTCACGCTCGTCGGGAACCTCTCGATCATGGGCGAGCGGGGCGGCGACTGGGCGAGCCACGGCGAGGTGATGTACGAGGACGCGCGCGTGCCGCTCGGCAACCTCCTCGGCGGCGAGGGGCACGGCTTCGTCCTGGCGCAGGAGCGGCTCGGGCCGGGACGGATCCACCATTGCATGCGGTGGATCGGCGTCTGCGAGCGGGCGTTCGACCTCCTCTGCCGGCACGCCGCCACGCGTGAGCTCGCCCCGGGAAAGCCGCTCGGCTCGAAGCAGATCGTGCAGCAGTGGATCGCCGAGAGCCGGGCCGAGATCCACGCCGCGCGGCTCATGGTCCTGCACGCCGCGTGGAAGATCGAGCGCGACGGAGCGAGCGCCGCGCGCGAGGAGGTCTCGCTCATCAAGCTGACCGTGGCCCGCACGGTGCAGCGCGTCCTCGACCGCACGCTGCAGGCGCTGGGCGGGCTGGGGATGACCGACGACACCCCGATCGCGTACTGGTACGCCCACGAGCGCGCCGCGCGGATCTACGACGGCGCCGACGAGGTGCACGTCGAGTCGGTCGCGCGCCGCATCCTGCGCGGCTACGGCATGAGCGCGCGGTGATCCCGAAGTCGCGCCCGAAGCGCGCGGTCCTCGTCGCGCTCCTGCTGCTCGCGGCCTACCTGACGCTCTGGCCGGTGCCGATCCAGCCGATCGCGTGGAGCCCTCCTCGCGCCCCGCGGCTCGAGGGGCGGTACGCCCCGAACGAGCGGCTGAAGGACGTGAGCTGGATCGTTAGGGGCCAGCTCCTCGGACCCGAGGCGACGACGATCGACGCGAACGGACACGTCCTCACCGGCACGCGCGACGGCCTCGTCATGCGTCTCGACCCGGCCACCGGCGCGCTCAGCCGCGTCGCGGCGACGGGCGGGCGTCCGCTGGCGCTCGCGTACGACCACGACGGGCGCCTCCTCGTCTGCGACGCGGTCAAGGGTCTCCTCGCCGTCGAGCCGTCCGGCACGGTCCGCGTGCTCGCGACCTCTCACGCCGGCGTGCCGTTCGGCTTCACCAACTCCCTCGACCTCGGCCCGGACGGGACCGTCTACTTCACCGACGCGTCGTCGCGCTTCTCGGTGACGCAGGCGCGGGAGGACGTCCTGGAGCACGGCGGGCGCGGCCGGCTCCTCGCCTACCACCCGGAGACCGGCACGACCGAGCTGCTCCTCGCGGGCCTCCAGTTCGCGAACGGCGTGGCCGTCTCCGGCGACGCCAACTTCCTCGTGGTCAACGAGACCGGGGCCTACCGGACGACGCGGTACTGGCTGGCGGGACCGAAGCGCGGTACCTCGGAACCGTTCCTCGAGAACCTCCCGGGTCTGCCGGACAACGTCACCTGGTCGCCCGCGCGGCGGGTATTCTGGGTCGCGCTCTTCTCGCCACGCGTGGCCGCGCTCGACGTGCTCGCCGGCTCGCCGTTCCTGCGGAAGGTCGTCCTTCGCCTGCCGCTGTTCGTCCAGCCCCAGCCGGCACGCGTCGGCTGGGCCCTCGCGATCGACGAGGGCGGCCGCGTGGTCGAGAGCCTGCAGGACCCGTCGCCGGAGTCCTTCTCTCCCGTCACCAGCGTCCTCGAGCACGACGGCGTCCTCTGGCTCGGCAGCCTCGAGCGCGACGCCCTCGGGCGGATCGCGGCGCCGCCTCTTCGCCCGGGCCGTTGAACGCGCTCACGCTCAAGGCCGGTCCGGAGGCGCGCCGGATCCTCCGCGAGCGCGGCCTTCACGCCGAGGGCGTGGACGTCGTGCTCGGCGCCTCGGGCGGTCCGAAGTGGCTGATCCTGGCCGGACTCGACCGGTTCCTCTTCGGGACGTTCCTCGCGGCACCGCGCGCCCGCCCGCTGCACCTGATCGGCGCGTCGATCGGGAGCTGGCGCCTCGCCTGTCTCGCGCAGCTCGACCCCGTGGCGGCCCTCGAGCGCGCACACGAGGCGTACGTCGAGCAGCGGTACCCTCCGAGGCCGTCGATCCAGCTGATCACCGAGACCACCGCGCGGATCCTCGACGTCCTCCTCGGGGAGGCAGGCGTCGACGAGGTCCTCGGGCACCCGAGCGCCCGTCTGCACGTCGTGACCGCCGAGGGACGGGGCCTCGCGGCTTCCGAGCGCCGCGGGCCCCTCGCGCTCGGGCTCGGGGTCGCCGCGCTCACCAATGCCGTCTCGCGCCGCGCGCTCGGCGCCCACTTCCGGCGGACCCTGTTCCACGCGGGCGGCGACCCAGGACCGCTCGCCGCGATCTCCGACCTCCCCACCCTCCACGTACCGATCACGCGCGAGACCCTCCGCGCGGCGCTCCTCGCCTCGGCGTCGATCCC
>CAYLNK010000235.1:5705-10818 GCA_964384675.1 uncultured Holophagales bacterium | reverse complement strand
GCCCCCACGCGCCGGGCGCGGGCGGCCGGCCCGTCGCCCTCGACACCCAGCCGGTCGGCGACCACCACCTTGCGGCCCTGGGCGGCCAGCGCGAGCGCCACGGTCGAGCCGAGGAGCCCCGCGCCGCCCGTCACCAGGATCGTTTCGCCCATCTGCCGATTGTCGCTGGTTAAACTCTCTCCCGTGAGTCTCGTGAGATCGACGTTCGCGTGGCTCATGGCCCTCCTGCTCACGATCGTGTTCGGGAGCCTCGCGATCCTGACCAGCTGGGTGCCACCGCGCGGCCGCTTCTACCTGGTCTGGGCCCGCATCTGGGCCCGCTGCGTCCTCTACTTCGCGGGGATCCGGGTGGTGGTGGAGGGGAGCGACGCCGCGCGCGCCTTGCCAGGGGCCGTCTTCATGCCGAACCATCAGTCGGCCGTCGACATCCTGTCCCTCTTCCTCGCGATCCCTCACGACGTCTTCTTCCTCGCCAAGCGCTCGCTCTTCTACATCCCGTTCCTCGGCTGGTCGATGTGGCTGGCCGGGTTCATCCCCGTCGACCGCGAGCGCACCGACCACGCCCGGGACGTCTTCTCCAGCCTGGAGAAGCGGCTGAAGCGCGGGGTCTCGGTGCTCGTCTTCCCTGAGGGGACGCGTTCGCGCACCGGGAGCCTCGGGCCGTTCAAGAAGTCCGGCTTTCTCGCGGCCATCAAGACCGGGATGCCGATCGTCCCGGTCGGGATCTCAGGCGCCCGGCGGGCGCTCGGCACGGAGGGGCTCCTGGTGACGCCGGGGCGGGTCGTCGTGCGCCTCGGCGAGCCGATCCCGACGGCCGGGCTCACGGTGGCCCAGCGCCCGGAGCTGATGGCCGCCGTGCGCGCCGAGATCCTCCGCCTGGCGGGCTGTCCCGACGGCGGGAAGGTATAGTCGCCGGCGTTCAGGAGGGACCGTTGTCCATCAGCGTCTTGACCGAGGAGGCCGTCCTCGCGGCCCTGCGAAAAGTGAAGTACCCCGGGCTCTCCCGGGACATCGTGTCGTTCGGCTTCGTGAAGGACCTGACGGTCGGCGGCGGGAACGTCTCCTTCCGCCTGGTGATGACGTCGGACGCGCCGCGCGCGGCCGAGGAGATGAAGAAGAACGCCGAGGCCGAGCTGCGCACGCTGCCCGGTGTCTCGGCCGTCACGATCGCCGTGCAGGTCGCGGCCCCGGCGCCGCCGGTGATGGCCGCGGCGGGCGGGGCGAAGTCGGACATCCTGAAGGACACGCGGTTCATCGTCGCCGTGGCGTCGGGCAAGGGCGGCGTCGGCAAGTCGACCGTCGCCGCGAACCTGGCGCTCGCGCTCACGAAGCTCGGCTACACGGTCGGCCTGATGGACTCGGACATCTACGGCCCGTCGCAGCAGATGATGATGGGCATCGACGAGAAGCCGATGATCAACGAGGAGGAGAAGATCCTCCCGATCGAGAAGCACGGCGTGAAGGTGATGTCGATCGGCTTCCTCATGGACGTCGATACGCCGGTCATCTGGCGCGGCCCAATGGTCTTCAAGGCGGTCGAGCAGTTCCTGGGCGACGTGGCGTGGGGGAAGCAGGACTTCCTCCTCGTCGACCTGCCGCCCGGCACCGGCGACGCGCAGCTCACGCTCACCCAGAAGGTCCACCTCTCCGGCGCCGTCATCGTCACGACGCCGCAGGACGTGGCGCTCATCGACGCCCGCAAGGGGCTGGCGATGTTCCAGAAGGTGAACGTCCCGGTCCTCGGGATCATCGAGAACATGAGCTATTACCTCTGCCCGAAGTGCGGGCACCGCGAGGAGATCTTCAAGCACGGCGGCGGCGAGAGGACGGCGAAGCTCCTGAACGTGCCGTTCCTGGGCGAGGTCCCGATCGATCCCCGGGTCGCGCTGCAGGGAGACGCCGGCAAGCCGATCGTGGTGGCCGAGCCGACCTCGGTGGTCACCGACGCCTTCATCAAGCTCGCCCACCAGATCGCCAAGGCGGTCGGGGCGTGACGTCGCTCACGCCGGGAAGGAGCCACGCATGGACGGCATGAACCTCACCGAGTCGCTGTTCCGCTGGATACACGTCGTCTCGGGGATCCTCTGGATCGGCCTCCTCTACTTCTTCAACTTCGTGAACGGCCCGTTCGCCGCCACGCTGGACGCCGACACGAAGAAGAAGGTCGTCCCCGAGCTGATGCCGCGGGCGCTCCACTTCTTTCGCATGGGCGCGCTCTTCACGTGGGTGACGGGGCTGCTTCTCCTCGGCATGGTCTATTACCCCCGCGGCTTCGTCTTCGAAGGAGGACAGAAGAGCTGGGGGACCGGCGGCCCAGTCGTCCTCTTCGCGTTCCTGGCGTTCGTGATCTACGACCCCTTGATGAAGGCGATCGCCAGGCCCGAGGCGCAGGCCGCCGTGGGGCTCGCCGGCGCCACCGGCGCGGTCTTCCTCTTCTCGAAGGTCGGACCGTTCACGTACCGCGGGACGGCGATCCACCTGGGCGCCATGTTCGGCACGCTGATGTTCATGAACGTCTTCATGCGGATCGTCCCGAACCAGCGGCGGATCATCGCGGCGGTCAAGAACGGGGAGAAGCCGGATCCGGCCTGGGTGGCGATGGCGGGAACCCGCTCCAAGCACAACACCTACATGTCCGTCCCGCTCGTCTTCACGATGATGGGGCAGCACGGAACGTGGGCAGCCAGCTACGCGTTCGCGCTCCCGGTGCTCGTCGTCCTCGCCTGGCTCGCGGTCTACGGGCTCTACCAGTCCGCCGCGAAGCCGAAGGTGCTCTGATCACGTCATCGTGACGCGCAGCGTCAGAGTGACGCCCGGCGTCATCGTGACGTGCGCCGGAAACGAGAACGCCCGCCGTGAGGCGGGCGTTTCGTTCTGGTAGGAGGGGAGGGGAGGGAGGGAGGGAGGGTAGGAGTTTCCGCTGGGCAGGAGAACCGGGACTCGCGTCCCGGGGAGGCACGGGTTCTAACGTCGGGCGGCGAGGGGGACCGGGAAGAGCCGGACACGGAGGATGAGGTCGGTTCCCTCGACGAACTTCTCGAGCAGGATCGCGCTCTTCCCGATGGCACGGACGGCCTGGAGCGGTAGCTTCAAGTAGCCGCCCACGCGTGACTTGCGGGCAGAGGCAATCGAGGTGGCATCCTCGAAGCGGGCCTCGCCGACCGCCGGATCGTCTCCGGGAAGAGGGGTTTCGCGGACGATGACGCGCCGAGGGCCGGGCTCCGGTGTGGGGATCGTTACTTCTCGACTGATCTTCCTGAGCATCGTCGTCCTCCTTCGTGGCGCTGACACCTACCTATACGCAGGTGACGTGCCATCGGTTTCGCCCGGAGATCGAGACACCGTCTCGATGGTGATGCGGGTCACATCGGCGGCGGGCGTGTCGGTTGGTGAAGGGGGCGCTGCCGCGCGGCACGGCTTCGAGCGCGAGTGTCGGCGGGCCTTCGATCCGCCGGACCGCGGGTCGGTCTCCTCGCGACCCGCTGCGCTCGCGCGACCCGCTATCGCGTGCGGCGCTCCGGACGCGGGGGCCTCGCGAAAACTCGCCCCTCGGGGGCCTGTGTCGTTGCAGCATCGTGAGTCGCCCGTCTGGCCCCCGGGGCTTCGAACATCGCGAGGCCTGATCCCGCGTCCCTCGCGGCGCGCGCGAGCGGGTCCCCGCGCGTGCTCGACGGTCGCTGCGGGCCCGACCCGCGGTCCGGCTCGAGGTCGAGACGCGTCTCCTGGATCGGCTCGAGCGGAGCACGCGGAACGGGCCGGACAATCAGAAGCGTATGGAACGACACGCTCCTGGGGCGGCATGAACCCGGCTCTCGTCGCCGCAGCCCTCCTCGCGGTCCTCCTCGCGGCGGCTCACTCGTATCTCGGTGAGCGCTACATCCTCATCCGGCTCTTCCGACGGGGAGACCTGCCGCGGCTCCGAGGCGGGACCACCTTCACGCAGGACACGCTCCGTCTCGCGTGGCACTGATCGGATCGAAGGGGCGCCACCTCTCCTGGATCGTCTTCTTCCTCGTCGCCGGCCTGACGCTGTGGACATTCCGATGACGTCCGGCGCGGGCGGCGAGAAGCGCCGATAGGCTCCCGCCGCCTTGGGATGAGGCGCGTGGAAGACCGCCGACACCATAGTGGAAACGAGAGACGCGACCCCGATCGATCCGCGATCTCCGCGATCGATCCGCTCTTCGCTACGGTGCCGCCCGGAGCGTCAGCCGGCGGCGAGAACGGCGGCCCGGAGTGGAAACGAGAGACCCGACCCCGATCGGTCCGCTCGCCTTGGTCGGATCGAAGGGGCGGCATCTGTCCTGGATCGTCTTCTTCGTCCTGGCGGGCCTGACGTTCGGGGCATCTCGATGACCACAGCCGCGGGCCGCGAGGAGCACGGATGAGCTTCCCGGTTGGTGGTCCGTGCGCTTCACGCAGGCTGCAACTCGCGGTGCGGCTCTGGCGCCCGCGCCCGCTCGCGTCGCTGGTCACCTCGCCACGATGCCGCCCGGAGCGTCAGCCGACGGCGAGAGCGGCGGCCTAGAATGGAAACGAGAGACGCGACCCCGTCCCCTGCTTCTTCTTCCTCGTCGCCGGTCTGACGCTGTGGGCATCTCGATGACCACAGACGCGCGGCGGCGGGAAGCGCGGAAGGCTCCCGCCGCCTCGTGATGAGGCGTGTCGAAAGAAGCCGGCGCCATAGTGGAAACGAGAGACGCGACCCCGATCGGTCCGGTGACCTCGAGGCGGGGCGGGGGTGGGCCCGCAGCGACCGTCGAGCACGCGCGGGGACCCGCTCGCGTGCGCCGCGAGGCCACGGGATCAGGCTCGCCGTTGTTCGAAGCTCCCGGGGCCAGACGAACCTCTCGATATGGAGAACGGCTCTGGCCCCGAGGAGCGAGTTTTTTCCCCGAGAATTTCGCAGCCGTCGCCGAAACCAGTGGCGAATTCTCGGGGAAAACGGCGAGCCCCCGTGGCCGAAGCGCCGCACGCGGTAGCGGGTCGCGCGCGCGCAGCCGGTCGCGAGGAGATCGCCGCCGCCCCGCCGGATCGAAGGCCCGAGGAAGCACCTGGTCGTGCTCCTCCGGGCCAAACCCGCGTGACGGGTTTCCCGATCACGCCGCAGGAC
>CAYLNK010000235.1:0-5605 GCA_964384675.1 uncultured Holophagales bacterium | reverse complement strand
GCGGCAGCGGCCGAGGGGAAGGTAGGGAAACCCGCGTGACGGGTTTCCCGATCACGCCGCAGGACGCGGCAGCGGCCGAGGGGAAGGTAGGGAAACCCGCGTGACGGGTTTCCCGATCACCTAAGCCAGCGCCGCTCTCCGCGCGTCCTTCCCTCTCCGGATCATGGCCACGAGGCCGCCGGCCATCATCACGTAGAAGCCGCCCCACACCAGGGAGATGAGCGGCTTCGTCGTCACGTCGACGGTGAAGTTCTCCGGCGTCGGTGGCTTCACGTCGCCCGCGGGGTTCAGGCCGAGCACCTCGATCTCGCAGGTGCCTTCCGTCGCCGAGGTGCGGCGCAGCTTGAATCGCCCGTTCGTGCCCGGGATGGCGGCTTCCTCGGCCTGGGTCTGGCCCGCCTCGCCACCCATCAGCATCGTGAACCGTACCGGGACCTCGCTCGACTCCGTGGCGGTCGTCACCAGGAAGCGCGACGTCACGATCACCCGGGGACGAGCGCTCTGGAGCTGCGAGCGGTCGGCCTCGAAGTCCAGGAACTTCATCTGGACTCCGTGCACCTTCTGCACGTCGCCCTTCTTGAAGCCGACGATCGTCCCCTCCGGCCGGCCGGGCGACCCCGGGTCGTACGACTGCGGGGAGAGGTAGGTGTCCATCGAGGCGGTCGAGCGCACGTCGGGGTTCGCCATCAGCTGATTCGTGCGCTGGTTCATGTACATCTTCGGGTAGGCCTTCCAGACCTTCCCGCGCGGCGAGGCGACCTCCACCTCCATCGCCTGCTTGGCCCGGCGGTCCGCGAGGAGGCGTGGGTCGAGCTCGTTCTGCTGCTTGACGACGCCCTGCTCGTTCACGAACACCGTGCGGATGAACGTCAGGGTGTTGCGGCCCACCTGCATCGGCTCGCCTCGCAGCAGCGTCACCGTCTGCTTCGACTCGTACGCGCCCGAGACGAGGATCCCGACCAGCATCACGCTGGTGCCGACGTGGGCGAGGTAGCCGCCCATGGAGGCGATCGCCTTCCGCTTCACGAAGAGGACCAGGGTCTCCGCGTTGGCCACCATGCCGAAGACGGCGAAGCCGAGGATCAGGAGATCGCGTCCTCCCCGGACGCCGGCGGCGAAGAAGACGACCGTGGCGAGGACCGCGACGATGGCCGAGACCATCGCCTTCTTCGCCACGAGCCCGGCCTTCTCGCCGCGCCAGGACAGGTACGGCACGAGCGCCAGGAGGAGACCGATGACCATCGCGATCGGCGCGTGGGTCAGGTTGTAGAAGCTCGTCGACACCTGCGACGCCTTGCCGGTGATCCGGGTGAGGATCGGAGCGGACGTGCCGAGGAGGATCACGAGCCCGGAGGCGGAGAAGAGCGTGACCGAAAGGATGAAGAGAACGGAGCGTGAGAGAAAAGGCTCCTCCCGCTCCTGGCCGGTCTTCGGGTCGATGTCCGGCTCCCGGGGGATCTCCCGCCACCGGAAGGCGAGGAGGCCGAGCCCGCCCACGAGGAACGTCAGGATGATCCCCACGAGCCAGCCGGTGATCCCGAGGTCGACGAACGAGTGGACCGAGAAGTCCGCGAGAACGCCCGAGCGCGTCAGGAACGTCCCGTACAGGATGCAGCAGAACGCCAGGATGGCCAGGATCAGGTTGATCTTCCGGTGCTTCTCGCGGGCGCGCTGCAGGAACATCCCGTGGACCAGCGCCACGGTCGCGAGCCACGGCACCAGGGACGTGTTCTCGACCGGGTCCCAGGCCCAGTAGCCGCCCCAGCCGAGGGTCTTGTAGGCCCAGTAGCCGCCCATCAGGATGGCGGTGCCGAGCGTGATGAACGTGAAGAGCGCCCACGGCATGGCTCGCACGACCCAGCCGTCCCAGCGCTTGACCCACATGGCGGCGATCGCGAAGGCGAACGGCACCGAGAGGGAGGCGAAGCCCGAGAACATGACCGGGGGGTGAATGACCATCCACGGGTCCTGGAGGAGCGGGTTCAGGCCCTGGCCGTCCGGCGGAAGCTGCGCGAGGAACCGGAACGGGGACTGCTTGACCAGGATGGCGACGATCCCGAGGAAGCTCGCCAGGTAGACGATCATCACCGGAGGCTCCTGCTCCTTGGCGGAGCGGAGGACCGCGACGCCGATGAGGGCGCCGAAGAACAGCCAGAGGAGGAACGAGCCTTCCTGTCCGGCCCAGAACGTGGAGAAGAGGTACCGGAACGGCAGGTCCCGGCCCGAATACGACGCCACGTACGAGACGCGGAAATCGTGCACCAAGAGGAGGCGCATGAGGATGAGCGAGGCCAGGACGATCGCGCCCACGTAGAAGAGATAGAGGCGGCGGGCGAAGCCGACCGCTCGGTCGAAGGCGCTGTCCCGCCCCTCGTCGAAGACCCCGGCGCCCGGCCCGGTGAACCCGAGCTTGCGCTGGAGGCCCATGGCGTAGAGGTAGACCGCGATCGAGGCGAGCCCGGTGGTGAGGGCGGTCCAGATGGCGAGGGTGCCGGGGGCGAAGCCCAGCTGCTGCCGGAAGTCGTCCATCAAGCCGCTTTGCTGCGGAGCCCTTCGTCCTCCGCCAGAGACCTCGGCTCTCGCTCCGCTCGACCCTCCGGTTTCCCGTACTTCTTCTCGATCTCCTCGCCCTGGTACTTGGACGGGCATTTCACCAGCAGCTTCTCGGCGGTGAAGGTGCCGCTCTGGTACCGCCCGATGGCGACGATGGAGACGGCCTCCTCGAAGTTGGCCGGCTTGATGTCCTGGTAGGCCACCGGGATGACCTCCTTCGTTTGCAGGTCCACGAGGTTGAAGTGGAGGGTCTTGGTCGCCGTGTCGTACCGGGTGCTTCCCTTCTCGAGCCCGCCCATCACCTGCACCGTGCGGGCGGAGTCACGGGCCTCCTTGAAGGAGACGTACGGCGTCATCGATTTCGAGAAGGTGGTGAGCCCCAAGGTCAGGAACGCCAGGAGCAGGACGGCGCCGGCCCAGTACGCTTTCTTCATCGGGGGTCCTCCGGTGTCTGTTTCTTCGTGGCCGCCCGGATCCGGCGGTCGAGGTAGAAGAGGTAGGCGAAGAGGCCGGCCCAGATGACCAGGTTGACGGCGGCCACGTAGAACAGGGCCCCGTGCGGCGGGACGGCGGCGGTCGGGATGGCGGGGTCCATCAGGACATCTCTCCCAAGGCAGTGTCGGCGTCTTTCGCGGCGGCCCTCTCGACCCGGGAGACCACCCGGTCCAGGTGGAACATCCAGAAGAAGAGAGCGGTGAAGGTGGCCATCGAGGTGAAGAAGACGAGCTTGATGTCGCCGGACATCTCCACCTTGCCACGGGCGTTGATGACGGTGTCCGGATGCAGCGAGGCGTACATCCGGGGCACCGCGAACGTCAGGAACGGCACGGTCACGAACGCCAGCAGGGCGTACGCCGCCGACAGCGACGCGCGCCGCTCCGGGTCCTCGATGGCGCTGCGCAGGCCGAGGTAGGCGCCGTAGACGAGGAGGAGGAGGACGATCGACGTCTCGCGCGGGTCCCAGTTCCAGTACGAGTTCCACATCACCTTGGCGAAGATCGATCCGGTGACGGTGGCGAGCGTGCAGAAGACGATCCCCAGGCGGGCGGCGGCGGCGGCGGCCTCGTCGTCCTCCACGCGGCGGCGCTTCAGGTAGAGCCCGGAGTAGAGCGCCGCCAGCAGGAACGCCAGGGTCGAGATCCAGGCCATCGGGACGTGGAAGAAGACGATGCGGGACGACTCGCCCACGAAGTTCTCGGCGGGCCGCGCGTAGAGGAAAGCCCCCCAGATCACGGCGGACATCACGAGCCCGAGGAGCGCCTGGGCGGCGAGGGAGACGGGACGGAGCGACAGGGAGCCGGCCACGGGGAGATGATACGCGGCGCCTTCCCGCCCGCGCTGATTCAGCCGAATCAATGCGACCGCGTCTCGTTTGGCTGCCCGGCTACTCCCGGAAGACGGCGTCGAAGAGGAGGAACGCGGCGGTCGTGACGACCCCGTCGTAGGCGATCAGGAGCTTGACGAACTCGAGACCTGCCGCGAACGACGGGTCCGTCGCGGCGACGCGCGTCCCGGAAACGGCGGCCACGAGCGGCGGCAGGAGGAGGGGCGTCGCCAGGACGGCGAAGAGGGCGCTCTT
This sequence comes from uncultured Holophagales bacterium, assembly GCA_964384675.1. Taxonomy (GTDB): domain Bacteria; phylum Acidobacteriota; class Thermoanaerobaculia; order UBA5066; family UBA5066; genus CAYLNK01. Next base: position 1,473 of record CAYLNK010000235.1, on the reverse strand, counting down.
GGACGACGCCTTCGAGACGATCGCGGCGATGAACGTGGAGGCCGACGCCAGGCCGAAGCCGCCCAGGACCAGGAGGGTCGCGAAGAGAGCCACCCCCTGGATCTCGAACGACATCAGAGCCAGGAAGAGCGGCACCGTGAAGATGGAGAGGACCCCGAGCAGGGCCGCGTTCAGGAGGAGCTTGCCGAGGAAGACGGCGGGTCCGGGCGCCGTCATCCGGAGGGCGGCGGCCGTCCCGGTCTCCTCCTCCTTCACGAAGGCGCGGGGCAGCCCGGTCATCGCCGAGAAGAAAAGGACGATCCAGAGCAGCACGGCGTTCACGATGGGACGGTCCTCGCGCACCAGGCTCGTCGGGCCGAGGGCGAAGCCGACCAGCACCAGGACCGAGAGCGCGAAGAGGAAGAGGGCGTTCAGGGCGACGCGCGTCCGCCACTCGCTGATGACGTCCTTCCGGAAGATCGCGAACGCGGCCGCGATCACAGGCGCACCGTTTCGTCGGCCAGGGCGAGGTCGCCCGGGTCGTTCGAGGCGATCACCACCGCCCCGTGCGACCGCTGCCCCTCGACCACCAGGCGGACCACCTCGCGTCCGGCGGCGTCCAGGTTGGCGCCCGGCTCGTCCAGGAGGAGGAGCGCCGGCTGGTGGAGCGTGGCATACGCCAGCTTCAGGCGCTGCCGTTGTCCGGTGGAGAGGGCCCGCGACGGCAGGTTGGCGACCCGCTTCGGGTCGAGCCCCACCGCCGCGAGGCGCCCGTCCGTGGTGGCGCGGTCCGAGGCGCGGCCCGCGAGGCGCGCGAAGAACGTCAGGTTCTCGGCCGGGGTCAGCTCGCCGTAGAGCGCGAGGTCCGGGGCGAACCAGCCGATCCGATCCGGCACGTCGCGGGTGGGACGGCTCGTTCCGCCCTCCTCCAGCTGGACGGTTCCGGAGGTGGGTCGAAGGAGCCCGGCGACCGTCTTCAGGAGCGTCGTCTTGCCGGAGCCGTTCGCGCCGGCGACGCCCAGGACGCGCCCCCCCTCGAGGGTGACGTCCAGCGGCCCGACGATGCGCCGCGTCCCGAACGATCGGACCAGACGGTCGGCCACGAGACGCATCGGGCCGGAGGATAGCGGGTCGCGCCCCGATAATCCCGGGCGTGCGGGACCGCCTTCTCGGCTTCCTCGTCTTCGTCGCCGTGGCGGCCCTTCGGGCCACGCTCCGGATCCGGATCGTGGGGGAGGAGAACCGGCGGGCGATCGAGGCGCTCGACCGGCCGGTCCTCCATTCCATCTGGCATCAGAGGATGGTCCTGGGGATCCTGGCGCACCGGGGCTCCGACACGGTGACGATGGCGTCCCGCAGCCAGGACGGCGGCGTCATCGCGGGCTTCCTCTCCTGGTGGGGGTTCCGGACGGCGCGGGGATCGTCGTCGCGGGGCGGGGCGGTCGCCGCGCGCGCCATGGTCGACGCGCTGGGGACGACCGGGCGGCGCTGGGC
>CAYLNK010000234.1:0-10825 GCA_964384675.1 uncultured Holophagales bacterium | reverse complement strand
TCGATGCTGACAGGCAGTTCCTCCAGCTTTTTACGCAGCCTCGCGCGCGCGTTCGCCCGGAGGCGGGAGCGCGGCGACCCGCTTCTGACGAGGCTGGCGCGGCGATCCGCCCTCGTCGCGCGGCTCGTGGCCGCGGCCGCTCCGAGGAAGCCGGACGCCACGGTCGCGGGCGACGACGGGCGCCGCTTCCCGTCCTTCCTCGCGCGCGAGGACGACCTCGGCCTCGAGGCGCTGACCGAATCCAGCTCCCCCGAGTGGCGCTGGCTGCGGCGCGAGCTCGATCGCGCCGTGGACGGCATCCGTGGCGACGGCGCGCGGGTCGCGCTCGTCGTGAACCCGCTTCGCTACCAGATGGCCGCGGACTACCCGCTCCTACCTCAGACGCTCGTGACCCGGTACGCCTCGGAGCGGGGCCTGGCGTGTCTCGATCTCCTGCCGCCGCTCCGCTCGCACGGTGGCCCCAAGCTGTTCCTCGGTCGCGTGAGCGCCTCCATCGACGTGTGGCACTACACCGCGGCGGGGCACCGCGTCGTGGCCGAGGCGGTCGCCGCGTTCCTCGAGAGCGGGAACCTCCTGCCGCCTCGGACCGCTCCCGGTCAGGGGAGATCCGACGCGTCCCCTCCGCCGGCTCCCGGCTCTCCGACGCCGCCGCACGGCTGACGCCACAGGACGTCCCGGTGGAGCGGTCCCGTCCGCCCGGCGGGCAGCGTCTCCGCCCAGGCCCAGACGAGCTCGACGGAGGCGAGGCGCGCCCCGCCGTCGTGGGCCGCGTTCCACGTCCGGCAGACGAGGTCGGCGTAGCGGGCGTGGAGCGCGCCGCGTCTCTTGCGCGGCAAGTTGAGCCGGTACGTGTAGCGGAAGAGGTGCTCCTCCGGATAGAGAGCGCGGACGACGGGCGGCGGTCCAGGGTTGGGGCTTCCGACCGGGACCGGCCGGGCCTCGAACGGATGGCCCTGGCGGAGGACGTCGAACGGGCGGCCGTCCTCGGTGACGGCCGCGAGCTCGTGCCATCCGGTGACCCTCTTGGGGCCCTGGAACATCGACCACGGCTGCTCGAGCCGCAGCGCCGCGGCGAGCGAGCCGAGGACGGGATCCAGCCTCCGGGCGCCTGAATGCGCGAGGGCGTTCAGCAGGAGGACGTACCCGAGGAAGAACGCGGCGACCGGCTCGGCGACCCGCGACGGCATGCCGTGCCGCGCCAGCGCCGGACCACGGGGCAGCCGCCTCGCGAGCGCGTCGATCGCCGTGGAGAGGCGCCGGACTCCGCCGGCCAGGCGGGTGCGCCCGAGCGCTTCCCAGAAGAGAGGCGGCAGGAACGGGAGGACCGACGCTATGCTGATCAGCGGGAAGAGCCCGATGCGCAGGCACGCCACGAAGGCGAGGTGCATCGAGGCGAGGGCCGCCACGCCGAGCAGGCGGAGGCGGCCCCGCAGGACCGGCACGAGGAGCAGGAACGACACGCCCCACTCGAGGGCGAGCGTCGTCCAGGTGAGGAGCCGAAGGAGGCGGGGCCATTCGAGGAGCGCGACCCCGGCCGGGAGCGTGAAGTACTCGGTCCGGAGGAGGTAGGTGACGGCGTTGCCCTCGCGCCAGAGGGGGCCCTTGAACGCCGCGCACGAGAGGTAGACGACGCACGCCTGGATCGCCAGGCCGAGCCAGGCGACTCCCGAGACCGGCCCGTCGCGCCGGAGACCGGGATCGTGGGCGCGGTCCACCGAGGCGCGTGCGTTCAACGGCAGGAACATCGCCCAGAAGAGCAGCAGCCTCAGGAGGTGGTCACCGCCGTTCTGGAGGAGCGGGTTCCGGTTGTGGAGCGACAGGAGGAGCGCCCAGCTCGCGAACGTGGCCAGCCGCGTTCCCCAGCCGACGAGGAGGGCGAGGGCGGCCACGGCCGCGAGGGCGAAGAGCGCGGCCTCGAACGCGGCGGAGCCGCCGAGCGCGTGGAGCGAGAGGTACTCGGGTCCGCGGATCGTCCGGAGGACGGAGCGGGGGAGGAGCCCGTCGTCTGTGAAGAGGAGGCGCAGGCCTCGCGCCCTCATCCCGAGATCAGCGAGGAGGAGGATCGCGAGCGCCATCCGGAACAGCGCCAGCGAGCGGGGGTCGGCGCCGAAGGCGTCGCGTGCCGTGGCGGCCGGGGGCCCGGGCATGGGGGCAGGGGTGGCGAGGGGACCGGCCATCAGGCGCCGGCCTCCCGCTCCCGCGTCGAGAGGCGCTCCTTGAGACGGAGGAAGGGCGACTCGACGACCACGTAGGAGAGGGCCGCGATCGCGAGGAGGATCGGGACCTCCGAGAGCCGCGGAAGCCGCGTGCCTCCCTTCCCGTACCAGACGACGAGCTGCTGCCAGAGGTAGATGGAGTAGGACAGGACGCCGATCGTGGTCACCGGCTTCAGCTCGAGGAGCCGCACCGGCGCGGACGAGGCGGGCATCGCGACGAGGGCGAGGAGGGCGGCGGCGCAGGCGAGGGCGTTGACCGGGTCGTAGGCGCGCACCAGGTACCAAGGCTCGGTCCGCAGCAGATGGGACATCACGAGCGCGCCGAGCGCCGCGGCGAGCGTGACGCCCGGAGCGCGCCGGATCGCCGCGCCGGCCCGGGCGAGGCCGTGACCCGAGAGGACGAAGGCCGCCAGGCATCCCGTGGCGATGCTGCTCATCTGCGTGAAAGAGCAGGTGGCGACGTCGAGTCCGCTCCGCGGGTAAGACGCGACGAGGACACGGATCGCGGGCGTGGCCGCGAGGTACGCGAGCACGACGTTCCTCGAACGCCGCGGTCCGAGGAGAACGAGGAGGCACGGCCAGACGAGATAGAACTGCTCCTCGACCGAAAGGGACCAGAGATGGGCCACGGGGAAGACACCCTTGAGCGGCAGGAACGACATCGTGTACGTCAGGGCTCCGGCCCAGTACCGGCGGGACATCTCGAAACGTCCGAGGCGGGTCAGCAGGAAGATCGCCCCCAGGAAGACCAGGTACGCGGGGAAGATCCGGAGCGCGCGGCGGCGATAGAAGGCCAGCAGCGAGATCCGGCCGCCGGTGCGCTCCCGTTCGCGGAGGAGCAGGGTGGTGATCAGGAAGCCGCTGACGACGAAGAACACGGTCACGCCGAGGTGGGCGGCCGTCAGCGGCACCAGAGCGGCGAGCGTGGGGCGCCAGCGGTACTGTCCGGCGAGGTGGCCCGCGACGACGAGGGAGATGGCCACGGCCCGCAGCCCGTCGAGACCCTGGATCCGGCCGGGTCCCGCGGTCTCGCGTCCGACCGGTGGTGGGAGGGGCGTCGGATCCAAGCGGCGGATTGTAGGGGCGGCCGCCTCACCCCACCACGATCGTGAACCGCGTCGGCCCCCCCGGCGCGCTCTCGAGGGAGAAGTCGAAGCCGTGCCGCGCCAGGATCTCCTGAGTCACGGTGAGGCCGAGCCCCTGTCCGTTCTCCTTGGTCGTGAAGAAGGGGCGGAAGAGCTGGGCACGGACCTCTTCCGGGATGCCGGGTCCGCTGTCCTCCACCTCCACGAAGCGCCGCCCGCCGCGCCGCCCCGTGCGGATCGTGATCGCCCCGTCCTCGCCGATCGCCTCCATCGCGTTCTTCAGTACGTTCACGAACACCTGCTCGAGCTGGCGCCGGTCGAGGGGGATCGCCTCGAGCGTGTCGCCGACGTCCCACGCCAGCGCGATCCGCCGGCGCTCGGCCTCGGGTCCCAGGAGCGTGGCGATCCCGCGCAGGAGAGGGAGGACGTCGGAGGGCGCCTTGCGCGGCTCGGGGAGCCGCACGACGTCGGCGAACTCCTTCATGAACCCGTTCAGCCGCTCGGTGCGCGCCAGTACCACGTTGAGCGCGTTCTCGAAGTCGCCGCGGTCGTCGGGAGAGAGCTGGTCCTTGTAGAGGAGGCACGAGTGGAGGAGCGAGCTCGCCGCGCCGAGCGAGTTGTTCACCTCGTGCGACATCATCCGGATCAGCTTCTCGTAGGCCGCCTTCTCCGACTGACGCAGCTCCTCGGTCAGCTCCTCGAGGACGAGGAACGGCCGCGTGAAGCCGCGGTCCAGGAACTCGGCCCCCTGCGCCTTGACGCGGCGGCTGCCGTGCAACGGCACGACCCGAGACTCGCCCGGCCCGATCCCGTCCAGCGCGGCGGCGAACGGGGTCCCGAGCGCGGCGAGCCGTTTCCCGGCGGCCTCCTCCGCCGTCACCCCGAGCATCTCCTGGGCGCGCGGGTTGAGCGAGGCGACGCGCCGCTCGAAGTCGAGCGTCACGACTCCCGACGGAGACGCCTGCAGCACCTTGGCGAGGAACCACTGCTGCTCCTCCAGGCGGATCCGCTCCTCGCGCAGGCTGTCGATCATCCGGTTGTAGACGTCGATGAGGGCGTCCAGCTCGAGCTGCCCGGTGGGCTTCAGGCGCGTCGAGAAATCGCGCTCCGAGAGGAACGCCGCGCCCGAGCGGAGCGCCTCGAGCGGTGCCAGGAGCTTGCGGACCAGGACGATCCCGGTCGAGAGCGAGACGATGAACATGGCCTCGACCGCGAGGAGCAGGACCCGGTCGTGCCGGTACAGGTAGAAGGCGAAGACCGCCAGCGGGAGCTGGACCGCGGCGACGTAGAGGAGGAAGCGCGTCCGCAGCGTCACGGACCGGGCGCCCCTCCGCTCGTCACGCGGTGATCCCGTATTTCTCGAAGCGGCGATAGAGAGCGGCCCGCGACAGGCCGAGCGACTCCGCCACGCGGCTCACGTTGCCGCGGTGGTGCTCCAGGCTCTTGACGATCATCGCCCGCTCCATCTCGTCGAGCGTCATCGCCCCGACCGCGGGGAGCGGGTCGGACGCCTTCGCGGGCGCGGGCTCACGGCTCTCCATCCGGATCGTCCTGACGAAGTCGTCGGCCGTGAGGGCGTCGCGTCCGCCCACGAGGACCGTCCGCTCGATCAGGTGGCGGAGCTGCCTCACGTTGCCGGGCCACGGGTACGCCTGGAGCCAGCGCAGGGCGGCGTCGTCGAGCGCGAGACCGGGGCGTCCGTACCGGGCGGCCAGCTCGTGGAGGAAGCGGCGCGCCAGGAGCGGGACGTCGCCGGAGCGGCTGCGGAGCGGGGGCAGCTCGACGGCGATGAGGTTCAGCCGGTACAGCAGGTCCTCCCGGAAGTCGCCCGACGCGACGAGCGAGGCGAGGTCGCGATTCGTGGCCGAGACGACCCGCACGTCGACGGTCCGGGTGCGGCTCTCCCCGAGCACCTCGTAGGTCCGGTCCTGCAGGACGCGCAGGAGCTTGACCTGCGAGGCCGGATCGAGGTCGCCGACCTCGTCCAGGAAGATCGTCCCGCCGTGCGCGATCTCGAAGCGCCCCTTCCGGTCGCGCTGCGCGTCGGTGAAGGCTCCCTTCACGTGGCCGAACATCTCGCTCTCGAAGAGCGACTGCGAGATCCCGCCCAGGTTCACCTTCACGAAGGGTCCGCCCTTGCGATGGCTGTTGGCGTGGAGCGCGGCGGCGACGAGCTCCTTGCCCGTCCCGCTCTCGCCGGTGATCAGCACCGAGGCGTCGGTCGGGGCGACGCGGCCCACGAGGTCGAGGACCGCGAGGAGCGCCGGGTCCTCTCCCGCGATCTCCGCGAGGTCGTACCGGGCGTCGAGCTTGGGCCGCGTGAGCGAGGCCGCAGGCGTCGGGGGCTGAGCCGCCGCCAGGCCGAGCGCCGTCCGTACCGACTGGAGGAGCTGCTGGTGCGTCCACGGCTTGGTGACGAAGTCGGCGGCGCCCGCCTGGATCCCCCTCACGGCGAGCTGGATCGAGCCCCAGGCGGTCATCAGGATCACCGGCGCCGCCGTGCGCGCGCGGAGCGAGGCGAGGAGCGCGAGCCCCTCGTCGCCCGTCGTCGCGCGGGAGAAGTTCATGTCTTGGAGGACGAGCGCCGCGCCGGCCGCCCGCTCGAGCGCCTCGCTGGGGGAGGAGGCGGTCCGCGAGCGATAGCCGGCCTGCTTCAGCAGCAGGGTGAGCGACGCGAGGACCGCCGGGTCGTCGTCGACGACGAGGATCTCCGCCTGGCTCGACATCGTGTCTCTTCGCTCGCGGACCGATTGTGTCATGGGCGCGGACGGCGTCTCATTCGTAGTGCAGCGCCTCCGCGGGCGGCACGCGGGTCGCGAGGAGGCTCGGGTAGAGGCCGCAGAGGCTGGTGAGCGCGTACATGAGGGCCATGGAGAGGGCGAGGCTCCCCACGAACACGCCGGTGGTCAGGCTCGAGAAGACGCCGAGGATCGGGATCTGCACGAGGATCACCGTCGCCAGGAGGAGCCCGAACGTGGTGAGCACGAAGAGCTCGCCCAGGATCTGGGCGAGGACGTGGCGCTCCGTCGCCCCCTTGGCCCGGCGGAGGCCGATCTCGCGGCGCCGCTGGGTGACGTTCTGCCAGAGGACGCCGGTGAGCCCGAGCGCCACCATCGAGAGGAGGAACACGGCCACGAGCCCCGCCGCGGCCATCGGGGCGATCCGGAGGCGGAGCGAGGAGCGGCGCTCGTCCACGAGCGGCGTCACCTCGAACGACCAGCCGGGGGCCACGGGCTGGAGGCTCTTGACGAGGGTCTCCTCGAAGGTCCGCGGGGTCCCGGGCGCCACGCGCACGAGGAGGTTGCGGGGCGGGCGGTCCGTGGAGCCGGCCCCCAGGTTCACGCGCCGGAAGAGGAAGTTGTCGGGACCCGACAGCTCGCCCGACTTGCGGAAGTCGGTGATGACGCCGACCACCTTGGTGGGCAGCCTGACCTTCTCCTCCGGGTCCGCGTCCTCGCCCGGCTTGCGAGGCGGGGTCAGGGACTTCCCGAGCGGGCTCTCGCTCCCGAAGGCGTCGCGTGCCAGGTTCTCGTTGATGACGACGGGCCGGTACCCCGCCCCCACGTCTTCCCGGGCGAACCAGCGGCCCTGGGTGAGCCGCAGGCCCACGACGTCGTTGAAGTCGTCGGTCACCTCCGATACCTCGTAGCGCAGCTGCTTCCCGTTCAGCGTGTACGAGGAGTTCGAGCCGCCCAGCGACCACGGCGTGCTCAGCGTGGCCGCGGCCCCCTCCACTCCTGGCAGCGCCCGCGCCGTGGCGAGGACCTGAGCGAGGCGCTCCCGCTCCTCGTCGGTGAAGGTGTCGTCGGACATCACCTGCATCCCGACGTTCACCCGCCAGACGTTCTCGTACTCGAAGCCGAGAGGTCTCCGGTAGTTGGTGAACGAGTAGACCGCGAGCGCCACCACCGCGAAGAGGACGATGAACGAGACGAAGATCTCGGCCACGAAGAGCGCGTTCGTCCGCTTCCGGTTCCAGACCATCTTGAAGAAGTGCTTCAGCATCGGAGTCTCCTGGCGGCTAGCGGGACCGGCCCCGCAGGGCCTCGACCGGGTTGAGGCGCGACATCTTCCAGGCCGGATAAACCCCGGAGAAGACGCCGAAGAAGACGGCGAAGACGAGGCCCCACGCGAAGACGCGGAGGTTCACGTGGAACTGCGCGTACGGGATGATCCCGGTGCGGGTGATGGCGTCCAGGGCGAGGAGCGACAGCAGGAACCCGATCGCGCCGCCGAGGAGGCAGAGGAGGACGTTCTCGGTCACGAACTGCCCGACGAGCGTCCGCGACGAGGCTCCGAACGCTTTCCTCACACCGATCTCGGAGGCCCGCTCCAGGATCCGGCTGACGTTGAGGTTCACGAGGTTGATCGTGGGCAGGACCATGAAGAGGAACGCCGCCAGCCCCAGGAAGAGCGTGAAGCCGACCGGATGCGACTCCTTCTGGTTACCGGGCGAGAAGAGGCGCGCCGCGGACTCGTAGGTCGTCTCGGCGCCGCTCCAGAGCTCCGTGAACGGCTTCTCCGGGGGCACCCGGGCCAGGCGCGCCGCGAACTCCTCGCGCAGGCCCGGGAGATCCGCTCGCCTCCTGGCGACGATCGTCGCCATCAGGTTGCCGACGAGCTCGGTCTTGTAGGCGTCGGTCTTCGCGGTCGAGAGGGGAACCCAGATGTCGGAGAAGGGCACGATCCTGAGGATCGGGACGTTCGGCACCACACCGACGACCCGGAACCGCTGCCCGTCCGCCTCGATGGTCTTCCCGACCGCCGGGGCGTCGCCGAAGTAGGCGCGGCGGGTCGCCTCGTTGAGGACGGCGACAGGTGCGGCGTTCTTCTCGTCGTCCTCGGTGAACGGCCCCCCTTCCAGGAAGCGGAACTCCATCACCTGCCAGAAGGCGGCGTCGGTCCGCTTCAGGAACGGCGTCAGCTTTCGCCCCTCGTGGAACGAGGTCACCGTCGTCGGCAGCGTGTAGATCGAGACCCGCTCGACGGACGGCAGGGACGCCATCGGGACGACCGTCTGGGTGAGGAGCTTGTAGCCGGCGAAGCCGCTCCGGGTCATGTGCTCCGCGTGGAGCGCGGCGAGGTTCACCCCGAGGCTCCGGTCGAGCCGGGTCTCGGGGGCGACCGGCCCGAAGACGTTGTCGAGCATCGCGGTCGCCACCATGAGGACGACGAGCGTCAGGCTGATGCCGAAGAGGCTGATGAACGTGAAGAACTTCCGCCTCAGGAAGACCTTCACGGCGGTCTTGAGGTAGTGCTTCAGCATGGTCAGTTGACCTGGCGTCCGTCGAACAGGCGGACGATCCGCTGCGTCTTGTCGGCCTGCCGCGGGTCGTGGGTGACCATGACGATGGTGGCCTTGTCCTTCTCGTTCAGCTCCCGGAGGAGCTCCATGATCTCGTCGCCCATCGCGCTGTCGAGGTTCCCGGTCGGCTCGTCCGCGAGGAGGATCCGAGGCCGTCCGACGATGGCGCGCGCCACGGCGACGCGCTGCTGCTGGCCGCCCGAGAGCTGCGACGGGAAGTGGTGGACGCGCGACGACAGGCCGACGCGGTCGAGGGCGGCGAGAGCGAGGCGGCGCCGCTCGCTCCCCGACATCTTCCGGTAGAGGAGCGGCAGCTCCACGTTGTCGACGACCGAGAGGTCGGCGATCAGGTGGAACGTCTGGAAGACGAAGCCGATCTCCTCGTTCCGCATCCGGGCGAGGTCCCGGTCGGTGTACGACGTGATCGTCCGGCTGTTGAGCGTCACCTTCCCCTTGGTCGGAACGTCGAGGAGGCCGATGACGTTGAGGAGGGTGCTCTTCCCCGAGCCGGACGGGCCCATGATGGAGATGAAGTCCCCCTCGTTCACGGCGAGGTTCACGTTGGAGAGGGCGACCGTCTCGATGCGGTCCGTGCGGTACACCTTCTCGATCGCGTCGAGCTGGATCATGATCTTGGCTCCTTCTCTTCTCTCGTTCATCGGACGGCCACCTCGGCGAGGTGGGCGAAGTCGGTCATGGTGGAGAGGACGACCTCGTCGCCCTCGGCGAGCCCCTCGAGCACCTCGAACGACTCGGCGTTGGAGACCCCGAGCCTCACTCGGCTCTTCACGGCCCGGTCGCCGCGGAGGACGAAGACCTCCGGGGTCGAGCCGCCGCCGAGCGTGACGCCCTTCTTCAGGCGAAGGGCGCGCTCGTGGTGTCCCACGACGAGCTCCACGTCGACCCGCAGGTTCGAGCGGAGCTCGGGATCGGACGCCTGGTCGAGGCCGATCTCCACGGTGATCACGCCGTTCTGCACGGTCGGCAGGACCCGGGAGACGCTCCCGGAGAGCTTCCGCTCGCCGGCCAGCACGACGGCCGGCAGCCCGGCCGCCAGGCGGCTCGCGTGGACGTCGGAGACCTGGGCCTCCACGCGGAACGACGAGAGGTCGGCGATCCTCGCGAGGACGTCGCCGCGCCGCACGGCCGTGCCGGCCTGGGGGACGACCCAGGTCAGCACGCCGACGCGGTCGGCGCGGGTGGTGGCGAGACGGAGCACCTTCTCGGCCTCCTCCCGCTCCTTGCGGAGCGTCTCGGTCTCGAGGTCGAGCGCGCTCGCCTGCATCGCGGTCGAGCGTTCGGCGATCGCCTGCGACTCGACGAGCTGCTTCACCTCGAGGCGGGTGCGGGCCACGTCGAGCTGCGACTGCCGGAGCTGCTCCTCGGAGACGAGCCCCTCCCCGAACAGCTTCCGGTTTCGCGCCTCGCTCGCCTCGAACGTCTCGAGCTGCAGCTTCCGGATCTCGACCTGGCTCCTCAGGGACGACAGGGTGCTCTCGAGGTCGAGGCGGGTCCGCGCCTGCTGGTTCTCCTTCAGCGACAGGTTCTGCCTCACCTTCGTCAGGGCGAGGACCGACTCGGAGACGTCGAGCTCCAGGATCGGCTCCCCGGCCGTCAAGCGGGCGCCGGGGCGCTTCAGGACCGAAAGCACGCGGGCGTCGGTCGGGCTGGAGAGGATCTGCTCGTAGTCCGGAACTACGGTGCCGTTGGCGGAGATCGTGGCGTCGATCGGACCCAGGTCGACCCGCGCGGTGCGGAGGTCGACGCGCCTCACCGACGGGCGGATGAGAGAGCGTGCCCCGGCCAGGGCCACCGCGATCCCGACGGCGACGGCGGCCGTGCGCGCGATCCGCAGCACGAGCTGGCGGCGCTTGAAGTCGGAGTCGATCGGTCGGTCCATCGCTCCGGCTCAGCGCAACGGCCGTGCCAGCCGCGGGAGGGCGAGACGGGCCGGAACGTCCGCGTCCGTACGGTGCGGTGTCCGATACCGGACAGGTGTAACCGGGCCCGGACCCCGCCCGTGTCGGCTCGCAACGGAGGCAGTCATGAAGAAGAACGGATCGGCGGTCCTCGTCCTCACCGGACTCGTCCTCGTGGTCGGCCCGCTCCACGGAGGCCCGCCCCGCGGCGGCGCCGGGAGCGGGAGCCGGACGACGAAGGCGGGTGGCACCAAGAGCGGGACCGGCGCGGCCGTGGCGGGCGAGAGCGGCGCGGCGGGC
>CAYLNK010000233.1:0-10865 GCA_964384675.1 uncultured Holophagales bacterium | reverse complement strand
CGAGGCGTTGATGCGCGCCGCGGCGGCCGAGGCGGTGCGGCGCGGCTGCGCGGCGGTGAAGTGGCAGGTCGCGGGCTGGAACGCGGACGGCCGGCGATTCTACGAACGGCTCGGTGCCGTCGCCGACGAGGTGTGGGTGGACTACGGTGTGACGGGTGCGGCGCTGCAGGCGCTCGCTCGCGAGGAGGGGAAGTCATGACGACGGTTGCCGACAGGTCCTACGGGGAACGGTTGCTCGGGCTCCTTCGCGGGCGCGACGCGCTCGACGTCCTCGACGGAAGCGCCATCCGCGTGGAAGCGGTGGCGCGTCGCCTCGGGGCGAGGGGCCTGGCGCGGAGCTACGGCCCCGGCAAGTGGATGGGACGGCAGGTGCTGGCGCATCTCGCCGACGCGGAGCTGGCCACCGGGTTCCGCATCCGGCAGATCCTCACCGAGCAGACTCACGTCATCCAGGAGTGGGACGAGTCGGGATGGATGACGCTCCACGGCGACGTGGACGTGGAGGGGACGCTCGCGACCTTCGTCGCGCTGCGGCGCGCCAACCTGCGCCTCTTCCGGGCCCTGACGCCCTCTCAGCTCGTCCGCGTCGGCACGCACCCGAAGCGCGGCGACGAGACGCTCGCCACGACGATCGACCTCCTCGCCGGGCACACGCTCAACCACCTCGCCCAGCTCGAGAGCCTGTGACGGCCCGAGAGCGGCGGCGTCGGGCCGTCACCAGCGGGGTGAGCCGGTCGACGCCGGCGGCGAGTGCCGTCGTGGAGGGGGCGCCGTAGCTGATGAGGAGCCCGGGCGAGCTCGACGGGCCGTCGTAGTAGCGGGAGAGCGCCGAGACGCCGAGCCCGCTGTCCGCCACCTCTCGCGCCAGCGCGAGGTCGTCCGTTCCGTCGGGGAGGTGCGCGACGAGGTGGAGCCCCGCGGACGACGGGCCCAGCGTGACGGCGTCGCCCCAGGCCCTCGCGATGTGCTCGACGAGCCGGTCGCGCTTCCAGGCGTACTCCTCGCGCGCCTTTCGGAGGTACGCGGCGAAGTGACCGCTCGAGAGCAGCTCGGCCAGGGCCGCCTGGGCGAGCGGCGAGGAGCCGCCGTCGGTGAGGCGGCGCGCCGCGGTGAACGGCCCGACGAGCGCGCGCGGCAGGATCAGGTACGCGAGGCGCAGTCCGGGGAAGAGGACCTTGTTGTAGGTCCCGACGTAGAGGACGCGCTCTTCCGTGTCGAGCCCGTGGAGCGCCGCCAGCGGCCGGCCGTCGTAGCGGAACTCGCTGTCGTAGTCGTCCTCGAGGAGGTAGGCGCCCGTCTCGCCCGCCCAGCGCAGGAGGGCGAGGCGGCGCGCCAGGGTCAGCGTGACCCCGAGCGGGAACTGGTGCGACGGTGTGAGGTACAGGAGGCGCCTCCCGGGCTGCACGGGCAGCGCCGAGACCTGGAGGCCGTCTCGGTCGACCGGCACGAGCTGGAGCCGTGCCCCCGCCGCGCGGAGGGCGGCGCGCGCGCTCGGGTAGCCCGGCTCCTCCACCAGCGCCAGATCGCCAGGATCCAGGAGCACGCGCGCGGCGAGGTCGACCGCCTGCTGGGTGCTGCTGACGACGAGGACCTGCTCCGGCTCGCAGCGGAGCCCGCGAGACAGCGACGCGTACGCGGCGATCTGCCGGCGCAGCTCCGGTAGCCCGGCCGGCGGCGCGGGACCGAGGAGTGCCAGGCCGCCGGCCCGCGCCCGCCGCGAGAGGATCCTGTTCCACGTCGGGAGCGGGAACCCGGCGATGTCCGTCGCGCAGGGGCCGCAAATCGCGTCTCCCTGGAGCTCGATCTCGCCCAGCTGTGAGATGAGGGCCCCCCGCGCGGAGAGCCGTGGCAGTAGCCACGGGTGCCGCGGGGCGCGCGCGGGAGACGCCTCGACCCGGCGGCGCGATCCGGCGGCGCGGCGGTAGCGGGCGAACGGAGCGACCTCGCCGAGCGATCCGGCCACCTCTGACCCCGCGCCCACGCGGCGGACGATGAAGCCCTCGGCCACGAGCTGGCCGAAGGCCGACTCCACGGTGTTCCGGGAGACGTCGAGGTCGGAGGCGAGAGCGCGCGCGGACGGGAGCCGGGCTCCCGGGCCGAGCGCGCCGGAGAGGATGTGCTCTCGGAGCTGCCGGTAGATCCGGGTGTGGAGCGGCGCCTCGCCGCCCGGGTCCCCCGTCACGATCCGGATCTCGGGTGAGGACCCGCGTCGCTTCCCGTTTCCCCGAGCGCTCGCCATGGCGATCCCTCCGCATCCCTGGAATGGCACCAGGACATTCCGCATTCGGCAGCCCAGGATAGAACCACTTCCGCCCGGCTGCGGCGGGCGGCCCCGCCCGGAGCAGCTACGGCGCGGGCTCGCCCGAGGCGAACGCCAGCACGTGGCCGTCCGGATCCAGCGAGTACGCGGCGAGGTGGCCCCAGTCGCGCGGGAGGAGCGGGCTGAGCTCAAGAGCGCCGGCCGCCAGCGCCCGCGCGTGGAAGGCGCACGGGTCGTCGATGAGGAGGTACAGCTCGGCGCGGGGCACGCCGCGGGCGGTCGCCGGATCGGGCAGAGCGTCGCCGAGGAGGCGCCGGATCCCGCCCTCGGGCATCAGCCCGAGGACGGCGCCGCCGGGCAGCTCGAGCTCGGTCATGCCCGGGACGTGAAGGCGCGGCGCGAGGCCGAGGACGGCCTCGTAGAACGCGGCGCTGCGCTCCTGGTCGGCGACGTAGAGGATGAAGTGGGACGCGTTCATGGGCCGACGCTATCCTGGCCCAGGTGCTGCTCGCGCTCCTCGCCCTGCTCGGCGCTACTTCGCCGCCGGCGCTCCCTCCGGCGATCGAGGCTCCGCGCCTCGTCGTCCACAAGGCGAGGCGCGAGCTGCTGGTCTACTCGGGAGAGCGGCTCCTGAAGACGTACCGGGTCGGGCTCGGCCTGAATCCCGGCCCGGCGAAGCGGCGCTCGGGCGATCACGCCACGCCGGAGGGGACGTACTTCGTCTGCGTGAGGAATCCGAGGAGCCAGTTCCTCCTGTCGCTCGGGCTCTCGTACCCGAACCAGGAGGACGCGGAGAGAGGGCTCGCGGCCGGGCTCGTCACCCGCCGCGAGCACGATCGGATCGTCGCGAGCGTCCGGGCGAGGGCGTGCCCGCCGTGGGACACGGCCCTCGGCGGGACGATCTTCGTGCACGGCCGCGGCTCGGCGACCGACTGGACGTGGGGCTGTGTCGCCCTGGACGACCCCGACATCCGCGAGCTCTACCCGCGCATCCCCGTCGGGACGCCCGTCGTCATCGAGCCGTGAGGCTCAGGCCGCGGCGGTGGCCGCGGCCCGGAGGGCGGCCTCGATCCCCTGCTCGGCGCGGATCCGTTTCACCTCGGCCTGATCGGCCTTGGAGAGCTTCCGGAGGGCGACCATGTACTTGCCCTGGAGCGCCATGCGTGGGCTCGGCTTCCGCTTCTGCTTCGGCGCCTTCGGCGCGGCGGGTGCGGCTTCGGCCGGCGCAGGCGCCTCCACGAGGGCGGGCGCGGCGGGCATCTCGGGGGCGGCCTTCGTGAGGACGGCCTTGACGCCGGGACGGCGGCCGCGCGGCTTCTTCGGGGCCGCGGCGTCCTTCGGGGCGGCCGCCCGGGCCGCCACGGACTTCGGGCTGGCGGCCTTCCTCGCGGGGGCCGGCTTCATCGGGAACGGACCGTCGCCTCCGGCGAACGCGGCGCTGAGCCTGGAGAGCGGCTCGAGAGCCTGGCGGAGCTCGGCCATCGTGGCCTCGAGCTCGATGAGGAGAGTCGGAATCGAACGCGGCATCGTGCCTCCTGAGCCGGGATTCTAGTGGCGTGCTAGCGAGGAAGGCGAAGTGGATGCGACGGCGATCGGCGCCGAGAGCCAGGCGCGCAGACCGAGGGCTGAAGTGGGCTCTTCGCCGAGCGTCTGCGCAACGCCGCTATCGGCGTCGAGGGCCGAGCAGGCGCTTCGGATTCTTCGCTAACACGCCACTAGCGGGCGGCCCGGCCGGGTCCGGGGCCGGGAATCCGCACCGCCGCGTGACGACGCTCACGCGGGACGCATTCCCATGCGCTGCCGCCGCGCGCGGCCGTTCCCTACGTTTGTCGGCATGAATCGAGAGACCACACGCTTCCGGGTCGTCCGCGCCTTCCTCCGCCTCGCTCTCGGGGTCACGCTCGGTCCGGTTGCCGCCCTCGCCGGAGTCGTAGGAGACGGCACCCCGGCGTCGTGCACGCTGAACGCCCTCGCCACCGAGGTGGCGAAGGGTGGCCTCGTGACGTTCCGTTGCGGGGGGGCGGCGACCATCGCCGCCAGGAGCCTCGTCTTCTTCCCCGAGAACCCAGCGGTCGTGGTGGATGGCGACGGGCTGATCACCCTCGACGGCGCAGGCGGGACGAGCGGCGTCGTCTCGGTCTGGGGAAGCAAGACGGTGCTGCCGGACGTGACCCTCCGGAACCTGACGATCACGCGCGGCGTCTACTCCACCGGGATCATCTCCGGCGGAGGAATCAACAACGGGGGGAAGCTGACGCTCGAGAACGTGACGCTCTCGGGGAACACGGCCCCCTTCGGCGGCGCGCTCTCGCAGCAGGCGTGCTCGGGATGCCTGGAGCCGTCGACGGTCGCCCGTCGATGCACGTTCTCGTGGAACCAGGGGACCTCTTCGGGCGGCGCGATCGTGGTGGGCGGCGGGCTCCTGACCGTCGTCGACAGCACCTTCCGGGAGAACACCTCGAAGTACGCGGGCGCGATCTACCTCTACCTGAACGGCGGGCAGACGCGGACGGTCGCCTCGATCTCGGGCAGCACGTTCACCGGCAACGCCGACACCGGCGGCGTGGGAGTCCTGGAGATCGGGAGCCTCGGCGCCACGGGCTCGGCGACCGTGACGAGCTCCACGTTCACCGGGAACGCCACGAGCGCGACGACGGGCACGCCGGCCGCGGTGGTGCACGGCGGCGGCGCCACGACGACGCTCTCCGGCCTGACGATCGCCGGCAACACGGCGACGGTGAACGGCGCCGCGCTGGTGCCCGGGAACGGCGTCGTCATCCGCGGGTCGATCCTGAGCGGGAACGCGCCGCGCAACTGCTCGGCGAGCGCGAGCCCCGGGGCCGGGTCCTCCGGCAACCTCCAGTGGGGCGACACCACGTGCCCGGGGTTCGCCTCGGGCGACCCGCGGCTCGGTCCCCTGGCGAGCAACGGCGGCGCGACCGCGACGCTCCTCCCGGGCGCCGGCAGCGCCGCGATCGACGCGATCCCGCCCGGACGCTGCGGCGAGAACGCCGATCAGCGCGGGCTCCCGCGCCCCTCGGGACTCGGCTGCGACGTCGGCGCCGTGGAGGTGCAGCAGGGGCCGGCGCCCCACTTCGTCCCGGTGGTCCTCTCCGCGGGCGGGCTCAACGGCTCGTACTTCACCTCGGAGATGACGTTGACGTTGCGCGGCGGCAAGGCCGCGCCGGTCTCGTTGACGTATGCGGCGTTCGCCGGCGGCGGGAGCGGGAGCCTGAAGAACGTGCTGACGCTGCAGCCGGGCCGCCAGCTCGTGATCGCCGACGTGATCGAGCTCCTGCGCCAGAACGGACTCGCGATCCCGGCCACGGGCACGCGCGCCGGGACACTTTCGGTCATGTTCGAGGGGATCGACGGCGCGGCGGACGCGAGCGTCACGGTGCGCACGGCGACGCCGGTGCCTCCGGCGAGCCCCACCGGCCGGGCCGGCCTCGCCTACGCCGGCATCCCGTCGGGACGGGCGTTGCACGGCGCGGTCGCGCTCGCCGGGCTCCGGGAGGACGACGCCGACCGGTCGAACGTGGCGGTGCAGAACGCCGGGACGGACGG
Source organism: uncultured Holophagales bacterium (assembly GCA_964384675.1). GTDB lineage: Bacteria > Acidobacteriota > Thermoanaerobaculia > UBA5066 > UBA5066 > CAYLNK01. The sequence goes on along the minus strand of CAYLNK010000233.1, from coordinate 5,038 downwards.
GGACGTGACGCTCCGGCTCCGCTACTTCCGGGGTGAGCCCGCCTCTTCGGCCCCGGCCGGGACCGTGGAGGTGACACTGCCGCCGGGCGGCTTCCGGCAGCTCCCGCTCGGGGACCTCGCGCTCGACGGGGCCCCCGCGGGGCACGGCTGGGTCCTCGTCGAGCGGACGGCCGGAGCGTCGCCGTTCAACGCCTACGGTGTGATCAACGACAACCCGACCTCGGACGGCTCGTTCGTGACGCCGGTCGAGATCGGCGTATCGCCGTCCGGGCTGACGCTGCCGGTCGTGGTCGAGGCGTCGGTCTTCTCCACCGAGGTGATCGTCACCAACACGTCGTCCGAGGCACGGACCGTGCGCCTCTCGCTGGCCGCGGACGGCATCGCCGGCGGCTCGGCGAGCGTCGACGTGACGGTGCCGTCCTACGGGCAGCGGATCCTCCCGTCGTTCGTCTCGCTCCTCCGAGGGAGCAATCCCGACGGCGCGGTCCCGGAGGCGGACCTCGTCGCGCCGCTGGCTGTCCGGCCCGTCGCGCCGGGGACGCTCTCGGGGATCTCGGTGAGCGCCCGCGTCTCGAGCCCGGCCGCCTCGGGCGGGCGATACGGGCTCTTCTTCACGGCGGTGCCCGCCGGAAGGACGGCCACGGGGACCGTCTTCCTGAACGGCCTGCGGCAGGACGAGACCAATCGCTCCAACCTGGCGCTCGTGAACACCGGGGAGGCGGGGGACACGTCGATCGACCTCGAGGTGACCGGGTACGACGGCGCGTCGGGGAGCGTCGTCGCCACGAGGACGTACACCGTCGCCGCGCGGCGCCTGCTGCAGGTCGGGAAGGTGCTCGCGACGCTGGCGCCGGGCACGACGCAAGGGTTCGTGAAAGTGCGGCGCACGGCCGGGACGAACCCCTTCCTCGTCTACGGCGTCATCAACGACGGCGCCGAGCCGGGCCAGCGGAGCGGCGACGGGGCGTTCCTGGCCGCGGAGGAGTGAGGCCTCAGCCCTTGCCGGACGCCCCCACGGCGCGGCCCGGCTGCACCGCGGCGATGAACGTCAGCTTCGGGTTCTCCTTGATCGTCCGGTTCATCAGCCACTCGCTCTCGAAGAGGACGAGCGGACGCCCCTCGAGGTCGAAGAGGCACGCCATGCGTCCCGGCTCGTCGAACTTCGCCGGCCGGATCGGCCCCTCCACCCAGCGGGCGTGCTGGTACGGGAGGCGGACGTAGGAGATGTCCGCGCCGTACTCCACGCGGAGGCGGTAGCGGATGACGTCGAACTGCAGCACGCCGACCGCGCCGAGGACGGGGTCGCGCTCCATCCGCTCCGGGTCGTAGAAGACCTGGACCGCGCCCTCCTCGGAGAGCTGGTCGAGCCCCTTCTTCAGCTGCTTGCGCTTCAACGGATCCATCAGCGCGACGCGGTTGAAGATCTCGGGCGAGAAGCGCGGGATCCCCTCGTACTCCACGGGCAGGCCGTCGGAGAGCGTGTCGCCGATCCGGAGCACGCCGGAGTCCCAGAGACCGAGGATGTCGCCGGAGAACGCCTCCTCGACCGTCGTCCGCTCCTGGGCCAGGAACTGGAGCGGGCGGTTCAGCTTCAGCCTCTTCCCGGTCCGCACGTGCTTCACCTCCATGCCGCGCTCGAAGCGGCCGGAGCAGATGCGGAGGAACGCGATGCGGTCCCGGTGGGCCGGGTCCATGTTCGCCTGGATCTTGAAGACGAAGCCGGAGAAGAACGGGGAGTCCGCCGCCACGTCGCCCTGCGGCGTCGTCCGCTGGAGGGGCGCCGGCGCGAGCCGGAGGAAGGCCTGCAGGAACGGCTCGACGCCGAAGTCGTTGATGGCGCTCCCGAAGAAGACGGGCGTCACCTCGCCACGGAGGAACGCCTCGTGCGTGAACGTGTTCCCCGCGGTCTCCAGCAGCTCCAGCTCCTCGCGGAGCTGGCCGTGGGCCCGCTCGCCGAGGGAGTCGACGAGGCGGGGGTCGTCGATCGCGACCTCCTCGAACTCCTTCTTGTGGCCCTTCTCGCCCCGTTCGTACCGGAGGAGCCTCTTGCTCTCGCGCTCGTAGGTCCCCTGGAAGTCGGGGCCGGAGCCGATGGGCCAGGTCACCGGGCTGGTCGGGATGCCGAGCACCTTCTCGATCTCGTCCAGGAGGTCGAACGGGTCGCGCCCCGAGCGGTCGAGCTTGTTGATGAACGTGACGATCGGGATCTTCCGCAGGCGGCAGACCTGGAACAGCTTGATCGTCTGCGGCTCCACGCCCTTGGCGCTGTCGATGAGCATGACCGCGGTGTCCGCGGCCGCCAGCGTGCGGTAGGTGTCCTCGGAGAAGTCGTTGTGGCCGGGCGTGTCCAGGAGGTTGATGTGGTGCCCGGCGTAGTCGAACTGCATCACGCTCGTCGTGATGGAGATGCCGCGCTCCCGCTCGATCTCCATCCAGTCGGACGTCGTGTGCCGCCCCTGGGCCCGCCGCTCGTGCACCGAGCCCGCCAGGTGGATCGCCCCGCCGTACAGGAGGAGCTTCTCGGTGAGGGTCGTCTTGCCGGCGTCGGGGTGGGAGATGATCGCGAAGGTGCGGCGGCGGGCGATCTCGGCGGCCGCGTGTCTCGGGTCCATGCGCCGGCGGTTGTAGCACGGCGGAGGGCGGCCCTCACGATTAGCGCATCTTCATCATGCCGCTCCGGCGTGCGGCGACCCAGACTGTCCGCATGGCCAGTCTCTTCCGTCCCGACCCGATCGTCATGGGCCACGAGGTGCTCGATCTCGTCGCCGTCCATGGCGGCCGCTGCCCGCTCCCCGTCCTGCGCGAGGACGCCCGCGCGATCTTCGGCCCCGGCGCCGTCTTCGGGAACTGCCACGGCGACCGGTTCGACCTGGACGGCCTCGTGACCTTCCTCACCTCGGTGCGGAAGCTCGCGGTGGAGGGGGACGTCGTCGTCCTCGGGCCCGTCGCGGGATGCGGCGGGCACGGGCACGAGCACTGACGGGCAGATCCCGGCTCAGCGATTGACGAACGTCATCCCGGCGGGCGCGTAGCGGTCGCCGGCCGCGCTCCCCTTCGGGGCGACCTCCTCGATCCGGGCGAGGTCCGACGGCGAAAGCGTGAGCGACGCGGCCGCGAGGTTCTCGGCCAGGTACGCGCGGCGCTTGGTCCCGAAGAGCGGAACGACGTCCGCCCCCTGCGCCATCACCCAGGCGATCGCGAGCTGCGACGGCGTGGCGCCCTTCTCCTTCGCGAGCTGGCTCACGCGGTCGACGACGTCGAGGTTCTTCCGGAAGTTCTCGCCCTGGAAGCGGGGCGCGCTCCTCCGGTAGTCGTCGGGCGCGAGGTCGTCGGCGCTCCGGATCGCGCCGGAGAGGAAGCCGCGCCCGAGCGGGCTGTAGGCGACGAGACCGACGCCGAGCTCGCGGCAGGCGGGGAGGACCTCGTCCTCGAGCTCGCGGGAGAAGAGCGAGTACTCGCTCTGGAGCGCCGTGATCGGATGGACGGCGGCCGCGCGGCGGAGGGTGGCGGCCGAGGCCTCGGAGAGACCGACGTGCCGGATCTTGCCGGCCCGTACCAGCTCGGCCATCGCGCCGACGGTCTCCTCGATGGGGGTCGCCGGGTCGACGCGGTGCTGATAGTAGAGGTCGATGGTGTCGACGCCGAGCCGCAGGAGGCTCCCGTCGCACGACGCCTTCACGTATTCGGGACGCCCGCTCACGCCCCGGTCCTGCGGGCGCGGCCCCCGCACGACGCCGAACTTCGTGGCGAGGAAGACCTCGTGCCGGCGCCCCCGGATCGCCTTGCCGACCAGCTCCTCGTTCGTGTACGGGCCGTACATGTCGGCCGTGTCGAGGAAGTTCACCCCGGCGTCGAGCGCGGCCTGGACCGTCGCGATCGACTCGGCGTCGTCTCGGGTGCCGTAGAACTCGGACATCCCCATGCACCCGAGGGCGAGGGCAGAGACGTCGGGACCGTGCGGGGTGAGCGGTGTTCGGCGCATGGCGGCTCCTCCGGCGACGGAGGATAGCCGCTGGGGTCAGCCGGAGGCGGTCCTCACGCGTGGGGCCGTCCGCCGCCACGGCCGGTGGACGCGGTGGACCGGCGTCGCCGTGGCGGAGGTCCGTGTGGACGACACCAGCTTCCGGCCGGCCAGGTGCCGCAGCGCCGCCTGTACCGCGCTCTTCGAGAGCCCCGTCTCCTCGGCGATCTCGCGGTGGCTGGCCGAGGCGCCCCGCCGCGGGTGGCCGCCGGTGCGGCCCCAGAGGAACAGGTAGACGACGAAGGCCGACGGGGAGCGGTCGTGGCCGACGAGGTCGGCCATCAGCGTGTCGACCACGTACCGGTCGAGCGTCACTCGCTTCATGAGAACTATAGTAGCAAGAACTATAGCGAAGGCGAGCACTGTCGATTCCTCTTTACAGCGCGCGGGCGGCGTCCCTAGATTCCGGGGCGACAGGAGGACCGGCATGATCAGCCAGGTGAAGTTCGTGGGCATCCCCGTCCGCGACCAGGACGCGGCGCTCGCCTTCTACACGGAGAAGCTCGGATTCAAGGTCGCGACCGACAGCCCGATGGGCCCGCAGCGCTGGATCGAGCTGAGGATTCCCGGCGCCGAGACCCGGGTGGTGCTCTTCACGCCCGACGGCCATGAGGACCGGATCGGGACGTTCTTCAACGGCGCGTTCGGCTGCGCCGACGTGAGGAAGACCTACGAAGAGCTCCTGGCCCGCGGCGTGGAGTTCACCGGCGAGCCGAAGGAGATGCCCTGGGGGACGTTCGCGACGTTCAAGGACGTGGAGGGGAACACCTTCGTGCTGTCGTCGCGCTGACGGCGGGCCGCCCGCTCACGCCGCCGGCTCCGCGAAGAGGTGCCTGTACAGCCCGCCCCGCCTCACGAGGCTCTCGTGGTCGCCCGACTCGGCGACGCGGCCCCCGTCGAGCACGACGATCAGGTCGGCGTGCTGGAGCGGTCCCGGGCGCTGGGTGACGAGCACGGTCGTGCGCCGGCGCGGCGACGCGGCGAGCCGCGCCAGGAGTGCGGCCTCGGCCTCGGGGT
>CAYLNK010000232.1:0-10967 GCA_964384675.1 uncultured Holophagales bacterium | reverse complement strand
CGCCGCGGCGGCCGCCGTCGCGCGGTCGGCGGCGTGGAGGGCCGCGCACAGGAATCGGATGAGCCGGGAGGCGCCGGAGATCCCCGCCGCGAATGCCGCGGCGCGGCGCACCGTCGGCTCCGGGTCCTGGAGCAGCACGGGGAGGTAGGGCGTCGCCTCCGGGTCCCGGAGCCGTCCGGCCGCGAGGGCCGCGCGGGAGCGGAGCCAGGGGTCGGGTGAGACGGCCGCGCGCCCCGTCAGGAGGCCTTCGTAGGACCGACGATCCTCCATCCGGAGGAGCCGGGCGAACGTCTCGAGCCGCTCCGGGTAGGTTCCGCGGGGAGGACCGGACGGGTTTCCGAACGAGTAGCACCCGGCCGCCGCCAGGATGGCAGCCACGAGGACGATTCGCCTTGAGGTCACGCCGGCAGGTTAGAGGCGGGCCCGGCCCCGATCAAGCGCGTGGCGCGCCGAGCGGACGGCTACAGCCCGATGACGAGCCGATCGCCGAGCATCGCGGGGAGCCCGGCCCGGTGGATCTTCCGCCGCGCCGACTCGACGTCGTAGGCGACGCGATCGAAGAAGACGACCCCCTCGTCGGCGTCGAAGATCGCGTAGCTCGCCTTCGGGTTCCGGTCCCGGGGCTGGCCCACCGAGCCCGGGTTGATCAGGTACTTCCGCCCCGGCTCCAGCTTGAGCCGTGCGCGCGCGCTCCGCACGGCTTCCACGCGGATGCCGTCCGGCTCCAGCGTGAAGATCGACGGGATGTGGCTGTGCCCGAAGAAGCAGATCGAGAGGCTCGGTGAGAGCCGGTTCATGTGGACGAAGTTCATCGAGGCGTCGAAGTCCGAGAAGATGTAGGCGTCCTCGTCGAGGGGCGAGCCGTGGCAGACGACGAAGAGGTCGTCCACGACGATCGGGCCGACCGGCAGCCGCTTGAGGAACTCGTAGTTCTCCTTCGACAGCTTCTCGGAGGTCCAGCGGGCCGCGTAAAGGGCCGGGGGATTGAACATCTCGCCGGAGTCGATCCCGGACACCACCTTGTCGTGGTTCCCCCGGATGGCGACCGTGCTGCGGGGCATCGTGCGGACACGGTCCAGGACCTTGTTCGGGTCCGCCGCGTATCCGACGAAATCGCCCAGGCAGACGATCCGGTCGAACTTCTTTCGCTTCACGCGGTTCAGGACGGCCGAGAGGGCCTCGTCGTTCGAGTGGAGGTCGGAGATCAGGAGATAGCGCACGGCTCTCAGCTTCCTCCGGCGCCCGCGACATCGCCCAGGAGCCGCTCGAGCCGCTCCGCGACCGCGTTGACGCTATCGTTTTCGCTCACGGAAACGGCCCTGTCGGCAATGTTATAGCAGGGGATTCGGGCCTCATAGAGGTTTCGGGCCTCCACGACGGAGCGGAAGAGCGGGCGATCTGCGCTCTTTCCCTGCAGCCGCGAGGCGATCAGGTCGAACGGGACGTCGAGGAAGACGGAGCGTCCGTGGGCCCTGATGAACTCGGCGTTGCGGGGGTCGACGAAGGTCCCGCCCCCGAGCGCGATCACCGCGTCGGGGAGATCCGCCGTCCCGCGCAGGAGCTCGGCCTCGCGTTCACGGAACCACGGCTCTCCGTGCTTCTCGAAGAGCTCCCGGACCGTGCGGCCCGCCATCGCCTCCAGCGCCTGGTCGAGGTCCACGAACGGGACTCCGAGGCGGGACGCGAGCGCGAGCCCCACCGAGGTCTTTCCGCTTCCCATGAAGCCGACGAGGTAGATCCGCCCGGCGGTCAGGCCGCGTCGCCCCGGGCCTCGCGGGGCCGCGCGAGCCACCGCTCGAGCCACTTCGTCGAGATCCGCCCGCGGCGTACGTCGGTGTTCTCGAGGAGCCTGAGGTGCAGGGGGATGGTGGTCCTCACCCCTTCCACGATGAAGAGCTCGAGCGCGCGCTTGCCCCGCGCCATCGCCTCCTCGCGGTCCCGTCCGTGCACGATGAGCTTGGCGATCAGGGAGTCGTAGTAGGGCGGGATCTTCCAGCCCGAGTACGCCGCCGTGTCGACCCTCACCCCGGGTCCGCCCGGGACGTGGAAGGCCGTGATCAGCCCGGGGGACGGGGCGAACGTCTCCGGATCCTCCGCGTTAACACGGAACTCGATCGCATGCCCGCGGGGCGTCCAGCCGGCGCCCCGATCCCGCGGGAACGAGAGCGGCTCACCCGCGGCGACGCGTATCTGCTCCTTGACGAGGTCGAAGCCGGTCACCATCTCGGTCACCGGGTGCTCGACCTGGATCCGGGTGTTCATCTCCATGAAGTAGAAAGAGCCGTCCTGATCGAGAAGGAACTCCACCGTCCCGGCCCCGACGTAGCTCACCGCCTCGGCCGCCGCGATGGCGGCGGCGCCCATCCGCTCGCGCAGGTCCGCGGTCATCGCCGGGGAGGGCGACTCCTCGAGGACCTTCTGGTGGCGCCGCTGGAGCGAGCACTCGCGCTCCCCCAGGTGCACGATCCGTCCGTGCCGGTCACCGAAGATCTGGATCTCGATGTGCCGGGGCTCGGCGAGGTACTTCTCCAGGTAGACCGAGCCGTTCCCGAATGCCCGCTCGGCCTCGGACGTGGCGAGCTCGAACGACGCGGCGAGCTCCTTGTCGTTGCGGGCCACACGCATCCCGCGCCCGCCGCCCCCGGCCACGGCCTTGAGGAGGACGGGGTACCCGATCCGCTCGGCGAGGTTGAGCGCGTCCTCGATCGAATCGAGGGGACCGGAGCTGCCGGGCACCGTGGGCACGCCGACCTTCCTGACGGTGGACTTGGCGACGGACTTGTCGCCCATCCGCCGGATGGCGTCGGGAGACGGTCCGATCCAGGTGAGCCCCACCTCCTCCAGGATCTCGGCGAAATGGGCGTTCTCGGCCAGGAAGCCGTACCCCGGATGGACCGCGTCGGCGCCCGTGATCTCGGCTGCGGCCACGATGGAGGTGATGTTGAGATAGGAGCCGGAGGGCGCGTTCGGCCCGATGCAGACCGACTCGTCGGCCGCCCTCACGTGGAGCGAGTCGCGGTCGGCCTCGGAGTGCACGGCGACCGTGGCGATACCCAGCTCCTTGCAGGCCGCGATGATCCGCAGCGCGATCTCGCCGCGGTTCGAGACGAGGACCTTCTTGAACATCGGCCGGGGCTCAGCGGAGCTGGATCGTGAACAGCTTCTCGCCGTACTCGACCGGCTGGCCGTTCTGCGGGTGGATCGCCAGGACCACGCCGTCGACGTCGCACTCGATCTCGTTCATCAGCTTCATCGCCTCGACGATGCAGATCGTCTTGCCCTTCTCGACGGCGTCCCCCACCTTGACGAAGGGGTCGGAGTCGGGGCTCGGCGAGCGGTAGAACGTGCCGACGATGGGCGACGTGATGACGTATCCGCCGGGCTCGGGCGACGAGGCCGCGGCCGCGACGGCGGGCGGCGCCGGAAGCGGTGCCGGCTCGCGCGAGACCACCGGAAGCGGCGTGGCCGGAGTGTCCGCCCGAGGCTCGACGACATAGGTCATCGGGAGCTGTGTTCGGGCTTCGGGAGCGCGAGCCCCCTCGATCTTCAAGCGGAACCCCGCACGCTCCACCTCGAGGCCGGCCAGGCCCTTCTTCGCGACGAGGTCGACGAGCTCCTTGATCTCCTTGACGTTCATGACGGTCCAGGCTCCTGAAATCTGTAGTGCTGGCTAGCCGAGCACGGGGCGAAGCAGCGCGGAGACCCGCCCGACCTCGTAGCGGATCCTCCCGAGCGGCACGTCCCGATCGGTCCTCAGGATGAGCGAGTACTCGGGCGAGGCGGCGGCAACGATCGCGGCACCATCGCCCGCCGTGAAGGTCAGGTACTTGAGCGGACCGGCCCCCAGGTCGTCGCGCACTCGCTGCACGCCCTTCCAGAAGGCCGTCACCTCCGCGATCAGGGTCTCCATCACGGGCTCGCCCGCCGACACGACCGGGAGCCCTTCCAGGTCGGTGAGCGAGGCCGCACGCACTCCCTCCGTCCCCGAGATCAGCGCGTCGAGGACCTCTCCCAGGCTTTCGATCTCGGCCGGCGGCGGACTCGTGAGCCGGCTCGCCCACTGCCGCAGGCCTCGGGAACGCTCGAGCCGCTCCGACAGCGCGGCGGCCCTCGCCTCGAGCTCGCGGGCGCGGACCTCGTCGGGCTCGGCCGCGGCCAGGACGCCATACGTATCCCGAGCCTCGACCGCGTGGCCCTGCGCCCGGTAGAGCTCCGCGAGAGTCTCGGTGACGACGGGAGCCGGCTCGGATTCGAACGGGGACGGCTCGGATGGGGGCTCGAGGACGGACTCGGCCTCCGCCACGGGAACTGGAGGCTCCGGTTCGGCCACCAACTCGTGGACGGCGGCATCCGTTCCCGCCGGGAAGGGCTCTCCCGCCCCCTCAGCGACCGGAAGGTCGAGGGTGTCGAGAGATCCGGCCCCTTCGGGCTCCGGCGCCAGGAGAGGCGGCTCCACCTCCTCCTCGAAATCGAAGACCGGGTCGGCCCGTTCCTCCTCGACGTGGGTTGGCGGGGGTGCGCTCGTCCAGCTCGCCTGGGACGGTGGGACGACCGGCTCGACCTCGGGGATGGGAAGGGTGATCGGCCGCGAACGGACCTCCATCGGCTCCACCGGAGGAGCGTGGACGGGTGCGGTCGTCTGTTCCCGCCGAGGGGCCGGCCCCGGCACCTCGGCCGCCGGCGCCACCGGTGACGTGACCGGCGGGCCGGGCTCGACCCTCGTCCGACGGAGGGCGCCATCGAAGGTCAGCTCCAGGAGCTCCGCCGGATCGGGTATGCGGGCGCGGCCGATCGGCCCGGTCCTCTCCGGCACGGTCACGCTTCCCGTCGTGGAGCCGATCCCCGTCGGCAGTCCCGACGGAGGCGCTTCACGCCGGGGCAGGGGTCGGGGCTCCACCAGCGCGTCGAACGCCACGAACGGGCTGGCCGCGGGAGGATTCGCCAGCAGCGGGCGCGGAGGGGGCGTGGGAGGCGGTCCTGGCCGCGGGAGCGGCTCGACGCGCGCCATGGCCCCCGGAGCTTCGGGCCGGCCCGTGGGCATCGGCGATGGCTCCTCGACCCCGGGGGGCGGCGGCGCAAAGGCCGAGCCACCCGACGAGAAAGCCGACTGTCGGTCCTTCGGGTACGGAGCGGCGGAGAAATCCGGCGGCTTCGGGTAGTCCCGGCGCGCGAACGCGCCGGACGTCTCCAGGGGCGGACGGATGGGCTCGAAGCGCGCGGGGCTGGGCTCGGGCAGAGCGCTGGGGATGGGCTGCGGCGCTGGTCTCGATGCGAACGGGGAGGCCGGGGCCCGCAGCCCTCCGGCCGTCGGCCAGGCGTCGGTGCTCTTAGGCCGGGGGGGGTTCAGCTCGGCGTCGAGCTGCTGGATCAGCTGCTCGACCTCTGGATCCCCCGACTTGAGCGCCCGGAAGAGCTTCAGCTTCTTGATCGCCTCGACCTTCTCGCCCTTCTTCAAGTAGGCGTCGGCGATCTGCCGGATCGCCACGAGGTTCTCCCGGTCGAACTTGAGCGCGGAGCCGTACGCCACGATCGCCTGGTCCGGAAGGCCCATCTGCTGATACGTCCGGCCCAGCGCCACATAGGCCGCGACGTAGCCCGGGATCGCCTGGATTCCGTGCTCCAGCGTCTCCATCGCCTCCCGGAGCCGGCCGAGCTTGCGGTATTCCTCCGCCAGCGCGAGGAACTGCCGTGAGCTCGGGTCCTTGGCGACGATCTTCTTGAGCTCGTCCAGGCGCGACAGGGGCTTCCCGCCGAAGAGCGCCATCAGCTTCTCGTCCCCCCCAGAAGAGTGTAAGGCAATTTCGCAGCCTGCGATCGGCACTCCCGATCAGGCGACGGGCCGCCTTTCGGCGGCCCGTCGGAAGATCCGGAGATTCCGAGAAGGGTCAGGGGTTCTTGGTCATCGTGACGGTGAAGGCCGCCGTGTGCGCGGGCCCGCCGCATGGAGGCGTGTCCGTGGCTCGGACCACGACCGTATAGACGCCTGCCGCGTTGGCTCCGGGGACGTAGATCTGGTACGTCGGGCCGGTCGACGGCGCCTGCCCGAACGGAACGAGCGGAGCCGGCGTGACCGAGTCGATCGTCCACTTGATCGGCTGGAAGGTGGAGTTGGGGACCGCGGTCAGGAGCGTCCCGGAGCCCCCCGCGGCGGGCACGGCCTGGATCTCGTTGCCGCTCACCGAGAACGGACCGTTCGGGTCGTTCACCGCGATGATGAACGTCCGGGTCGCGGTCTGGGGCACCGGGGTCGTCGAATCGGTCACCGTCACCGTGAACGACGGGGTCGTCGTCCCACCCGCGCCAGCAGCCTGGAGCTTGGGTGTTCCGGAGATGGCGCCCGTCGACGGGTCGAGGATGAGACCGGCGGGCAGATTCGTCGTCGACCAGAAGTAGGGCTGCACGCCTCCCTTGGCGGTGAGCTGGTACGGTCCATAGGGAGCGCAGATCGTGGCCGACGGCGGGATCCCGCTGTCAATGAAGGGCTTGGAACGGCAGGTCGCATCCGCCGGGTTGTACACGAGGAGGTTGGGGACGTACGTCTCGCACCCGGTCCGGACGTTCCGGACCCTGATTCCGAACGAGGTCGGAACGTACTTGTTGCCGCTGGGCGTCCCGTCGATGAGGCAGGCCTGCTCGTTCAGGTCCCCGTTCCGGATGGCCGGCGCCGGGAACGTGAGGGTCGCGACGTTCGACACGATGGGGTTGTTGACCCTGGTGTAGTCGATCGAGGTGCCGTCGGCCTTCGTGAGCACCACCGTCATCGGGTCCTGGAAGAAGGCGCCATTGACCGTGACCGTGGCCGGGGCGCTACCCAACGGGTTCCCGGCCGGCGAGCCGTCCTGGTTGTAGGTGGTCGGGGTGGCGGACTGGACCTGCGGCGGATCCACCTTGTAGGTGAAGTCGACCACGTTGGCCTCGGCCGGACAGTCGACTCCGATGAAGCTCAGCTGGATCTGTCCCACCACGTTCGCGCACTGGCTCCCACCGGCGGTCAGAGGATCGATCGCCGGCATCCGGACCGTGATCAGGCCGGAGGAGACCGAGGTCACCGTGAGACGGATCGTCTGAGTCGGCGCCGCGGCGTTGACGAACGTCGCCTCGACCGGCTCCTCGAAGTTGGAGCCGATGACGGTGACGAGCGACTCCTGGTAGTACGGCGCCTGGGTCGGCGACACCGAGCTCACGCGGGGACACGCGTAGTACCGGAAGCAGTCGGGGCAGCTCGTCTTCTTGCCGGTGACCGGGTTCACGATCTCGATCGTCGCGAGCTGGCCGGCGAGACACGAGTTGTTGTTGGTCGCCGTCGGGGTCTGGAACACGATCGTGTTCGGGAGGATCGTGTCGACCTTCGCTTCGACGCGAGTCGCCCCGCACGCGCCGCCGGTCAGGAACACCTGCATCGGGAACTGGAACCCGGTGCCGAAGATGGTGACCCGGGTGGCGGAGTCGTTCGGGCCCGACCGCGGCGACGTGGAGTAGATGACCGGGTCGAGGGCGAGCCGCGTGTACGTGAAGGCGTTCGCGATCCGGGCGCAGGCTTGCTGCGGCCCTCCCGCATCGACCGTCACCACGAGGTCGTACGTCTCGGCCACCTCGGGGTTCGAAAGGGTGATCTGCGGCGTCGAGATGGTGATCTGGTTGGGCGAGACCGAGGTCACCTGCGCCGGCCGGGTCCCCAGGTCGACCCGCACCCGCGAGATGAGGCTTCCGAAACCGCCGCCCGTGATGCTCACGACCGTCCCGCCCGTCGGCGGCCCGGTGTTCGGCGAGATCGCCGAGAGGTAGAGCCCGGGATTGGTATTGCAGTTGGGGTCCGGACCGCTGGCGCGGTACGTGTAGCTCCTCGGAGCCACGGCGGTCTGCGCCGACACCTGGTCGATGTTGGTGCTCACGGCCACGTCCACCGTCTCCGGGATCGACTTGTTGGCGAGCGCGTGAGCCGGGGTCAGGGCCGAGATGGCGACCTCGCTGAGGGAGTTGATCGTGGCCGGAACGCCGCCGAAGGTGACGCGCGTGGTCGCCGACGTGCCCGTGAAGTTCCCGCCGTTGATGATCACCGCGTCTCCGCCCAGGGGATCTCCCGAGTTCGGGACGACGGACGAGATGAAGATCGGCTTGTCGACGCAGTAGTAGGTATAAGCCTTGGCCTTCCTGACGGTCGTCGGGAACGGCGTGTCCGCTCCGACCACGACGTCGAGGTCGACGACCTCCGGCACCTGGGCGTTCGCGAGCTTCCGTTCGGGCGTGGTCACCACGATCTGGTTGTTCGTCAGCAAGGTGAGCTGCGCGCGCGCTCCGCCGAACGTGACCCGGATCCGGCCCGCGTCCGTCCCGAACTTGCCTCCGTTGATCGTCACGGCCGTGCCCCCGACGCAGGTGCCCCGGTCGGGCGTGATCGAGGAGATGAACGGTCCGTCGACCGGAAGGTCTTGAAACGCGACCGTGACCGGCGTCGTCGCACAGTCCACGGTGGCCTTCACGTGAGCGTCACCGGACGACACGGACGCCAGGGTCACCTCGGCGACGCCGCCGACGGTGAGCTTGGAGATCGTGTTGCTGCTGTTCTCGAGGAAGAACCCCAGGTCCGTCGAGAACAGGACCGACGTGCCGTCGGCGACCGGCGCGTTGTTCCTCGTCACCGTCGCCGCGACGAAGACGCCCGTTCCGGCGAACGGCGTCGCGAACGACGACTTGAGCGTGATCGCGACACCGCAGCTCCCCGGAGGCCCGGAGGGAGGATTCCCGGCCCCCGTGGGGGACTCTCCGGCGCATCCGTGAAGGAAGAAGGCCAGGCCCGCGAGCAGTGCGAGAGGCGACGACAGGGCTCGACGCATTTCTTTCACCTCGTGATCATCCAGCGATCGGACGGGACGGGCCTTCAAACCGGCGCAGAACCGGAGGGCTCGTGACGGGGACGGTCGTCGAACGGCTCGTCATGGCGCTACGTACAGGAAAGTCATGTCGAAGTTCGAGGTCCCGGTGACGGCCTGGCCCGCCAGCGTGTGCCCGTAGTACGTCACGGTGGCCCGGCAACGGATCTGCTTGTTTCCCGTCTCTCGGTCGAATCCGCCATTGAAGGGGAAGAGCTGATCGAAGGGGGACTGCTCGAGGGCATCCGCGCTCATGAACAGGTAGTTCAGGAGAGTCGAGACGCCACCCGCCGGGACCAGGACGTTGCCGCCGTACTGCTCTCGCCGAGGGGCCTTCGTGCCGCCGTCGATCCGGACCCAATCGATCGTGTAGTAGTCGAGATTGCTGTCCAGGAAGCTCGAGGCCGTCGCCGAGGGACTCTTGAGGACCGAGTTGAGTATGGTCCGCTGGATCTGAAGGGGCGATCCGGAGTTGACGACCTTCGCCGCCGGGAGCAGCTCGTGCGACGCCGAATAGAAGACCGGCGACGGATCGTCGCCCTTGGTGTTCGTCGAGCAGGACGGCACGCCTACCAGGGCAAGCGCCGCAATCCACGCGAGCGCGGGGACTCTTTTTCTAGCCATGTGCACCGTCCCTCCTAATTCTTGATGATCCGCGGCGTGATGAAGATCATCAGCTCGTCGCTGGCCTCGGACTCCGCCTTGTTCCGGAAGAGGTTGCCGAGAAGCGGGATCTTCCACAGTCCGGGGACCATGTTGCGGGCTTCGTTGGTGGTCAGCTTGAAGATCCCGCCGATGATCGCGGTGGCGCCGTCCCGGACCATCAGGGTCGTCTTCGCCTGACGGATGGTGAGCGGGACGTTCTGCCCGCCGGCGATATTGAGGGCCAGCGCGGGCTCGACCTTCTGGACCTTCAGCTCCATGATCACCGATCCTTCGGACGTGATCTGCGGCGTGACCTCGAGCTTCAGAGTCGCATCGATATAGAGGACGGACGTCGTGTTGTTGACGGTGGTCTGAACCGGGATCTGGAAACCGGACTGGATTGCCGCCGAGAGGTTGGTCTGGGTCTGGACCTTCGGCGTGGAGATGATCTTGATCAGACCGCGGCTCTCGGCGGCCGACAGGGCGATGTCCAGGCGGAAGGTGTCGAGGACGTTCCCGGCGGTCAGGCGGAGGAGCTGGTTGCCGGCGGGGAGCGAGACCTGACCCGCGACCGTTCCCTGGTTCGGGAAGACGAGCCCGGTCGTGTTGCCGTGAGCGGTGTCCGCGACGCCGTTGATCCGCCAGTCCACGCCCAGCTGCTTCTGGAACTGCCGCGTGGCCTCGACGATGCGGGCCTCGATCAGGACCTGGGGTGTCGGGACGTCGAGGTTCTTGAGGAGATCGAGGACCGTGGGCAGGTAGTCGGGCAGCTCCTTGATGATCAGGCTGTTGGACCGCGTGTCGACGAAGATGTCACCCCGCGCCGACATCACGCTCTTCGCGGTCTTGGCCGCCTCGCCCGCGGTCACGTACGAGAGCTTCTGGATGACCGTCTTGACGGGGCGGTTCCGGTCCTGCGCCTCGATCAGCTTCAGCTTGTTGGCTTCCTCGACCGCCAGCTTTCCGGTCGGGGCGATGCGCATGACGTTCCCCTCGAGCACGTAGCCGAGGGCATTGATCTTGAGGATCAGCTCGAGAGCCTGGTCCCAGGGAATGTCCGTGAGGCTGACCGTGACCGTGCCCCGGACGTCCGGGTCGAGCACGATGTTGAGTCCGGTCAGCTCGCTGAATCGCTGGAGGGTGTCCTTGATGTCGGCGTCCTTCAGGTTCAGCGTGATCGGCTCACCCGTGAACGCCTTGTCGCCGCCCCCGATGGCCTTCGACTCGTACGGGTTGGTGAGGTCCTTCGACTTGGTGGTCGGGTCCTGCTGCTGGAGCAGCGCCTCGGCGGCCTCGAGGAGCGCCTTGTCCTCGGCGCTGACGGTCTTGCGCCGGCGGGCCGGGGCCGCCGCGCGGGACGCCGGAACCCGGACCTCGGAGCTCGGCGCCGCTATCGTCTGGGGCATCGCCTCGGCGGTCCGCTCGGCGGGCGCCTCGACCGGACGGGCCGGG
>CAYLNK010000231.1:0-11006 GCA_964384675.1 uncultured Holophagales bacterium | reverse complement strand
CGGTCGCGCCGGCGGTCCCCGAAGCGGTGCTGGCCTTCCCGACGACGGTCCCGTCCGGGCCCGCGGAGCTCGCGGAGCCGCCGGTGCCCGCCGCCGAACCGCGCTCACCCACCGGCGGCAGGCTCCGCCTCGTCCTCGGGCTGCTCCTGCTCGGCGCGATCGCGTCGGCCCTCCTCGTGGTGCCCCGCCTCCGCGGCGCCGACCCGCAGACGATCCGCTCCCTGGCCGTGCTCCCGTTCGAGGACCTCTCCGGGAAGGGGACGGCTCCCGAGGAGCCGTACTTCGCCGACGGCATCGCCGAGGCGCTCCTGCAGCGGCTCGCCTCCATCGCGTCGCTCCGGGTGGCGTCGCGCACCTCCGTCCAGCCGTACCGGGAGCGGCGCGTGCCGCTCGCGGAGATCGCGGCGGCGCTCCAGGTCGACGCCGTCGTCGAGGGGACGGTGCAGCGCACCGCCAGCCGCGTGAGGATCTCGGCGAAGCTGGTGAGGACCGCCGACGACCGGACGCTCTGGGCGGAGACGTACGAGCGGGAGCTGGCGGACGTGCTCTCCATCCAGGCCGAGGTGGCCCGCTCCGTCGCGGACGGCATCCACGCCCGGCTGACCCCCGTGGAAGAAAGGCGAGTCTCCTGGTCGCGAAAGGTCGACCCGGAGGCGTACCAGCAGTTCCTGATCGGGCGATTCCACCTGCAGAAGGCGTCTCCGACAGCCATTCCGAAGGCCATCGCGGCGTTCGAGGCCAGCCTCGCCCGCGACCCCGCTTACGCGGCGGCGTACGTCGGGCTCGCCGAGGGCGAGGTGTTCCAGCCCGATCCTCGCGCGAGCCTGCCGCGGGCGAAGGCGGCCGCGACGAAGGCGCTCGAGCTCGCCCCGAACCTCGCCGAGGCGCACGCGGTGCTCGGCCTGGTGGAGACCTACGGCGACCACGACTGGCGCGCGGCCGAGGCGTCGTTCCGGAGGGCCCTCGAGCTGGATCCCCGCTCCTTCGAGGCGCACTACCGCTACTCGCTCCTCCTCGGTGTGCTGGGCCGGCTCGACGAGGCGATCGAGGAGGGTCGGCGCGCCGTCGAGCTCGAGCCCCTCTCCCCGAACGCTTCCGCCGACCTGGGACGGCTCTACTACTTCGCCGGACGGAACGAGGAGGCGCTCCGGGAGCTGCGGCATACCCTGGACCTCGACCCGAACTACCGCTGGGCCGTCGTCTTCCTGTCTCTGGTCCACGAGGAGGAGGGTCGTCTCGAGGAGGCGTTCGCGGACCGGGAGCGGTGGGCCGCGATGGGCGGGGCCGATCCCGCCGACATCGTCTCGTTCCGGGAGACCTTCCGGAAGCGAGGCTATCCCGGCGTCCTGGAGCGTCTGTTCGAGCTCGAGCAGCAGAAGGCCGTGCCGGCCTGCTCGAGCCAGGCGCGCCTCCTGGTCCTGCTGGGGCGTCTCGACGAGGCGATGGCGGCGCTCGAGACGTCGTTCCGGAACAACAACCGTGACCTGATCTACCTCGCCGTGGACCCGGGGTACGACCCGGCGCGGAGCGACCCCCGCTTCATCGACCTGCTCCGGCGCCTGCACCTGCCGGAGAGCCTGCGTCCGCCGCGGGAGAGCCCCTTCGGTCCACGATGAAGAGGGGCCGGTGCGACGCGACGTCGTCTGCGACGTGCCCAGCCTTCTATCCTCTATCCTTTATCCTTTGGCCCTGACCCTCATGGCCGCGGTAGCGGCCGAGGGGAAGGGAGGCGCCCGCGGGGCGGGCGCCGTCAGGGAAACCCGCGTGACGGGTTTCCCGGTCACTACGCCGCTTGCTCGATCTTCTCGATCGCGGACGGCTTGGCCAGGTAGTACCCCTGGCCGAGCGGGACCCCGAGCCGGCGCAGGGCGTCCAGCTCCTCGACCTTCTCGATCCCCTCGGCGATCACCTGGGTGTCCATCTTCACCGCGAAGCTGAGGATCGCGCCGAGCAGGTCCTGCTTGATCCGCTGGCGGTGGATGTCCTTCGTGAAGTGGTGGTCGAACTTCAGGAACTCCGGCCGGATCTCGGCGAGCGAGGCGAGGTTCGAGTAGCCGGAGCCGAGGTCGTCGACGGCGACGCGGAAACCCTCGTCGCGCAGCTCTCCGATCACCTTTGAGAAGAGCTCCTGGTTCTGGGCGTAGGTGCGCTCGGTCACCTCGATCACCACGCGGCGCGGGTCGATCTTGAGGCGCTCCACGTCGCGGAGGAGAGCCCCCTCCAGGAAATCGGTGTCGGCCGCGGCGTTGGGCGACATGTTGATGAAGATCATCTCCTTCCACTCGACCTTGGCCGCCTCCTCCAGCGAGCGCTGCCGGCAGAGGCGCTCGAGCGGCACGACCAGGTCGACGCGCTCGGCCAGCGAGAAGAGCGCCTCGGCGTCCTCGAAGCCGGTGCCTGCGGGCCCGCGGGAGAGCGCCTCCACGGCCGCCACCCGGTTGTCGACGATGTCGTAGATCGGCTGGAAGACCGAGACGATGTCCCGCCGCGAGAGGATCCCCTTCAGCACCTCGGCGCCATGCTCCTCGGCCGTGGCGGTGCGCTTGAAGACCTCGCCTCGCGCCTCGCGGATCCCCCGGTAGACGACCCGCTCCACGCGCACCTTCGGGTCGAAGAGGATGACCGCCTGCCCCACGCGCGAGCAGTAGCGGTCGATCGAGGAGAGCCGCTTCACGAGGAAATCGCTGACGAACACGTCGAGGTCCGCGGCCAGGTGCTGGAGCCAGTCCGCGGGGGTGACCGAGCTGCTTCCGGCGAGCGGGATGAAGCAGAGGATCTCGTCGCTCCTCACCGCCGGGACGCAGAGCTGGCTGTGGGGAATCGTGACGCCGTCGGCCAGGCCCCGCAGCTCCTTGACGAACTCGGCGATCAGCTTGTCGTACGACTGCCAGCCCCACAGCTCCTCGACCTGCCGCTCGGCGTTCAGCGTGAACGTCAGGAGGCCGATCGAGCCGTTGTCCTCGAGCTGGCGCCGCAGGTCGTCGACGATGGTCGGCAGGGTCGGCAGGTTGAGGTCGCGGTCGAAGAGCTGAGCGCGGAACTGGAGCCACTCGGCTCGCAGGTTGGCGCTGTCGTCGGGATCTACCATGCGGCGCCGGCTCAGCCCTCGGACGGCCGGGCGGCCGCGAGCAGGCTCTGGACCTCGCGGACCACCTCGGACGGCGAGAACGGCTTGGCGATGTACCCCTCGGCCCCCTCCTGGAGCCCGATCATCTTGTCGCGCCGCTCGGCGCGCGCCGACAGCATCGCCACCGGGATGTTCCGCGTGCGCTCGTCCCCCTTCAGGGCGCGCAGGACCTGCCAGCCGTCCATCTCCGGCATCATCACGTCGAGCAGGATCACGTCGGGCGGGTTCTCGTAGGCGCTCGAGACGGCGGCCTTCCCGTTCGGCGCGGTCCGCACGACGAACCCGTTCGTCTCGAACACGAGCTGCAGGAGGACGATGACGTCCTCCTCGTCGTCGACGATCAGGATGCTTCGCTTGGAGTCGGCCATCTGTGTCCTTTCGGAGCCCGCGCCGCGAAGGACGCGGGCCGCTGGCTAGCCCGGCATGCCGTCACCGATCAGGCCCCGGATTCTCTCAAGAATCCGGCCCATATCGACCGGCTTGGCCAGGAACGCCTCGACCCCCAGGGTCTCGGCCTGCTTGTGCTCCTCCGGCCCGGTGTGGGCGGAGAGGATCACGACGGGGACGTGTGAGGTCTTCTCGTGGGTCTTCAGGCGCCGCAGCACCTCGAAGCCCGGGATGTCGGGGAGGCCGAGGTCGAGGAGGAGCAGCTCGGGGCGCGACTCGGCGGCCTTGTCGAGCGCTTCCTGGCCGGTGGCCGCCGTCTCGACCTTGAATCCGTTCACGCGGAGGGCGCGCGCCAGCAGGGAGCGGACCTCCTCGTCGTCCTCCACGATGAGGACGTTCGGCGCCGGCTCGAATCGGCCCGCCGGCGTGGGGCTGCGGCCCAGGGCGCGGGAGGCCGCCTGCACCAGCCGGGCGCGGTCGATCGGCTTGACGAGGTACTCGACGGCGCCGAGGCGCAGCCCCTCGAGCTTCTCGTCGACGACCGAGATGACGAGGATCGGCACGTTGCGGGTCTCCGGCGTCTCCTTCAGCGCGTGGAGGAGGTCGAGGCCGTCGCGGTCCGGCAGGCGGATGTCGAGGAGGATCAGGCGCGGGGGACGTTCACGGGCCGAGGTGAGGCCCTCCTGCGCGGTCGTCGCCGTGCGCACCGTGAAGCCCTGGTTGGAGAGCGTCTCGCGGATGATCGACAGGAAGTCGGCGTCGTCGTCGATCGCCAGGACCTCCTGGGTCCCGTCGGCGTGCGGGACGAGGCCGTGGAAGACGCCCGACTCCGTGGACGCCTCGACGGCCGGCAGCGAGAAGCGGAAGACGGTCCCGCCGCCCTCCCTTCCGTCGACCGAGATGTTGGCCTGGTGGGCGTCCAGGATCGACTTGACGATCGCGAGCCCGAGGCCGATGCCCCCGAACTTGCGGGTGGCGGTGGCGTCGGTCTGGTAGAACTTGTCGAAGATCTTGGCGCGCTCTTCCTCGGGGATGCCGATCCCGGTGTCGGAGACGGTCACCTCCACCCGGCTCCGCCCCTCGACGCCGTGCGCTCCCACCTCGATCGTGCCTCCCTCTGGCGTGAACTTCAGGGCGTTGGTGACGAGGTTCTCGAGGACCTGGGTGATCCGGTCTCGGTCCCCGTCCACCGCCTTGAGCTCCGGCTCGAGGCGCATCGCCAGCGTGACCTTCCTCTTTCGCGCGTCCGACTCGATCCCGGAGACGACCTGGGCGATGAGCCGCCCGATCTGGAACGGGGCGGGCCGGATGGCGACGCGGCCGAGCTCCATGCGCGAGAAGTCGAGGAGCATGTTGATCGTCTTGGTGAGGCGCTCGGCGTTCCTCAGGCAGACGTCGAGGCCCTTCCGCTGAGGCTCGGTGATCGGGCCGAGCTGACCCTCCTGGATGAACTCGACGTAGCCGCGGATGGCGGCGAGCGGCGTGCGCAGCTCGTGGGAGACGTTGGCCAAGAGGTCGGTCTTCATCCGGTCGAGCGTGGAGAGCTCGCGATTCGCCTTCTCCAGCTTCTCGACCTGCTGCCGGATCCGTTCCGACATCCGGCTGAACGTCTCGGACAGCTCCTGGATCTCGTCTCCGGTCCGGATCTCGAGGCTTCCCTGGTCCTTGCCTTCCGAGAAGAGGCGTACCCCCTCGGTGAGCTTCATGATCGGCTGGGCGACCCGGCCGGCCAGCCAGAGCGAGACCGCGAGCACGGCGCCGAGCGCGATCAGCATGACCGGGAGGATCTTCCCGAGCGAGGCCCGGGCCCGCTCCTGGAGCTTGTCGTACGTGAAGACGTAGAGGACCGAGTACGGGTGGCGGCCCCACTCCTCGAAGTACGGCGCGCCGATCAGGAGCGCCTTGCCGACGCCCTCGAGGTTCCGCTCCTCGACCCACTTCTCCGGCTTGGCGGCCTTGGCGGCGAGGTCGGCGTCGGCGAGCCGCCGCCGCGGCCGGTCCTGCACCAGGGTGAGGTCGGCGCTCTCGAACGAGTCGTACAGGACCTCGCCCGAGACCGAGAGGATGAAGACCCGATGGAGGTCCTCGTTCATCTTGGTGACGGTGCGGACGATCTCCCGGAACTTGTAGGAGCCGGACTTGTAGTAGAGCCTCCAGGCGTCGCAGAGGCGCGCGTTGGTCGTCAGGGCGAACGCGTCGGCGTGCCCCTCGAGCATGTCCCGCTGGTCCGCGACCCGGAAGCCGACGAGCGCCCCGGCCACGAGCAGGAGCAGGGCGCCCATCAGCGTCGACAGGATCAAGGCGAACCGGGCACGGAGCGAGCGTCTCATGCGGCTTTTCGGCGGATTATTTCAGCTTCACGTCCGAGAGTCGCACTTCTCCGTCCGCGCGGGGCTCGAAGACGAGGTCCGGGCTGATCGCGTAACGGTCGTAGGCGATCAGGAGAGGGATCCACGGGAGGTCGTCCACCAGGCGCTTCATCGCCTGCTGGAGGAGGTCCCGGCGGACCTCGGGCTCCAGGGAGCGCGCGGCCGCGTCGATCAGGTCGTCCAGCTCCGGCGTGTAGTAGGTGCAGCCTTCCGTGCGCTCGCGCACCGCGCCCCGCCCGAAGAAGTTCGCCTCGAGGAGCTCGCTCGCGTCGCCGGTCGACGAGGTCCAGCCCGAGCGGTGGAGGTCGCCGTCGCAGAGGTGGTCGCGCCGGGCGAGCTCCTCGGGCGGGAGGGGCACCACCTTCAGCCGGATCCCCTCCCCGGCGAGCTGGGCGACGAGCTCGTCGTTCAGCGTGGTCGTGCTTTCCCGGTCGACGTTCATGACCAGGTCGACGCCGTCCGGGTAGCCGGCCTCGGCCAGCAGCCGGCGCGCCTCTCCGGGCCGGTGGGGTGGAACGGTGAGCGTCGGGTTGTAGCCGATGACGTCCGGTGTGACGAACTGCGTGGCGGCGAACGCCTGGTTCCCGGTCGCCTTCTCCAGGAGGCGCGCGTAATCGATGGCCGCCCGGACGGCGCGCCGAACGCGCACGTCGCGCATCGGACTGGGCCCGTCGGGACGCGTGTTCGCGACGAGGTAGTTGACCGACATGCCCGGGCGCGAGAGGAAGCGGAGCCGCGGGTGCTCGTCGCGGGTGGCGAACTCCAGGCGCGACGGCTGGATCACGATGGCGGGAGGGCTCTTCTCGGCCAGCGCGAGGACCGGGTCCTGCGCGCCGACCACGTGGAAGACCGCCCGTGAGAACGCCGGGCGCTCCCCCCAGTATCCGTCGTGGCGCGCCAGCTCGAGGGCCACCTTCGTCTTCCACGACGTGAAGCGGTACGGCCCGGTGCCGACCGGGCGCTCGAAGAAGACGCGGTCGCCCCTGGCGGTCAGCGTCTTCTTCGGCAGGACGTAGACGAACGACAGGACCGAGAGCAGGGCCGCGGGGCGGTCGGAGACGATCTCCACGGTGTCGGCGTCGAGCGCCCGCACGGTCGTGATCCCGGTGAGGAACGGGTAGAGCTCGGAGTCGTGGCTGGTCCGGGCCCGCTCGAGCGTGAAGACCACGTCCTCGGCCGAGAGAGGGCTGCCGTCGTGGAAACGCACTCCCTTGCGGAGGTGGAACCGCCAGGAGCGGCCGTCGCTCATGTCCCAGTGCGTCGCGAGGATCGGGACGTAGTCCGTGAGCCGCTCGTGCCGGAGGAGCGGCTCGAAGACGTTGAGGGCGTAGGTGTCCGTGGTGACCTCGAGGCGGGCGTTCGGGTCGAGCGTGACGACGTCGCTCGCCCAGAAGACGTGGAGGACGTCGGCCCTCCGGCCACGGCATCCGCCGGCGAGAGCGGCGAGCAGCGCGGCGGCGAGGAGGAGGCGTCTCATCGGCCCCTCACCTCCCGCCGGCCAGCTTCGCGTCCATCGCCCGGACACGGCGGTCGCGGCGCGGCGACCAGTCGATCCCGTCCCGGACGGCGTACAGGTTGAACCGTGCCATGAGCGGCAGGAAGACGACGTCCTCGCGCACCTCGTCGAGGGCCGCCGTGAGGAGCTCCTTGCGCTGGTACGGATTGAGCGTCTCGTTCGCCCTCTCGATCGTCCGATCGAGGTCGGGATTCTCGTAGCCGAACAGGTTGAAGCTGCCGTAGCCGTCCTTGCGGGTGTGGACCAGCGCGTCGAGCGCGCCCGAGGCGTCTCCGGTGGTGGCGGCCCAGGCGAGGAGCACCAGGACCTCCTCGCCCCGGTGCCAGCGGTCGTAGAAGGCGTTGCGGGGCAGCGTGGTGGCGCGGATCCGGATGCCGGCGGGCGCCAGCTGGCGCGTCAGCTCCTCCCCGACCGTGTCGAGCGTGTCCTGGAGGAGGAGCGGCACGTCCAGCCCGGCCGGATGGCCGGCCTCGGCGAGGAGGCGCTTGGCTTCGTCGACGCGCGGACCGCCCGGCGAGGTGTGTCCCGAGTAGCCGAAGACACCGGGCGCGACG
Organism: uncultured Holophagales bacterium; assembly: GCA_964384675.1. Lineage (GTDB taxonomy): Bacteria > Acidobacteriota > Thermoanaerobaculia > UBA5066 > UBA5066 > CAYLNK01. The sequence goes on along the minus strand of CAYLNK010000231.1, from coordinate 3,053 downwards.
AGCTCCTCCACCGGAATCCCGAGTCCCTGGCCGCCCCGGGCGATGAGCGCCTTCCGGTCGATCGCGGCCGCGAACGCCTGCCGGACCCTCCGGTCGGCGAACGGCGAGCCGGGCCGATGGGAGAAGCCGAGCATGGTGACGCCGATCCCCTCACGGGAGAGAAGGCGCATCCCGCGTTCCGCCTTGGCCGGGTCCCAGAAAGGCTCCGGGAAGCGCGACACCACGTCGGCGAGGCCCTTCGGCACCGCCTCGGCGCGCGCCCGGGAGTCCGGGAGGGGGAGCATCGTGACCTGACGGAACGCCGGGCGGGGGCCCCAGAACCGATCGAAGCGCTCCCCCTTCACGCTCTCGCCCGGCCGGCCCGAGACGAACCGGTACGGCCCGGTTCCGACGGGCGCGGTGATGGGAGTCCTCGGTGTGTCCCGCGGGACGACGGCGACGAACACGAGCTTGTTCAGGAGGGCCGCAGACGGGTGCCGGGTGGCAATCTCCACGGTGGTGGCGTCGGCGGCTCTCACGTCCTCCACGGCCTCGAGGTAGTAGCGGACCTGCGACTCCTTCATGTCGAGCGCCCGGCGGAGGCTCGCGACCACGTCGGCGGCCTCCAGCGGCCGCCCGTCGTGGAACACGACGCCGCTCCGGAGATGGAAGCGCCACAGGGTGTCGGACGGGTTGTCCCAGCTGACCGCCAGCTCGGGGACGATGTCGAGCTCCGGCCCGAAGTTGACGAGCGAGCTGTAGAAGTGCGAGAGGGTCGAATGGGTCGCTTCCTCGTCGTGGAGGTGAGGGTCGAGGGAGACGACCGACGTGACCTGCGCGAGCACGATCTCGTCCTTCGGAGCCCGCCCGCGGCAGGAGAGCCCGACGAGCGCGACGAGGAGCGCGGGGAGGGCCGCGGACCGTCTCACGAAATTCCCCCTTGTTCGTCCGGCCAGTCTAGCGCGCCCGGTTCCGCTCCCACGCCTCGATCGTGGTCCCGTCCGGGGTCGCGGGCGAGGTGAAGACCAGACGGTAGCGCTCCGCGACCCACCTCCACACCGCACGGTGGTAGTCGCCGCCGAAGAGGCTCCTGCCGTAGAGCGGCAGCGCGATCCGGGCGCGGAGCACGAACCGCGGCGGCCTCTCCTCGAGCCGCCTCACGGCCGCGGCCTCGCCCGCCGCGTCGAGGTGGCCCGGGAGGAGCTGCTCGTGCCGCAAGGGGTTCGGGAGGCCGAGCGCGAGGTTGAAGAAACCGCCCTCCGGAAAGACGACGAGGCCGTCGCCGGGGGTCCCGAGGTCCCGCACGAAGCGGAGGGTCGCGTCGATCTGGAAGGCCTGGGCCCGCGGCAGCCGCAGGGACCCGGCCGGCGTCTCGAGCCGTTCGAAGGCCCCTGGCGCGGTCAGCCGGAACGTGCGCGAGACGTCCAGCGCGGCCAGGCAGAGGAGGAGCCACGGGAGCGTGATCGAGCGGGGGAGCCGGCGCAGGAGGACCGCCGCGGTCGCGGCCGCCACGGCGGGCGCCGCGAGCGACGCGTACGGCGTCACGACCCAGCCGTACGTGAAGAAGAGGAGGACGCGGAAGGCGCCGAGTCCGGCGAAGACGACGAGGGCCGTCTCGGCCGCCGTCGCCGGCGAGGCCGGAGAGCCGCGCCAGCGGGCCGCGAGGCTGGCCGCGGCGAGCGCGAGGAGCGAAAGGGGCGCGATCGTGAGGAGCGGTGGGAGCGCCCGGTCGAGGCGCTCGCCGAACTCCGTCGCGGCGAAGCCGGCCGTCGCCGCGCCCACCAGGATCGCCATCGCCGTGTCGGCCCCCCGCCTGAAGCGGAGGGGGACCCGGGCCAGGAGCCAGAGCGCGCCGACCAGCAGGGCTGCGTAGGCGCCCGCGCTGGCGATGCGGGCGAGGGAGAGTGCGACGTCGTCGGTGCCGGCCACGTGGCGGTAGACGCCCCGCCACTCGGGCGGCGGATCGAAGATCGCGAGCGGGCCGTCGGTCAGCGACGCCAGCGGGAGCCCGCGGAACGCGACGGCGTACGGCAGGACCCCGAGGAGCCCGGCGGCCGCGGCCGCGCGCAGCACGGGATGACGGGCCGCCTGCCGGAGCGGGACGCCGGGCACGAGCGCCAGGACGCCGGCCGCGATCGAGGCGAGCGGGTATTCCGGCTTGCACGCGAGACCCGTCCCCCACAGGACGGCCGCGAGGACGTAGCGGGGGCGGTCCGGCACGAGCAGGGCCGCCAGGCCGGCGGTCGCGAAGGCGAGCGCGTGGGCGGCCGCGAAGCTGTACGGGAAGACGAGCGCCCCGCCGTTGCGCGCCACCAGAGAGAGGGCGATTCCCCAGGCGGTCGCCACGGCGGCCGCGCCGGGACCCGCGGCGCGCCGCACGAGGAGGTAGAGGGACGCGAAGAGGAGCGCGGCGATCGGGAGGAGGAGCACCAGCGGCGTCGTCAGCCTCACGCCCAGGGCGCGATCGGCGGCGGCGTGCAGCCAGATCGGGACCGGCCCGTACCACGCCACGACGTCCCGGTAGAGCCGCTCGCCGGCCGCCACCCGCGCCGGCACGGCGAGCTCCCGGCTGGAGTCGAGGAGGGGGTTGAGCCACGTCATCCAGGTGCGGGCCACGAGGAGCGCCGCGAAGAGCCCGAGGGCCGCGATCGCGAGCCGCTCCCGCACCTTCCCGGTCACGGTGCGGGCTCCGGGCGCCCGAGGCGCGCGAGGGCGATCAGGGCGAGCGGGCTCCAGACGGTGAGGATCCGGATGGCGCTCATGGCGATCTGCCAGGCGCGCCCCTCCGGCGTGACGGCATAGACGAAGACCACGGCTCCGAGCCACGTGGCGAACGGGAGCGCCACGGCGGCGCGGAAGGCGCGCCCGACACGGTCCGGCCAGGCGAGGAGGGCGATCGCGGCGGCGAGGAGCGGGAGCGTCTCGGGCGACTCGGCGGCGGTGGACGACAGCCGCACCGCCGCGTCCCACAGTCCGGTGACGGCGCGCGCCGGCTCGTGGAGGGTGGCGGCGCCGTACTCGAAGCGGGCGGTCCCGTGGCTCGCCACGCGGAGCGGCCACTCGACGGCGAGGAG
>CAYLNK010000230.1:0-11021 GCA_964384675.1 uncultured Holophagales bacterium | reverse complement strand
ACTACGGAGGCCTCGCGGGCCGCGCCCCTCAGCGCCAGGTTGTCCGACTCCGTCCCGCCGGAGGTGAAGACGATCTCGGCCGGCCGGGCCCCGATCGCGGCGGCCACCGCCTCCCGGGCCTCCTCCACGGCGAGGCGCGCGGCGCGCCCCTCGGCGTGCACCGAGGAGGGGTTCGCGGGCCTCCCGAGCCACGGGAGCATTGCCTCGAGCGCCTCGGGCACGAGCGGAGCGGTGGCGTGGTGGTCGGCGTAGACGAGCCGGCTCACGGAGATTCTTCGGGCCCGACACCGAAGATCGCGGCCACCGCGAGCGTCACCAGCTCGGCCCGGTTCTTGGCGCCCGACTTGGCGAACGCCTCCGCCAGGTGCGAACGGACGGTCTCCGCTCCGACCGAGAGCTGCGCGGCGATCTCCTTGTTGGTGAGGCCCTGCGCGACGAGCCCGGTCAGCTCGGCCTCCTTCGGCGTGAAGCCGAAGCGTTCGACGAGCCGTGCCGGCGTCAGCGGCAGGAGGGCACCGGCCGGCACCGCGAAGACGACCTGCGGCCCCTTCGGCTCGCGGGCGTCGCGCACCTGGCCCAGGATCAGCCGGAGCCGGACCTTCCGGCCGTCCGGCATCGGGACGTCGGCGGCCCGCTCCCGGTGGACGGGCCGGAGGACGAACCGCTTGGCCTCCTCGAGGACGAGGAACGGCACCGCGGGCCCTCCGAAGAGGTCCCGCGCGGCCCGGTTCGTGATGAGGAGCGCTCCCGTGGGATCGAGCACGAGGACCGGCAGCGGGATGTGGTTCACCGCGACCTGGAGCGCCTCGGCCTGCTGGGCGAGCTCGTCGAGCTTGTGGCTGAGCGCCTCCCGGTCCCGGAAGAGCGGCAGGACGAGCCTCCCGAGGGCGACCTCGCTTTCGGTGAGGGTCTCGTCCGAGTCGAGGACCGCTTCCTCCTTGGCCGACAGCTGCTGGAGGAGGCGCCTCACCGCGTCGAACCTCATGCACAGTATCTTCGCGCGGACGGCGGCCTCGACCAAGGCCGGGACGGGGGCTCTGGTCCCCCGGGCGCTCAACGCCTCTTCTCGAGGTCGAACTTCACCTTCGCGATCTCCTTCCCGGCCCCGTGGTCGACGACGACCTTGACCCAGCGCGTCCGGTATCTCGGGTGTGAGAACTTCACGTAGTACCAGCCCTCCCCCGGGAAGGGGTACCGGCGGCCTCCCCCGGCATCGTCCCAGTCGTCGGCCCGGCCTATGACCTTGCCATTCACGGTCACCCAGGCCTCCTCCGGGTCGACGTGGAACTCCGCGAAGCGCCGGGTCTCGTACACCGCGTAGAGCCGGGGGGTGGGAGTCGGCGTCGGCGTCGCCGCCGCCCAGGGAAGGCCCCCGGGGACCGCCGGGCTCCGCCGCGCCAGCACGACGAGCGCCCCGACGGCCGCGATCGCCATGACCCACGCCCACTTCCCCGCTCCCGATCCTCCGTCCTGCTTCACGTCGTGCACCTCCGGGCCCGCCGCCAAGCTAGGCCCCCCGGAGCGCTCCCGCCTCCCCCATTCGTGGGGTGTGTGTTCCAATCCGCGCCGCATGAGCAGCACGACCCCGACCCAGCCGGAGACCCTCACCCCGCCCCACGGCGGCGCACTCGTCGACCTGATGGCGAACGACGAGCGCCGCCGCGAGCTCCAGGCCCTTTGCCGCTCCGCGGCGTCGTGGGACCTGACCCCGCGACAGCTCTGCGACCTGGAGCTGCTCCTCTCCGGAGGGTTTTCCCCGCTCCGCGGGTTCCTCTCCGAGAAGGAGACCGAGAGCGTCGCGCGGGAGATGCGTCTCCTCGACGGGACGCTCTGGCCGATGCCGATCAACCTGGACGTCCCCGAGGCGACCGCCCAGGCGCTGGCTCCCGGCTCCCCGCTCGCGCTGCGCGACGGCGAGGGCGAGGTGATCGCCGTCCTCACGGTCGAGGAGATCTTCCAGCCCGATCGCTCCTCGCTCGCCGAGCGGGTCTTCGGAACGCTCGACATCGCCCACCCGGGGGTCGCCTCGCTCGTGAACGGGACGCACCCCTGCTTCCTGTCCGGTCGGCTCGAGGGGCTGGCCCGGCCGCACCATCACGACTTCCGCGCGTGGCGCAAGACGCCCGCGGAGGTGAGGGCGGAGCACGACCCGAGCCGGGGGCCGAACGTCGTCGCGTTCCAGACCCGCAACCCGATGCACCGCGCCCACGTCGAGCTGACGATGAGGGCCGCGCGCCAGGTGCACGGGACCCTGCTGATCCACCCGGTCGTCGGCCAGACCAAGCCGGGCGACGTGGACCACTACACGCGCGTCCGCTGCTACCAGAGCGTGCTCTCCAACTACCCCGAGGGTACCGCCCGGCTCGCCCTCCTCCCCCTGGCGATGCGGATGGGAGGACCTCGCGAGGCCCTCTGGCACGCGATCATCCGCAAGAACTTCGGCTGCTCGCATTTCATCGTCGGACGCGACCACGCCGGCCCCGGCGCCGACCGGAGCGGGAAGCCGTTCTACGGCCCGTACGACGCCCAGGAGCTGGTCCGGAAGCACCAGGCGGAGATCGGCATCGAGATGGTGCCGTTCCGCGAGCTCGTCTACCTGGCCGACGGGGATACCTTCGTCCCGGAGGACGAGATCCCGGAGGGCGCGACCCCGCTGCGGATCTCCGGAACCGAGCTCCGGCGCCTCCTTCAGGAAGGCCGGCCGATCCCGGAATGGTTCACCTACCCGGGAGTGGCCCGCGAGCTCTCCCGGCGCCACCCGCCCCGCGCCCGCCAGGGCTTCACCGTCTTCTTCACGGGGCTCTCGGGCGCCGGAAAGTCCACGATCGCCAACGTCCTCCTGGCGCGGCTCCTGGAACGGGGCGGCCGGCCGGTGACCCTCCTGGACGGCGACCTCGTGAGGAAGCACCTCACCGCGGGCCTCGGCTTCTCGCGCGAGGACCGCGACACGAACGTCCGCCGCGTCGGCTGGGTCGCCGCCGAGGTGAGCCGGCACGGCGGGATCGTCCTGTGCGCGCTGATCGCGCCGTACGACGCGACGCGCCGGGCCGTGCGGGCGATGGTCGAGGCGGAGGGCGCCTTCGTCCTGGTCCACGTCGCCACCAGTGTCGATACCTGCGAGGGACGCGACCGCAAGGGGCTCTACGCGAAAGCCCGGGCCGGGAACCTGCCCGGGTTCACCGGGGTCACCGACCCGTACGAGGCGCCCGAGGACGCCGAGCTCGTCCTCCGGACCGAGGAGGTCCTTCCCGACGACGCCGCGGACCGGATCGTCTCGTACCTGGAGGCCGCCGGTCTTCTCGAGAAGGCCGGCTGATCGACGATCCAACCCGACGGATCCGGGTCCAACTCTCCGGCGAACATCCGGAAACCCGGTGGAGCGTCCGCGCGTAGGTCCGTGAGAGTGCGTCACGCCGGGGGACGGTCCCCGCGGAACCGGTCTTGCTTGTGGCGCTCCGGAGGGTGACCGTGACCGCGATTCGCCTTGCCCGAACCATCACCGCGGTCCTCCTGGCCCTGCCGGCCCTCGGCCGGGCCGCCGACCCGCCGCGCCCGGCCGCGAGCGCCGTGAGCCCCGCCTCCGAGCCGCGGGGCGCCGAGGCGCTCCGTCTCTTCGGGAAGCTCGACGACGACCGGGCGCTCGTCTACATCGCCTCGGGCCCGCCGGATGCCCGCCAGGTCGTCAGCTGCTCCGACCTGTTCCGACCGCTCGAGGTCTGGACCTATCTGGAGCACCCGAAGCTCGGGGAGAAGGCGCGCGTGCTGTTCTTCCAGGAGAGCGGCACACGGGTCTTCCGCTACTGGACGGTCCTCGAGGGGGAGCCCGTGCTTCTCTCCCCCACCGCGACGGTGACCGGACCGCTCGCCGAGACCGACCCGGGCAAGACGGGATGCGGCGACGCCTTGCTCGTCCTCACCGCCTTCCGCGAGATCGGCAAGCGGCAAGGGGACAACAACGGCGGCCTCGCCGAGCGCTCGGCCCTTGCGGTCCAGCACGTCTCCGCCCCGCTCAAGCCGGGCGAGAAGGCCGCCCCGGTGGCCCCCGTCCTCGTCTCGAACAAGCCGCTCACGAGCAAGGAGCGGAAGAAGGCGACCGACGCCCTGCCGGAGAAGTACCGCCAGTTCCTGGCCGACGTGGAGCCGATCCTCACCGACGTCGAGCGCGACACGATGCTGCGCCTCAGCTCCGACTATCAGCGCGACGCGTTCATCGAGGGGTTCTGGAAACGGCGCTCGGTGGGCGCCGACGGGATGCGGATCGCCTTCCGCGATATCTACGAGCTCCGCCTCAAGCAGGTACACGAGCTCTTCCGCGGCACGTTCACCGACCAGGCCAAGATCTTCCTCTCCAACGGCCCGCCGGACGGCGTCAAGAAGGTCGACTGCCAGGACATCTACTGGCCGATCCAGATCTGGTACTACGAGCGGATGGAGTCGATCCGGGCGTCGAAGGTCGTCCTCCTCTTCTACCAGCCGTTCGCCGCGGGCGACTATCAGCTCTGGACGCCGCAGGACGGCGTCTACGCGCTGCAGGTCGGCGGCCTCGGCGGGCTCGCGGGAGCCTCCGCCTCGCGCCGCGTCGACACGACCCGCTGCTCCGAGTGGCGGGACGTGAACGCCGCGATGAACGCCTCGTCGGCCTTCTTCGGCGGCGCGGGCGGCATGAAGGCGATCGAGGAGATCAAGCAGGGTCAGAAGCCCGACGTCGAGGGCGTGGACCACATCCTCCAGATGACGACCGACCTCGCCGCCGAGGCGTCGAAGCTCCCGATCCAGCGGGTGCTCCGCTTCCCGGAGATGGTCGCCAACAAGATCCGGATGGAGCTGGCCCTGATGCTCGAGCGCGACAGCCTGACGACGAAGCAGGTGGGCGACGAGAGCTTCTTCGACATCGACGTGGTCGGTGAGATCGTCAAGGGCGACCGCCTCGTCGACAATTTCCGCTACCGCTTCGACTTCCCCGCCGGCTCCGTGAGCGGCGCGTTCGTCCCCATCACGATCGAGCGCGAGCTGTATCCCGGCGAGTACCGGATCAAGGTCAAGGTGGCCGACGCCAATCGCAACGCCGGCGCCGTGATCGCCGAGAAGCTGACCGTGCCCGAGGTCCCCGACGCCACGCTCACCGCCGCCGAGAAGGCCGCCCGGGACGCGGCAAAGGCCGCCATCACCCGCCTCTCCGAGAACCCGGGCGCCCGCGGCTCCATCTCGATCGTCCCGATCGCCCGCGAGATCGCGACCGGCCTCATCCGGTTCGAGACCCGGGCCACCTCCAACGACATCGCGTTCACGGAGTTCTATCTCGACAACACGCGCGTCATGACGAAGAGGCGTCCACCGTTCGACGCCGACCTGGACCTCGGGCACCTGCCGCGCAAGCACAGCGTGAAGGTGATCGGCTACGCCAAGGACGGAAAGGCGATCGCCGAGGACGAGGTGATCCTGAACGAGGGACGCGAGGCGTTCCGGGTGCGCCTCACCGCGCCGGAGAAGGGGATCGCCCTGGAGGGACCGGTCCGCGTCGTGGCCGACGTGGCGGTGCCCGAGACCAAGCGGCTCAAGGACGTGGCGATCTACGTCAACGAGGCGAAGGTCGCCACCCTGTTCCAGTCCCCGTTCCAGCAGGTCGTCGAGATCCCGAAGAGCAAGGACCTCGGCTTCATAAGGGTCGTGGCCCAGCTCGAGGACGGCACGACCACCGAGGACCTCCGGTACTTCAACGCGCCGAAGTACCTGTCCGAGGTGAGCGTCCAGGCCGTGGAGCTGTACACGTCGGTGCTGGCGAAGGGCCGGCCCGTCACCGGGCTCTCGCAGGCCAACTTCCGGATCATCGAGGACGGCGTCCCCCAGAACCTCGACGGCTTCGAGGTCGTCACGAACCTGCCGCTCTCCCTCGGGATCGGGGTCGACACCTCCGGCTCGATGGAGGAGTCGATCGTCGAGGCCCAGAAGGCGGCCTCGGAGTTCCTGAGGGACGTGATGACGAAACGGGACCGCTGCTTCCTCGTCTCGTTCGACAACGAGCCGCAGCTGATCTCCCGCTTCACGACGGACCGGGACCGGATCGCCCAGGCCCTGGCCGGCCTCCGGGCCCAGGGCTCCACGGCGCTCTGGGACGCCCTCGTCTACGGGCTCTACCAGTACCAGGGCGTGCGAGGCCGTAAGGCGTACGTCATCCTGACCGACGGCGAGGACCGCGCGTCGAAGTTCACCTTCGAGGCGGCCCTCGACTACGCGAAGAAGACCGGCGTGGCCCTCTATTTCATCGGCCTGAGGATCGGCGCGGCCCAGCTCGACGTGAAGTACAAGCTGAACAAGATGGCGCGCGAGACCGGCGGCTCCGTCTACTACGTCGACTCGGCGAAGAACCTCGACAAGATCTACAAGGAGATCGACGAGGAGCTCCGGAGCCAGTACCTCCTGACGTACGTGCCCCAGAACAAGTCCGTCTCCAACGCCTGGCGGAAGATCGAGGTGAAGATGAGCCCCGAGAACCTGACGGCACGGACGATCTCGGGGTACTACCCGTGACGGGCCGGGGCAGGCTGCTACAGTAGGCCGATGGGCCTCTTCTCCTCGACCCACCTGAAGGCCGGCGACGACGCGCCCGGCTTCACGCTCTCCGACCAGCACGGCAAGCAGGTCTCGCTCGCCTCCCTCCGCGGCAAGCGGGTGGTCCTCTATTTCTACCCGAAGGCCGACACACCCGGCTGCACGGTGGAAGCCTGCAGGTTCCGCGACGACAAGGACCTGTTCCCGAAAGACGTCGTCGTGCTCGGCGTCTCCAAGGACACCGTCGGCTCGCAGAAGAAGTTCTCCGACGGCCAGCGCCTGAACTTCCAGCTCCTCGCCGACGAGGACGGATCGGTGATCAAGGCGTACGGCGTCGACATGCCGCTCGTCGGGTACGCCAAGAGGAAGACGTTCCTGATCGACAGCAAGGGGAAGATCGCCCGGGTTTACGACTCGGTGAGCCCCAACGGCCACTCGGCCGAGGTCGCCGAGGCCCTCGCGGAGGTGTCGTGAGCGAACGAGAGCACCTGCTGCCCGCCGTCGTGCTGGAGGTCCAGACCGCCTACGACGACCCGCCCGGGGACGACGAGGACGACGAGCCCGGCCTGCGGGCCACCGTCGACCACCGTCCCGACGCGGCCCACGACCTGAAGGTCGTCTCCATCACGATCCCGGTCGGCTTCTCGCGCGAGGAAGCGGCGCGTCTGCTGCACGACGCGGCCGCGATCGTGGAAGAGGGCCTCCATCCCGCGATCAAGCGGCTGCTCCAGGACTGATCCCCGACCGCCGCCCCAGCTTCAGACGGAGGAGCCCGACCAGCGTCATCCTCAGGAGCTGCGCGCCGTCGCGGAACCGCTGGATGTTCGTCGATCCGTAGGTCCGGGCGAGGTAGCGCACCGGCACCTCCGCGATGCCGAGCCCGAGGACGGCGGCGGGGAACAGCAGCTCGAAGTCCCCGAACGGGTCGAAGTCCCCGAAGTCGCGGCGCCACTCCCCGAAGCGATGCCAGTCGCGCCGGGTGAAGAGCTTGGTCCCGCAGAGGGAGTCGCCCACCCGGGCGTCGAGGACCCAGCTCAGCCCCTTGGCGAAGAAGATGTTCCCCAGCCGGTTCAGGAACCGCATCGCCTCGTCCTCCATCGGGTAGACGAGGCGGTTCCCGTTCACGAAATCGCCGTGGCCGCGGCACCAGGCGTCGTAGAAGCGCTCCAAGAGCTCGGGAGGCGTGGTCAGGTCGGCGTCCAGGATCGTCAGGAGCTCTCCCGTCGCCGCCTCGAATCCCTTCTTGACGGCGTCGTTCTTCCCTCGCCCCGTCTGCTTGAGGCAGACGATCCGCCGGACCCCGCCGTGAAGCGCCGCCACACGCTGGATCTCCTCCCACGTCCCGTCCGACGAGTGCCCCTCGACGAAGACGACCTCGACGTCCGCGCCCCCGAAGGACGGGAGCCGGAGGATGGCGTTCTCGATGTTCCCCTTCTCGTTCCGGGCCGGGACGACGACGGTGAGCGACGGGCGCCGAGCCTCGGCCTCGACCGGCCGGAGGAGAACGACGGTCCCGAACGAGAGCCAGCGGACGAGGGGAAGGGCCGGAGAGAGCTTGTTCACGAGCGACCCGAGGCCGAGCATCCGGAAGGGAGAGAGGCCGGCGCACCGGAGCTGGACCATCTCGAAGCCGGCCAGCCGGCTGACGCTCCGGAGCGCCTCGGTCGTCAGGAAGACCTCGGGGACCGCCGCTTTTCGCAGCCCGAGGCGGGCCATCAGCCGGTAAGCCCATCCGAGATACGGGTTGTAGGCGATCGCCACGACGCGCCCGCCCCGCGACAGGCGGGGCCGGATCGACGAGAGGAGCCCCTGGATGTCGAGGTCGTGATTGAAGTTGCCGTCGAGGAGGACCAGCGTGCGCGATTCGGGATCGCGGGAACGGTCCGGGATCGGCTCGTCCGGGGCGAGACGCATCTTTCGCGCAGCCCGGATCCGGGCGAGGAGGCGTCCCGCGTCGTGAGGCAGCGGCCGGTACTGGACCACCTCGTCGAAGTAGGCGCTGAACGAGGACACTTCGTCGGCGAGGACGCCGACGGCGTAGTCGAAGGCCAAGGCTCAGTTTCTCCGCTCGAAGAGGAGCAGCTCGTGCTGGGAGTTCGTGAAGCGGCGGCTCAGCACGAATCCGCTCGCCCCCGCGAGCGGGACGGGCCCCGCTCCTTCCACGTGAAAGAGTACCGCGCCGGCTCCGCGGGCCGCCGCGCGCGCGAGGACCGCCTCGAGCCGGGCGCGATCGTCGCCGCGGGGGTCGGCAGCGGAGCCCTCGTCCATCCGGATCGGCCCCCGCCACCCGAGGTAGAGCCAGTAGCGGTACGGGTAGTCGAGACCCGAGAGAAGAGTGAATCCCGCTCCGGAGCCCTCGCGCTCACGCACCGCCCGGAGAGCCGGCCGGTACGGGTAGTACCGCTCCGGCTCGAGCGGGACCAGCGTCCGGAGCGCCGGTCCCGGCTCGCGTCCGGGGATCGCGCCGGCGTACGTGCGAACCGGCGTCCGCCAGCCCCAGGCCGGCCCCTTCGTGCCGTCCGCGTGGAGGGGTGACAGGCCGGCGTTCTGGAGGACGGCGACGACGAGACCGCCCGTCACGAGGGCGGGGCGGTACCGGCCGAGCGCGCCCAGCCCGTCGGCGGCCGCGGCGAGGATCGGGGGGAGCACGAACAGGGAGAAGCGGCTGTACCCGACGTACTCGCGGCGGTCCACCAGGTGGAACACGACGTCCGCGAGGCCTGCCGCCAAGAGAAAAGTCACGCGCCCGAAGCGCCGGAGCGCCAGTCCGGACCCGATGCCGAGGAGGGCGAGGACGAGGAGGGCCGGACCGATCTGCGCCAGGTACGAGCGCGCCAGGGTCGCGTAGGCCGCTCCGTCGAGGAGGTTCCCCGGCTCGGCGCCATAGTGCCGGGACCCGACGAGGAAGCGGAACCGGTACGCGAGGAAGACCGCGAGCGGGAAGAGGACCACGCCGGCGACACGCAGCTCCGGCCAGGGCGTGCCCCCGCGCTCCCGGCGGCCCAGCCACGACAGGAACCTCAGCCCCACGAAGACCGCGAGGAACGGCGCGACGGTCTCCTTGACGAAGCCGACGGCCAGGAGGGCGTACCACGACGGCTCCTTCACGAGCTCGGCCGGTGGTGCCACGAGGAGGCGCTCCGCGTTCGCGCAGACGAGCGTCATCAGGAGGACGGCCGGCAGCTCCAGATAGAGGGTGCTGCTGTACGACCAGACGAGAGGCGTCGTGGCGACGGCGAGGGCGACCAGGACCCGGTCGGCTCCGGTGACACCGTGAGGGAGCCGGGCGCAGGACCACGCGAGCAGGGCCGCGGCCAGAAGAGGGACGAGCCGGTAAGCCGGCTCGTGGAACGCCTTGGAGAACGGCACGAGAAGCGCCGGGACGGCGGAGGCCGCGACGTCCACGAGCCCCGGGTAGCGAGCCAGCATCGCGACCCAGTCGGGGCGCAGCGCCAGGAAGACGGCCCCGGCGACACCGGCAACCGCGAGGACGGCCCCCGTCGCCAGCCATCGCGAGGGGGGGAGCCAGCGCCATCGGATCTCCGGGCCGTCGCCCCTGCGGCTCAGCACGGCCAGGACGATCGCGCCGGCGAGCCCGGCGAGCGTGAGAGCCCAGAGCCTCGGTCCGAGCGTCCGGACCGCCTGGACGAAGCTCCAGGCGAGCTCCAGGTGGTGGTCCTCGTCGCCGAGCCACGGCACGTCGACCCCCAGCGCCCGCCAGCTGAGGACGGTCACACCGAGGACGGCGGCGGCGAGGGCGATCGCCTCGCGGCGGGACGGGCGGTGCCAGACGACCGGGCCGCTGGCGAGCTTCGCCCAGACCAGGCCCGCGAGCACCGTGACTACGAGCAGCGCCACGCGGAGCGGACCGGACGGCGCGAGCGACCAGTAGGGGCAGACGACGTACGCCAGGACGAAGAGCAGGGCCAGGAGCTGGAAGGCCCGGAGGCTCCGCGACTCCTCATCGACCGGAGCGGGCGTGCTGGACTCGCCGGCACGGGCGATCACGGTCATCGACTCGATCGTAGCAGGGGCCGCGGACCGCTCGCCGCCCGCCCGTCCCGCCTCAGCGCCGTGCAGGGGCGGGCTGCCGTCTCGCCGGCGCGGCCGGCGCGACCTTGCCCTGCCAGCCGGCCGGCAGGACGAGGACGACGTCTCCCTTCGCCACCAGGTTGAGGCTCTCGCGCGCGATCCTCTCGACCGCGGCGGGATCGCTCTTCAGGGCGGCGATCTCCTCCTCCAGCTTCTGGTTCTGCGCGGCGAGATCGGTCACCTCGGCCTGCAGCTCGGCCAGCTGCGAGCGCTTCTTCCGGACCGCGAGGAAGCCGTTGTCGCTCACGAAGAAGAGACCGAAGAGGAGCCCCGAGAAGAGCAGCGAGAGGGCCAGGTAAGAGGTGGGGCGGACGTGCGTCCGCTCGGGGCGGGCCGCGACGCGCGGCGGCGGCGGCGGCGGGGGCGCGGCCAGCCCCGGT
>CAYLNK010000229.1:0-11074 GCA_964384675.1 uncultured Holophagales bacterium | reverse complement strand
GGCCCTCACGCCGGACGGCCCCCGCGGCCCCGCGCGCCGGAGCAAGCCGGGCCTCGCCTGGCTCGCCGCGCAGCTCGACGCCCCCCTCCTCCCGGTCGGGACGTCCTCGTCCCGGCCCCGCTTCCTGAGGTCGTGGGACCGGTTCCTCTTCCCGATGCCGTTCTCCCGCGGCGTGGTCGTCTTCGGTCCGCCGGTCGCGCGCCTTCCCGGCGAGGAGGAGGCCGCGTTCCTCTCTCGCGTCGACACCGCGATCGACGCCGCCACCGAGGAGGCCGACCGGCTGTGCGGGGTCGTCGACGCGCCGCGGGAGCGGGAGCCGAGGACGAAGAAGGAGACCTGATGCCGCTGTCCGTCACGCTCGACGACGTCCGCGCCGCCCGCGAGAGGATCGCCTCCCACGTCCACCGCACGCCCGTCGTGACGTCGCGCCTGGTGGACGAGCGGGCCGGGGCGCGCCTCTACTTCAAGTGTGAGACGTTCCAGCGCGTCGGCGCCTTCAAGGCGCGGGGGGCCTTCTCGCGTCTCACCCGGATCCCCGTCGACCGCCGCGCGGCCGGCGTCGTCGCGTTCTCGTCCGGCAACCACGCCCAGGCCGTGGCGCTCGCGGCCCGCGAGCTCGGGCTCCCCGCGGTCATCGTGATGCCGTCCGACGCGCCACCGGCGAAGCTCGCGGCGACCCGGGGCTACGGCGCCGAGGTCGTGCCGTACGACCGGGTGGGCGGGAGCCGCGAGGCGATCGCCGCGGGCCTGGTGGCGGAGCGCGGCGCCACGCTGGTCCCGCCGTTCGACGACGACGACGTGATCGCCGGCCAGGGGACGCTCGCCCTGGAGCTTCTCGAGGAGGTGCCCGACCTCGACGTCGTCGTGGCGCCCTGCGGCGGGGGCGGTCTGCTCTCGGGGATCGCGGTCGCCGCGCGCGGCGTGTCGCCCGGGATCCGGATCTGGGGCGTCGAGCCCGAGGCGGGCGACGACGTGAAGCGCTCTCTTGCCGCGGGGACGCCGGTGAGCATACCCGTCCCGGTCACGATCGCCGACTCTCTCCAGACGACGCGGCCCGCCGAGCGGACGCTGGCGATCCTGGCGGCGCTCGCCGAAGGGATCGTGACGGTGACCGACCTCGAGCTCCGTCGCGCGATGGCCCTCGCCCTCACGCGGATGAAGCTCGTCGTGGAGCCGGGCGGCTCGGCCGCGCTGGCGGCCCTCCTCGCGGGGAAGGTCCCCGGCGCTCCCGGTCGGCGGATCGGTGTGGTCCTGTCGGGAGGCAACGTCGACCCGGAGAGGCTCGCCGCGCTGGTGTCGGGCCTGGACTGACGGCGCGTCAGAAGTAGAGGTTGAGCCCGAGCGCCGCGGTCCAGTAGTCGGCCTTCCGGCCGGCGTCCTCCACGCTCGGCGACTGGAGGCTCACGTAGCGGCCGTCGGCGAAGACAGAGGCGCGTCGCGAGACCCTCACGTCGACGCCCGCGCCCGCGTGGAGGCCGAAGAGGCTCTCGATCTTTCGCCCGTCGCCGGGCGCGATCCCCGTGACTCGGACCCAGTAGTAGCCGCCCCCGCCGAGGAGGTACGGCTGCACCGGCTTGGCGGTGAGGAGGAAGACCAGGAGCGAGCCCTGCACCGGGATCTCCGTGACACGGAGGGGCGCGTAGCGCTCCTGCCGGAAGGCGATCAGCCCTTCCAGCCCCAGCCCCCCGGTGAGCCGGAGGCGAGCCTGGACCCCTCCCGAGACGGTTCCGGAGTCGGCGTCGGGCGCCGCGGAGAGGGCGACGTGCCCTCCCAGGCCGAGCCCGGGGTCGGAGTACCCCTGTCCCGACGCCGGGCAGGTGCCGAGCGACAGCAGGCCGAGAAGGAGCGAGGGAATCGGACCGGCGAGCCTTCTCACCGCCGTCCGCTCCCCACCAGCGCTCCCGGATCGCCCATAATCCGACGCGGGTGAGAAAGCCGACCTGGCAAGACGAGCTGACCCCGGTCCTCCTGTGGACGGCCGGTCAGTTCCTGGTGCTTCGCGCCGTCGACTGGGCGCGTGGCGCGCAGGACGTTCACGACGTGGCGCGCCAGCTGGTCGAGAGGCACTTCTACTTCGCTCCCCAGATCGTCCTGGTCATCATCGCGTACTACCTCTTCCGCTTCGTGAGGAGCGCGCTGAACCTCCGGGGCGTCAGCGTCCTCGAGTGGCTCCAGGCCTCGGCCCTCTTCATCATCATCGGTGTCATCGTCCTCGTGACCGCCCACCTCGATCAACTGCTTTTCCTGGCGTCGAGGCTGCTGCCCGGCCTGGAGCCGATATCGGCGAGCTTCTCGGCCGGGCCGCTCTACGGCCTCTTCGCCCGGAACGGGACTCTCCGCTGGGGCCTCGACCTCGTCGGACTCGTCATCTGCCTGTTCGGCCTCCGCTTCGGTGCCGCGCTCTCGCCGGACCAGTCCGAGGCCCGCACCCTGGAGAAGTCCGGCGACTACCTCAAGCTCGGCGACCTGCACCTCAAGCAGGGCGACGTCAAGAAGGCGAAGCAGGCGTACCGCAAGGGGAAGCAGACGGTCCGTCTCGCGGCCCTGGAGCTCCGGGAGGGGAACGCCGCGGGCGCGGCCGAGCTGTACGAGCAGTCGGGCGAGGCTTTCGCGTGGGAGGCCGCCAAGGCCTGGAACCAGGCCGGCAACGCCGAGAAGGCGGAGAAGGCCGGCCGGCGCGCGATCACCGAGGCGCGCTCCGGATCGCGCTGGGACCGGCTCATCGAGATCGCGGAGGCGACGGGCGACGCGGCCATGCTCGCGGAAGGGTGCCGCCGCCTGGCCGAGGTGAAGGCGCCCGGTCCAGGCCGCTCGGGACTCTGGAAGCGGTCGGGAGATGCCGCCCGCGAAGCGGGCCGGAAGGTCGAGGCGGCCGAGGCGTACCGGGCTGCCGGGGAGTTCGTGCTGGCGGCCGAGCTCTTCCTCGAGGCCGGACGCCCCGTCGACGCCGCGCAGGACTTCGAACGTGCCGGTGACCTGGTGAGGGCCGCGCAGGCGGCGCAGTCCTCCGGGAACGCGAAGGCGTCGTTCGAGCTGTCCGCCCGCGACGCGGAGGCCAAGGGCGACCTCCTCTCCGCGGCGGATGCGTGGTATCGCGCCGGGAACGTCGAGCGCGCCGCGGGACTCTACGAACGGAAGGGACAGTTCCTGAAGGCCGCGAACGCGTGGCGTGAGACCAAGCGGCCGGATCGGGCGGCCCCCCTCTTCCAGAAGGCCGGCGACCTGGGGCTGGCGGCGGCCACGTTCGAGGAGGCCGGTCAGCTCGACCGCGCCGCCGCCCTCTACCGCGAGATGCGGTTCCACGAGAAGGCGGCCGCCCTCTTCAAGTCCGCGGGGCGCTGGCTGGAAGCGGCGCAGTGCCTCGAGCAGTCCGGGCAGTTCGACGAGGCGCTCGCGCTCTACCGGCGGGGGGGCAAGAGCCTGGAGGCCGCCCGGTGCGCCCTCCAGGCGGACCAGCGGGAGAAGGCGTGGGAGCTCCTGGCGTCGGTGCCGCGCGGGGACGCGGCGTCGCGCTCGCTGTTCATGGAGCTGGCCGCGGCGCACCTCGCCCACGGCGAGGCGCGCGATGCCGTGCACGTCCTTCGCGAGCTGCTCGGGCCGAGCCAGGTGAACCGCGAGAACGCCACGGCCCACGAGCTCCTGGCGCGCGCGCTCAACGCCGCAGGGGAGACGGCCGAGGCGGCCGCGCGATTCGCGCGCATCTCCGAGTTCGACCCGACGCTCCTGAAGGCGGACGTGCCGCCCGGGATCCAGGACGTCCACAGGATGGCACCGCTCCCACCCCCCACGATGCCGGGATCGACACCGAGCCCCATGTCGGCTCCGGTCTCGGCGTCGGCGCCGACGAAGTCGCCCTCCGGGATCCTCTCGAGCGCGAGCGTCAACGTGAACGCCTCCTCGAGCAACCCGTCGATCGAGACGCCGGAGCTGCGCTACAGGATCGAGTCGGAGCTCGGACGCGGCGGCATGGGCATCGTCCACAAGGCGCTCGACCAGAAGCTGGACCGCCACGTCGCGCTGAAGATCCTGCCGTGGCAGCTGCGCAGCGACGAGACGGCGATGCGCTACTTCATCCGCGAGGCGAAGGCGATCGCGGCGCTCAAGCACCCGAACATCGTGGGGATCTACGACTTCGGCGAGGGCTTCGGGAGCCTCTACCTGGCCATGGAGTTCCTGGAGGGACCGAACCTCCAGACCATGCTGCGGACCGATCCGGAGCGGATCCACCGGAGCTGGCGCGAGTGGTTCGTGCAGGCGAGCCGCGGCGTCGCCGCCGCCCACGCCAAGGGGATCCTGCACCGCGACATCAAGCCGGCGAACCTGATGCTGGACGAGCACGGGACGCTGCGGATCCTCGACTTCGGCCTGGCCCGTGCCGAAGCCGACTCGGGCGCCACGTCGAAGCTGATCGGCACACCGGCGTTCTTCCCGCCCGAGCTCCTGCGCGGCGAGCCGCCGACCCCCGCCTCCGACGTCTACTCGCTCGGCGCCACGTTCTACACGCTCGCGACCGGGCGCTGGCCGTACATCGGGGACGACGTCCTGGTGGCGCGCCTCGAGCGGGACCCGGACGACCCGCGCCCGCTCGCCCCCCAGCTCCTGGAGGTCGAGGTCGAGATCCTGCTGAAGACGCTCGCCCGACATCGCCCGGAGCGCTACCCGGACGCCGGGGAGCTGCTCGCCGACCTCCTCTCCCTGGAGGGCTGACGTGGAGACGAGACGCCTCCAGATCGCCGTCGCGCCGGGCGACGGGATCGGGATCGAGACGACGCGCGAAGCGGTCCGTGTCCTGGCCGCGCTCGCCGACCAGCGGGCGTTCGATCTCGAGCTGACCCACCTGCCGTGGGGAGCGGACCACTTCCTCGCCACCGGCGAGACCGTGCCCGAAGGGGGATTCGAACGGCTCCAGCGCGACTTCGACGCGGTCCTCGTCGGCGCGTTCGGCGACCCGCGCGTCCCGGACAACCGCCACGCCAAGGAGATCCTCCTCGGCATGCGCTTCCGGATGGACCTCTACGTCAACTTCCGCCCGGTGACCTGCCTCCACGACCGGCTCTCGCCGCTGAAGCTGTGGGGCGCGGCGGACATCGACTTCGCCGTGTTCCGGGAGAACACCGAGGGGTCGTACGTCGGGATGGGCGGCCAGTTCAAGCGCGGCACGCCGGACGAGATGGCCATCGAGGAGGACGTCTCGACGCGCCGCGGCGTCGAGCGGATCTGCCGGCGCGCGTTCGAGTACGCCGAGCGCTGGGAGAAGCCGCGCCGCCTCGGACGCCGGCCGCGGGTCCTGATGGCGGACAAGAGCAACGTCCACCGCTTCGGCGGGGAGCTGTGGCACCGGACGTTCTTCGAGCTCGCCAGGGAGTACCCGTCGTGCGACGCGTCGCACCTGTACGTCGACGCGCTCACGATGCAGATGGTGCGCGATCCCGGCTCCCTCGACGTGGTCGTCACGAACAACATGTTCGGGGACATCGTCACCGACCTCGGCGCGATGCTGCAGGGCGGCCTCGGCGTCGCGGGCTCGGGGAACATCCACCCGGGCAAGACCTCGGTCTTCGAGCCCATCCACGGCTCGGCCCCTCCGATGGCCGGGAAGGGGATCGCCAACCCGATCGGATCGATCCTGACCGCGGGGATGCTCCTGTCGGAGCTGGGCCTCCCGGAGCCTGCCGCGCGGATCGAGCGGGCCGTGCGGGGCGCGATCGAGGCCGGGGAGACCACGGGCGACCTCGGCGGGACGCTCTCGACGTCGGCCGCGGCCGACGCGGTTCTCTCCAGGCTGTGATTCGACTGGGGAACCCTGCGCTGGGTTCCCCAACCCCTCCCCAGCGGATCGCTCGTTCCTTGCGAGGGCGCCCTACTTCCGCCTCACGGCGCGGATCGGCTCCGGCACGATCCCGGCGTCCACGCACCGTTCGTAGAGCGCGGGCCTGCTCTTCGCGAGCCACGTCACGAGCTCCTTGGCGGTGTCGAAGCGGAGCTTCTCGGCCGACTCGTCGCTCGTCCCCTCGCAGCCGTCCACGTCGTAGTCCCGGCAAATGAGGGGACGGTTCTCGTAGACGCCGCACAGCCCGTCCGGCCGCAGGTTCTCGCACTCGGTCGGGAGCAGCAGGAACCAGTCCCCCTCGTGCGACTGGTAGATCGAGACGGTGCGGTGGTAGAGGAGCCAGATCGCGGTGGAGACGCGGCCGACCGTCGAAGGCGGGTCGATCCCGACCGACACGTACCGGCAGCACCTCCCGCACGGCGGGCAGACGACCGACGGGTCGGGCGGCGCGGCTCCGAGCGCCGGCAGGAGCGGGGAGCGATCGTCGGTCACGAGCGGGGGATTATCCGCGAGGCGAGCGCGGTGCGAAACTCCGCGCCCATGAAAGCGGCACTCCTTCCCTCGCACGGCCCGTCGAACGACCTCCTCTCCCTCGGCGACTTCCCGGACCCGGCACCCGGGCCCGGCCAGGTGGTCGTCGCGATCGAGACGGCCGCGCTGAACCGGCTCGACCTCTTCGTCCGAAACGGCATCCCGGGCGTCACGCTCCGCTTCCCGCACGTGCCGGGCGCGGACGGCTTCGGCCGCGTCGCGGCCACGGGGAGCGGCGTCGCCCGCGTGAAGGAGGGCGACCCGGTCGTCCTGCAGCCCGGCCTCGCGTGCGGGCGGTGCGAGTTCTGCCGGGACGGGGAACGGAGCCTCTGCGTCGACTACGGGCTCCTCGGCGAGCACCTCACCGGGACGCTGGCGGAGAGGATCGTCGTGCCGGAGGAGAACGTCTGGGCGTGCCCGCCCGGTCTGACGCCGGAGAAGGCGGCCGCCTTTCCCCTCGCCGGCCTCACCGCGTGGCGCATGCTCGTGACCCGCGCGGCGCTGCGCCCCGGCGAGACGGTCCTGGTCCACGGGGTGGGCGGCGGGGTCTCGACGTTCGCGCTCCAGATCGCGCGCCTGGCGGGTGCGTCGCTCGTGATCGCCACGTCCTCGAGCGAGGAGAAGCGCCGGCGGGCGCTCGAGCTGGGGGCCGACGTGGCCCTCGACTACCGGGCCGTCGACGTCGGGAGGAAGGTGCGCGAGCTGACCGGCAAGCGCGGGGTCGACGTGGTGGTGGACTCCGTCGGCGCGACGACCTGGCGGGCGTCCCTGACGGCCGCGGCGAAGAAGGGCCGGATCGTGACCTGCGGCGCGACGAGCGGTCCGAATCCCGAGGAGGAGATCCGCCTGATCTTCTGGAAGCAGCTCTCGATCCTCGGCTCGACGATGGGGACGGACGCCGAGTTCGCGGCGTTGCTGCGGGCCGTCGGCGCCGGACGGATCGATCCCGTGGTGGATCGGGTGTTCCCGCTCGACGCGGTTCGGGACGCCTACGCGCGCCTGGAGAGCGGGGACGGGCTCGGGAAGGTCGTCGTGCGCGTCGCCTGAGGTTCAGCCGGCGGGGAGCACCAGCGAGAAGACGGAGCCACCGCCGGAGCGCTCTCCGATCTCGAGCCGCCCCCGGTGCGCCTGAGCGACGCGCTGGACCACGGTCAGACCAAGCCCGGTGCCGGGCACCGACTCCGTCCCGGGGAGGCGGACGTACGGCTGCGCGAGCTGGTCGCGGAGCGCCTTCGGGACGCCGGGACCGGTGTCGGAGACCGCCACCACGAACTCGCGCCCGGGTGAGGCGCCGCGGAAGCTCGCGGTCAGACCGACCACGCCGTCCGGGGGCGTGAACTTCACGGCGTTTCCGAGGAGGTTGGCGAGGGCCCGCCGGAACCGGGGGAGATCGACACGCACCGGGAGCAGGTCGGAAGGGACGTCGATCTCCAGCTGGATGCGGCGTCTCGCGGCCAGCCAGCGGGCCTCCTCCAGCGGGACGGCGAGGGCGTCCTGTGGAGACACCGACGTCTTCTGCGGCTCGGGGGCGTCCTCCGGACGGTAGACGAGGAGCACGTCCTCGATCAGACCGGTGAGGCCGCGCGCGGAGAGGAGCGAGCTGGCGAGGAGCTTTCCGAGCCGCTCGTCGCCCCCCTCTCGCATCTTCTCGAGCGTCAGCTCGAGGACCGCGGTCACCGCGGCGAGCGGGTTCTTCAGGTCGTGGACGAGCATCGCGGTGAGGCGCCGGCGATCGCGGTCGGCCTCGTCGCGCCTCCTGTGCGCGTGGTCGAGCGCGGCCAGCTGCTTCTGGAGGTTCCCGTAGAGCTGCGCGGCCCGGATGGCCAGCGCGAGCTGGTCGGAGACCCGCTCGAAGAAGGCGATCTGGTCCGCGGTGTAGGTGCGGGGCCGGACCCACGACGTGCTGAGGACCCCGATCGTCTCGCCGCCCCGGTGGATCGGGACGCCGAGGACGCTGGCCGCGCCGAGCCTCCTGAGGGTGCCGGCGGCGATCGAGTCCGGCGGGAGCGTGGACACGTCGTTCACGATGTACGGGGTGCGGTCCGTGATCATCGCGGCGAACGACGGGCTCTCGTCGAGGCGCCGCTCGAAGCCGACCAGCGAAGGGATCGAGTCGTTCGAACGCCACTGGTACCGGATCCGGCAGGCGGTGCGGTCGTCGGTGAGGAGCCAGATCTGGGCCGAGTAGGCGCCCAGGCGCGTCCCGATCAGCGCCGCCGAGGCGCCCAGCACCTCGTCGAGGTCGAGCGAGTCGCGGGCCGCGAGCGCGATCGACGCCAGGACCTCCTTCCGCTCGGCCTCACGCTCGAAGCGCTCCCGGGACTCCACCTCGTCGGTCACGTCGGAGAGGATCTCCTGCGAGCCGCACCGCTCGCCGTGCCCGTCGCGCAGGAGGAGGGTCTCGCGGTCGAAGAGGCGGCGGCGGCCCGCGGCGTCGACCAGGGTGATGCGTGACCTCACGGCCTCCACGGAGGAGTTCGAGAGGGCCGGCGCCAGCTCGTCCAGGGGCCGGCCGACCAGCTGCTCGCGCGTCCGGCCGAGGAGCCGCTCCCCCGCGGCGTTCACGCTGGTCAGCGTGCCGTCGAGCCGGCGTGTCAGCACGACGTCGCGCAGGTTGTGCAGCACGACCTCGGTCTGAGAGCGCCGGCTATGGAGGAGGAGGAGCCGCTCGATCCGCATCTTGACGAGGGCCGCGTCCTCGGGCTCGCGGACGACGTCGAACGACTCGATCGAGAGGTGGCCGGCGAGAGGGTCCGGGAGCTCGCCGCCGGGCTGGACCACGACCAGGCAGGGCACGCTCCAGGCGGCCGCTTCGGCGACCGTGACCTGAGCGTCCTCGGCGGCGGGGTGCTCGGGTCTCGTCACCCAGACGACCGGGCTGGAGCGGTGTCGGTCGTCCGGGGGATCGCCTTCCTCGGCCAGGAAACCCGAGCCTTCCAGGCAGCGTGCGACCCAGGCGACCGCGTCGGCGTCGCCGACCAGCCGTACCCTGCGGATCGGACCGGCCGGCTCTAGCGCCGGGAGGGGTACGTCGGGGCGGGGCAGCATCCGCCTCGGATTGTGGCAGAGAGAGGCGCCTGCGATCATGCGCGGGTGTGGAACCTCGGCCTCGCGGTGCTCTTCCTGGCCAGCGTGGAGGGCGGCGCGCCCGCCTCTCCGACCCCTGCTCCGGCCCCGCTCGTCACCTACCGGATGGTCGAGTCGTCGCGCTCCCTGTCGCCGGCCGGAGAGAGGGTCTCGACCCTCGCGGCGACGGTATCGGTTTCGAAGGGCGCCGCCCGGCTCGAGGCGGCGACCGGCACCCTGCCCCGGACCACGGCCACCGTCGCTCTCTCGGGAGACGACGGTCTCCTGCTCCTCGACCCGAAGGAGAAGGCCGTTTCCCGCGCGACGCCGGAGCAGCTCGAGGCGCTCTTCACGGGATCGGCCCAGGGACCCGGCATGGGCTCCGTGACCTATCGCGACGTGGAGGTGGTCGTCTCGCCCGAGAAGCCGGGGAAGACGTTCCAGGGCCAGCCGACACGCCGCTATCGAGTCTCCGTCGGCTGGACCCTGGCCGTCACGATGCCCGGACGGGTCAGCCACGTCAGGACGCGGACGTCCGGGCATGTCGACGCGCTGGAGATGGACGCCGGCCTGTCGGCCTTCGACGACCTCACGCGCCTGTTCGGCGTCGACGGCGAGGTGCGTGACGCGTTGACCGCGGAGCTCGCCAAGGTGCGCGGCCTGCCGGTGTCGGTGCAGCTCGAGACGGTCTCCGACCTTCAGGCGGAGCTGGTGGGCGCGCCGTCCGCCGAGGCGCCGGGCGCTCCGCCCGCCGCGAAGACCACGATCACCCGGGTCGTCTCCGATCTCTCGCGGCGGCCCGCGGCGCCCGCCGACGCGGCGCTCTTCCGCGCCCCCGACGACTACCGGAGCCGGAGCCTCGACCGCCTGCTGAAGGACGGCGCGCTGCTGCCGTGACGGTCGACCTCGGCCCGCTTTCGGCGGCGCTTCCCGAGGTCGTCTCGGGGCGGTCCCTCGTCGTCCTGACGGGCGCCGGCGTCTCGGTGGAGAGCGGCCTCCCGACGTTCCGCGGAGCCGGCGGCCTCTGGGAGGGCTTCCGTCCCGAGGAGCTGGCCACGCCGGAGGCGTTCGAGGCCGACCCGGAGCGGGTCTGGCGCTGGTACGCGTGGAGGCAATCGCTGGTGCGAAAGGCGCGGCCGAACGACGGTCACATCGCGCTCGCGAGGCTCGAGCGGCTCCTCCCGTCGACGACGTTGATCACCCAGAACGTGGACGGGCTCCACACCCGCGCCGGCTCGCGCAACGTCCTGCCCCTGCACGGCTCGATCGTGCACACCCGCTGCACGAAGGAGGGGACCCGCCGCCCGGTGCCGGAGGACGGCTTCACGTCTCTCCCGCCGCGCTGTGCGGCGTGCGGAGCGCTGCTCCGCCCCGACGTCGTCTGGTTCGGCGAGAGCCTCGACCCACTCGTCTGGAAGGCCGCGGAAAAGGCCGCCGTCGAGAGCGCGATCTTCCTCGTGGTGGGGACGTCGTCCGTCGTGGCGCCCTCGTCCTCGCTCGCGCTCCTGGCGGCGCGCGAGGGGGCGCACGTCTTCGAGGTGAACCCCGAGGCGACGCCGCTCGCGCCGCTCGCCGAGGCCGTCTTCCGCGCCGGCGCGTCCGGGGTGCTGCGAGAGGTCGCGCGGCTCGTGGCGGCGTCGGGAACGT
>CAYLNK010000228.1:0-11075 GCA_964384675.1 uncultured Holophagales bacterium | reverse complement strand
ACCGGAGCCGGTGCCTTCTCCGGCATCCCACCCGCGAGCCCGAGCGGGAGCGCGAGCGCGGCGATCTGCTCCAGGCCGGGAGGCTCCAGCTCCTCGACGAGGCGGCCAGGGACGGGATGACCCGGGGCGCTGCCGTACGTCGCGAGCGCCTCGAGGGTCGACGCGACGCGTTGCATCGTCTGGGTCGAGGCGGCCTGCCCCGCGGCCTCCAGCAGCTCTCCGGCGCGGCGCCGCGCCGCCGCGAGCACGTTCTTCCGGGTCTGCATCGCCTCGCGGAAGCCCGCCGGCGAGGCCGAACGAAGCTCGTCGCCGGCGGCCAGGAGAGCGTCGAGGACGTCGGGCGCCGCGAAGCGGAGCTGGTTCACCGCCCAGGCCGCCGGGCTGGGCCTCTTCAACGCCTTGATCCGCGCGGAGCCCTCCTTTTCCTTCGACGCCTTGAGGCGCGCGGCGAGCGCGTTGCGCGCGTCCACGAACTCTCCGAGCGGCAGCGCGAACAGCCTGTCGAGCTCCGCCTCGAGATCGGGTTGCTCCTCGGCCACGGCGATCCCGTCCCGGCCTCTCAGCGCGTCAGCACGGAGAGGTAGGCGCGCCACGGCCCGACGTCGGTGCCGTACCGCTTCGCCATCACCCGCGTCGCCTGCGCCACGTGACCGAGGTCGTGGACGACCCACGTCGAGAGAAGCTGGCCCAGCGTCACCTCGCCGAGCTCGGGGTGAGAGCCCCGCCGATCGAGGCTGTCGGTGATGACGGGCCGGAGATCCTCGAGCGTCACCAGGTTCGCGCGCCGGAGGTCCCGGAAGGTGTCGAGGAGCTGCTCCATCGACTGGCCGAGGGACTCCCGGGCCTGCGCGAAGCGGTCGTACCGATCGAACGGCCGCGCGGTCCCGTGGTCCAGGATGATCCGGAGGCGCGGGATCCAGTCCGTCCGCTCGCCGTGGATCAGGTGCCCGACGACGTCGTACGGGCTGAACGTCTCGGGTCCCTCGTTGGCGTGATGCCACTCCGGCGACGAGCCGCGCAGGAGCGAGTCGAAGGTGGCGGGCGTCCGCGCGAGGACCTCGAGGGCCTGGTCGATCTGGAAGGACGGGAGCGACATCGGCGAGAGCCTCCAGCGGGAAGTTAGGCCCGGGCCCGTGTCCGAGTCCAGCGCCGGCGACGTAACCCGCCCGCCGGGCCGACCGTCTGCTCCGGTGTCCCGGCCGGCCGGGACAGGAGGCGGCCATGACGACGGAGGCGACGACGAGGGCGACGGCAGAGTGTCCCTACCATCGGGTGCGTTCGCTCGTCCCGGCGCTGACCGGCCCGGCGCGGGCCTCGGGCCGGCCGCCGGGACCGCGCGGGCTGCCGATCCTCGGCTCGCTCCGCGAGCTCCGCTCGGATCCGCTCGCGTTCTTCACGGAGCTCCACGAGACGTACGGCGACGTGGCGAGCTTCCGTGTGATGGGCGTCGACGCGTGGCTCCTCTCCGCGCCGCGCGACGTCGAGGCCCTGCTGACGGACGGCGAGCGCTTCACCAAGGGGCGCGCGCTGGCGGCGGGGCGCCGGCTGCTGGGGAACGGCCTCCTGACGAGCGAGGGCGAGGTGTGGCGGCGGCAGCGGCGCCTGGCCCAGCCGGCGTTCCATCGCCATCGCGTCGACGCGTACGGAGGCGCGATGGTCCGTTTCGCCGCCCGACGCGCCGGCTCGTGGGTCTCGGGGGAGACCCGCGACCTGCACGAGGAGATGATGGGGCTGACCCTCGAGGTGGTCGCGCACTGCCTCTTCTCCGCCGACGTGGCGGGGGACGCGCGCGAGGTGGGCCAGGCGCTCGAGGTCGCGCTCCGGGAGCTCCCTCTGCTGCTGAACCCGGTGCGTCGGGCGCTCGCGCCGGTGCTGCCGACGCGGCGCTACCGCGACCTCCGCGGGGCGATCGACACGCTGGACGGGGTGATCCACCGGATGATCGACGAACGCCGCGCCGACGGGCGGGACCGTGGCGACCTTATGTCGACCTACCTGTCGGCTCGCGACGAGGACGGGAGGGGGATGGACGCCGGGCAGCTCCGTGACGAGGTGATGACGCTCTTCCTGGCCGGTCACGAGACGACCGCCATCGCGCTCTCCTGGGCGTTCCACCTGCTGGGCGAGAGCCCGGCGGTCCAGGCCCGTCTCCGGGACGAGCTGGCCCGCACGCTCGGAGATCGCGATCCCGTCCCGGCCGACCTCCCGTCGCTGCCGTATCTCGACGCCGTGGTGCGCGAGACGCTCCGGCTCTACCCGCCGGCCTGGTCGATCGGCCGCCTCGCCGCCGTCGATCTCGACCTGGCGGGGCACCGGCTCCGCAAGGGCACCACGGTCGTGGTGAGCCCGTGGGTCACCCATCGCGATCGGCGCACCTTCGAGGACCCTCTCGCGTTCCGTCCGGAGCGCTGGCTGGACGGGCTGGCGAGCCGCCTGCCTCGCCTCTCGTACTTCCCTTTCGGGGCCGGGCCGCGCAGCTGTATCGGCGCCTCGTTCGCGATCCTCGAGGCCCAGCTGGTCCTGGCCACGGTGCTGCGGCGGTTCGGCGTCCGGCCCTCGCCGGGCCACGTGGTGACGCCCTGGCCCTCGATCACGCTGCGCCCGCGTCACGGCGTGCGGATGGTCCTGACGGCTCGCTGACCCGATTCGCCTCAACCTCCGGCGCCGCGCCGCGTATCAGGTGGGATGCGAAACGCGGTCGCCGTCCTCGTCCTCCTCGCCGCCTGTCCCGGGGTCGCCCGGGCCGGGTCCGACCTCGCACCGCCCGACGTCTTCGACCGCCACGCGGCGGCGATCGGCGGCTGGCCCGCGGTGGCTCGCGTCGAGAGCATCCGCGCGGCCGCGGACGTGACGTCCCCGAAAGGGGGAGGATTCCGGATCGAGGTGCTCTGGGGGCGCGGCGGCCGGCTCGTCTTCCGCCAGATCCGCGACAAGGCGGCCGGCTTCTCCGCCTGGGTCGCGCCGGGACAGGCGGTCGACGCGGCGGGCGACGCGCTCGACGTGGGCTCGCGCTCGTTCGTGCGCGCCCACGACTTCATGGGGATCGCTCTCGATCCGCGTGCCCTCTTCCGGCCGACCGGGGCGCCGGCGCGGATCGGGGCGACGATCGAGGCGCCGGTCCGGGACCCGGACGGACGTCCCGCGACCCTTCGCTTCGACGGCGTGAGCGGGCACCTCACGGGCTTCGAGATGGCGGATCCGCGCCGGGCGGGGATCCGTGTCACCGCGCGCTTCGACGACTACCGGGAGGTCGCCGGGTTGCGCCTGCCGCACCGCGTCACCGTGACGGACGACGCGGGGCCGTGGGTGATGGCGTTCCGCGAGGTGTCGGTCGGGGACGTACCCGACGAGGCGTTCCGTCCGCCCGCGCCGTCGCCCGAGGGCGAGCGACAGGCCCTGCTGGCGCTCCACCGCGAGGTCCTGGAGGGGCACCTCGCATCGGAGGCCCGTTGGCTCGCGAGCGAGCCGGACGACTACGTCGTGGCCAACCGGGGGGAGATCACGCGCCCCACGCTCGAGGAGCGCCGGAAGCGCTTCGGGGGCTACCTCGGCGCGACCAGGTTCTCGTCGTACCGCGACCTCGTCCCGCCGGTCGCGACCGTGTCCAGGGACGGGACGCTCGGCTGGGTGATCTGCCAGGTCGGGGCCGAGGGGGTGCAGACGGCCGAGGGGAAGACGGAGCCGCTCGCCTTCGTCTCGGCGTGGATCGAGCTGTACGAGAAGCGGGACGGTGCCTGGCGCCGGGTGGGCAACGTCTCGAACTTCAAGCCGTGAGGCCCGATACGCCGGGATCGGTGTGATGATCGGGGGGTGAGGGAGCGGTGATGAAGGCGGCCGTCTGCCTCGCAGCGGCGCTCTCGGCGGGAGCGACGGCGGCGGAGCCCCAGACTCGCCGGGTCTTCGAGGTCCGGTCGCCGTTCCAGTCGATCGCCGTGGTCGACGACGAGGAGACTCGCCTCCGCAGCCTGTACGCCGACACGGAGGAGTTCGTCCAGGCCATCCTGGACCTCGACCATCCCGAGAAGCTGTATCTCGAGTACAACCGGGTGTCCTTGCTCGGCGCCGCGCTCCATCCGGGTCCGGTGAGGTCCGCGCTCTTCGCGGGCCTCGGGGCCGGCTCGCTGCCGGGGTTCATCCATCGCGTCCTGCCGGGCGCCGCCGTGGAGGCGGTGGAGATCGACCCGGCCATGGTCGAGGTGGCGCGGAACTACTTCGATTTCGATCCGAAGGTCCCCGTGCACGTGAAGGACGCCCGCGAGTACCTGCGCACGGCCCGGAAGCGGTACGACCTGCTCTTCGTCGACTGCTACATCGGCAGCGACGTCCCGAAGCACCTCACGACCGTGGAGTTCCTGCGGTCGGTGCGGGCCCGGCTGGCGCCCCACGGCGTCTTCGTCGCGAACCTGCAGGGAGCGCCCCTGAACCCGCTCTTCGCCTCGATGGTCGAGACGGTGCGCGCGGTCTTCCCGGTCGTCTACCTCTTCAGCTGCGGCGAGTCGCCCAACGTCGTCGTCGTGGCGACGAGGGAGAAGCGGCGGCTGGGGGAGAAGGAGCTGGTCGAGCGGGCTCGCCGCTTCGAGGGGCTCATCGGGGAGGAGACGGGGCTCGTCGCCGCTGCCGAGCGCCAGCTCTACTGGTTCCCGCCGAAACCCCGGCCGGCGGTCCTGCGGGACCACGACGCCGGCCAGCGCTGAGGCGGTCCCGCCGCGGACAGGCGCCCGCCGACGGCCGGCGGCGCTATCCTCCTCGCAACGCAATCGGTGAAGGAGGGAATCCCATGAAGTCGTACGCGGCCGAGTTCTTCGGCACGTTCTGGCTGGTCCTCGGAGGCTGCGGGAGCGCGGTCCTGGCGGCCGCTTTCCCCGGCGTCGGGATCGGCCTCCTCGGTGTGTCGTTCGCGTTCGGGCTCACCGTGCTCACGATGGCGTTCGCGATCGGGCACGTCTCGGGCTGCCATCTCAACCCGGCCGTCTCGATCGGGCTCGCGGCGGGCGGCCGCTTCCCGGCGAGCAAGCTGGTGCCGTACATCGTGGCCCAGGTCCTCGGCGGAATCGTGGCGGGCGGCGTCCTCTTCGTGATCGCGGGCGGGAAGGCGGGCTTCGACGTGAGCGCCGGGTTCGCGTCGAACGGCTACGGCGCGCATTCGCCCGGCCAGTACTCGCTCCTCGCCGCCCTCGTGACCGAGGTCGTCATGACGATGATGTTCCTGATCGTCATCCTCGGAGCCACCGACAAGCGCGCGCCCCAGGGCTTCGCGCCGATCGCGATCGGACTCTGCCTGACCCTGATCCACCTGATCAGCATCCCGGTGACGAACACCTCGGTGAACCCGGCACGCAGCACCGGAGTGGCCGTATTCGTCGGCGGCTGGGCGCTGGAGCAGCTCTGGCTCTTCTGGATCGCGCCGATCGTGGGTGCCGTCCTCGGGGCCGTCGTCTACAAGTTCATCGGCAGCGAAGAGGCCTGACGCGGCTAGGCGCTCGAGGCGATCGGCTCGGGCCAGCCCCGGTCCGGGCCGGTCGCTTTCTCGAGCGCGTCGGCGAGCGCCCCGGCCCACGCTTCGACGTTCTCCGGGCGCGCCGCCGGGTCCTTCCGGAAGGCCTCCGCGAAGAGCCGGTCGACCTCGGGCGGCAGGTCCGGACGTCTGCTCGACGGCGGCGGAGGCGAGGTCCGGAGCACGTGGTCGAGGACCTCGCCCAGACTCGCGGACTCCGCCGGGCGGCTTCCGGTGAGCGCTTCGTACAGGATCATCGCGAACGAGTAGAGGTCGCTCCGTCCCGAGACCGTGGCGCCCTCGAGCTGCTCGGGCGCCATGTACCACGGTGTTCCGACGACCATCCCGGTGCGGGTGAGGCCGTCCTTCACGCTCATCTCCTTGGCGAGCCCGAAGTCGACGACCTTCACCAGGAAGCCGCCCGGCGCCGGCGTCAGGACGACGTTCTCCGGCTTCACGTCCCGGTGCACGACGCCGGCGCGGTGGGCGGCCGCGAGGGCCGCGCCGCCTTGACGCGCGAGGCGGGCGATCTGGCGCGGCGCTCCGCGGCCGTACCGGTCGAGGACGGCGCCGAGATCGAGCCCGTGGAGGCGCTCCATGACCAGGAACGCCGAGCCGTCCGGGAGCGTGCCGGAGTCGTGCAGCGCGACGACGCCGGGATGGCTGATCCGCGCGATCGTGTGCGCTTCGCGCTCGAACCTCACTCTCGAGGCGGGATCGTCGAAGCGCTCCGGCCGGATCACCTTGATGGCGACCTCGCGGTCGAGCCTCTCGTCGCGGGCCAGGAACACGGTGCCCATGCCGCCCTCGCCCAGCACGCGGTCGAGCCGGTACCGGTCGAGGAGCCGGTGGGGGAGGAGGCGGGGGGCCTCGAGCGGTCGGCCGTCGGCCTCGCACGTCGTCGCGTTGCTGCCGTAGCAGCGCTGGCAGCGGGGGCAGACGCGTAGCGTGACGATCCCGCGCCGCTCCATGTCCGAGCGCACCGCCGTGCGCGCCGCCTCGGCCGCGGCGAGCTGCCGCCGCATCCGCCGCATCTCGAGCGCGCCCCCGAGCTGGTGGGCGTAGCCCTCGAGGAGCCGGCGCTCGGTGTCGCCCCAGGCGGTCACGCCCCGCGCGAGGAGGGCGCCGACCACCTCGCCCGACGCCCCGCGCGCGGCGAGGGCGATCTCCTCCGGGACGGGACCCGCGGAGGTCCGCTCGCGGAACGCGCGGGACGTCGCGAGCGCGTCGTCGAGAGCGGCCCGCGCCGGCACCGCCGCACCTTTCGCCGCCGAGAGGGGCTCGACGGAGTCGCCATCGAGCGCGTAGGCGTCGATCGCCCGCGCCGCGATCGCCCCCGCGATCCGGATGCCTGTCATTCGCGCCCAGGCGCTCACGTCCTCCTGGGCCTCGCGGGTGGTCTCGACGAGCTCGGCGATCCGCGCCTGCGCGTCCGAGAGGCGCCGGTTCGAGTCGTGGAGCTCGCCGGTGCGGGCGAGGACCGCCTCTTCGAGCTCGCGGGTGCGGCGCCGGAGCGTCCGGAGGCGGAGCTGGACGAGGCCCGAGACGGCCGCCACGGCGAGGAGCGTGTAGAGGCCGTAGGCCCAGGCCGTGCGGTACCACGGCGGCAGGATCACCAGCGGAATCGACTCGTCGGCGGCCGTCCGGCCGAGCAGGTCGACGGCGGTGACCCGGAAGCGGTAGGAGCCCTCGGGGAGGTTGGTGAAGTCGCGCCGGGTCTCGGCGGTCGGGGCCTGGGCGGGCTCCGCGAAGCCGTCGAGCCGGGCGAGGTAACGCGTGGCCGAGGGGTCCTCGAAGGCCGGCGCCGCGTACTCCAGGCGAAGCGCGCCCCTCGAGAACGGCAGGCGCAGCTCCGGCGTCCCGGCGCCGTCGAAGAGGACGTCGCGGCCCGACGCCGTCACGCGCCTCACGAGGCACCTCATCGCGGGCGCGGTGAAGCGCGGGATCCCCCAGTCGACGCGGAAGAGCCCCTCGTGGGTCCCGATCCAGGTGAGGTCGGAGCCATTCGTGCCCGCGCCGGTCTCGGTGAGGAAGGCCCTGGTGTCGAGATGCCCGGGAAGGCGCGACACCGGTCCCGGATCGGATCGATAGCCCGAAGGCCCCCGCCGGAGCACCGACGTCGTGCGTCCGGCCCGCACGAAGACCCGCCCCGCCGGGTCCTGGTCGATGCGGAAGACGTCGAGGCTGCCGTCCGCGTACGCCTCGCCGAGCCGCCGGTCCGGGACGAAGCGCCGCGGATTGGCGGGGTCGAGCCGGCGGAGGCCGTTGACCGTCCCCACGACGACCTCGCCGTCCAGGAGGAACGGGTACGCGTATCCGGCCCCGAGCCCGTGTCCGGACGCGGGTCCGGCCTCGAAGCGCTCCACGGACGCCCCCTCCGTCGCTGTGAGCCGAACGCGGTAGAGGCCGCGTGACTCGGTCCCCACCCAGAGCGCCCCGTCGGGCGCCTCCACGAGATGGAGGCCCGGCTCGGCGATGCCGGCGACCCGCCGCTCGCCGCGCAGCCGTCCGTCGGCGAGCTGGGCCAAGACGAGGCCGTCTCCGACGCCGAGCGCCACGAGCCCCGGGAGGCGCGCCCACGGCCGGATCTGGCGGTGCGCGTCGCCGCGCAGCTTCGTCACGCGTCCCGATCCCTCGCCCGGCGCGATGGCGAAGAGCCCGTCGTCGGTGGCGGCGAGGACGAGGTCGCCGGTCGCGGCCACGTCCCACGTCATCTCCGAGATGCCGGGGATCCGGTCGAGGAGCGCTCCGTGCGGCCCCGGGCGAAGCCGGACCACGCCGGTGCTCGTCGCGAGGTAGAGGCCGTCCCGGCCCCGCGCCATCGCCTCGACGAAGCCGGTCAGGCCGTGCCTCTCGGAGATCCAGGTGAGCGGCGACGGCAGCTCGACACGTGCCATCCCGTTGTTGAGGCCGATCCAGAGCGCCCCGTCGCGATCCACGAAGAGCGTGAACACCTCGTCGTCCGGCAGCCCGGCCGCGCGGTCGAGGTGCGTCACGAGGCGTCCCTCCCGGTCCACGACGTAGACGCCCTTCCAGCTCGTGCCGATCGCGAGCGTGCCGTCGGGCAGGAGCGCGCCGGCATACACCTCGGCCTTCTCGAGCTCGGCGTCCACCTCGGTGCGGAACGGCTCGACCGCGCCGGTGGCCGGGTCGAAGAGGAGAAGCCCGCGGCGCGTGCCGGCCAGGAGCCGGCGGCCGTCGAGCGAGAGGTAGAAGTAGATCTTCTCCTTCGCCAGGGCCTCGCCTCCCGGGATCGGAACGGCGCGGCCGTTCTCGAGCTTCAGGAGCGCCGTGTCCAGCTCGCGCACGACGGTGAGCCCGGCGGCGGTCCCGCCGATCTTGAGCTTCGTGCGCGCCGGGACGACGTCGACCCGGCCGCCGTGGTAGCGGTAGAGCGCGGCCTCGGTGCGGAACCAGACACCGTCCGCCGCCGGGAGGACCTGCCAGACGTCGCGGATGGCCGGGGCGCCGGGCGGCACGAGGGCCCGCAGCGACCGGAAGCGCAGCGTCCCCTGGGGACGTCCGACCTCGAAGAGACCGAAGTCGTCCCCGGCCCCGACGAACAGGGTCCCCGTGGCGTCGATCCCCAGCGAGAGCGGGGTGCTCTTCGTCGGGAGGGTGTGGACGCGCCATCCGACGCCGTCGTGCTCGAGGACGCCGACGCTGTTCGCCACGAAGACGACCCCGCGGGAGTCCTGCGCGATCGAGAAGACCTGCGGGCCGCTCCGCTCGCCGGGCGGCTCCATGTCGCGCGGCGCGAAGCTCCGGATCAGGGGCGCGCCCCTGTCGGTGAGGATCGGGACCGGAGCGCGCTCCGCGGGCGGGCGCGGCCCGCTCCCCTGGGCGGCGAGGAGCACGAGGGCGAGGAGGCGCATGGTGGCGAAGCGAGGATAGTCCGCGTGCCGGGGCCCGCGGGCCCGCGTGTAGACTGGATCCGTGATCCACGCCGGCCCCGACGACGTCCTCGCCATGGCGCTGGCGCGGCGCGCCGAGGGGCGGGCGGTCGCGCTGGCGACGGTCGTCGAGACGTGGGGATCCTCGCCCCGCCCCGCCGGCAGCCAGCTCGCCGTCGACGAGGACGGCGCGATGACGGGCTCCGTCTCCGGCGGTTGCATCGAGGGCGCGGTGGTCGACGCCGCGCTGGGCGTGATGCGCTCGGGCACGCCTCGCCTCCTCGAGTTCGGGGTCACGAACGAGCGGGCCTGGGAGGTCGGGCTGGCGTGCGGCGGCCGCGTCTCGGTCTTCGTCGAGCGCGTGGAGTAGCCGGGGCCCATGCGGCGGGACGTCCTGGCGCAGCTCGTGGCGGCGCGAGCCGCGCGTCGGACCGTGGTCCTCGCCACGGAGATTCCCGGGGGCCGGCAGACGCTGCTGGAGCTCGACGCGGAGAGGCCCGGGGACGCGCCGCCGTCCCTGTGGGAGGCGGCGCTGCGGGCCGCGGCGGAGGACCGGAGCGGCGTCGAGAGGACCGGGGACGCCGACGTCTTCCTTCACGCGTTCGTCCCGCCGACCCGGCTCGTGGTCGTGGGCGCCGTGCACATCGCGCAGGCGCTCGTGCCGATGGCGACTCTCTGCGGCCTCGCGGTGACCGTCGTCGACCCGCGCGGCGCGTTCGCCACGCCCGAGCGTTTCCCGGGCGTCGAGCTGTCGACGGCGTGGCCCGACGACGCGCTCGCGGCGCTCGCCCCGGACCGGCGCACGGCGGTCGTGACGCTCACGCACGATCCGAAGCTGGACGACCCCGCGCTGATCGTGGCGCTCCGGAGCCCGGCGTTCTTCATCGGGTCGCTCGGGAGCCGCAAGACGCACGAGGCGCGCCGCCGGCGCCTGCTCGAGGAAGGGTTCACCGAGGCCGACCTGGCGCGGATCCACGGTCCCGTGGGGCTGTCGATCGGCGCCCGCACGCCGGCCGAGATCGCCGTGTCGATCCTGGCCCAGCTCGTGGCCGTGATGCGGGTCCCGTCGACGTGAGGTTCGGTCCGGTCGCGGTGCGCGAGGCGGCGGGCACGGTGCTGGCTCATACGCTGAGGCTCCCGGGCCGCGTTCTCCGGAAGGGGAACGTCCTGTCGGAGGACGACGTGGCCACCCTCGTCGCCGCGGGGCTCACCTGGGTCGTCGCGATGCGCCTCGAGGAGGGCGATCTCGGAGAGGACGTGGCGGCGGCCGCGGTGGGCCGTACCGTCGCGGGCGACGGCCTCCGCGTGAACGACGCGTTCACCGGCCGCTGCAACCTCGTCGCCGCGGCGCGGGGGCTCCTCGTCGTCGATCGCGACGCGGTCGACCGCGTGAACGCCGTGGACGAGTCGGTGACCCTCGCGACCGCCGCTCCGTTCACCCTCCTCTCGCCGGGAGACCTCGCCGCGACCGTGAAGGTGATCCCGTTCGCGGTCCCGGGCGCGGTCGTGGAGAGGTGCCTCGCCGCAGTCGCCGGCGCGCCTCCCGTCCGGATCGCCCCGCTGGTGCCGCGTGCCGCCGGCGTCGTCCTCACGCGATTGCCCGGTGTGGCCGAGGCGCTCCTCGACGCCTGGCTGCGGACCGTGCGGGGACGTCTCGCCCGCCTCGGCGGCGGGATCGCGGCCGAGCG
>CAYLNK010000227.1:0-11123 GCA_964384675.1 uncultured Holophagales bacterium | reverse complement strand
GGGAGACGCTCGAGGAGCAGCGCCTCGGGGCGCTCGAGGCGTCGGCCCTCGTCGCCACCGTGCTGGACGAGATCGACGTGGCGGTCTTCGCGTTCGACCCGGGCCGGCAGGTGCGCCTGGCCAACCGCGCGGCGGGACGCCTGATGGCGCGCCCCGCGGCGGACCTGATGGAGCGGACGGCCGCCGAGCTGGACCTCGCCGAGCTCCTCGGCGGGCCGGCCGTGCGCACCGTGGCGCACGCCTTCCCGGGCGGGGCCGGCCGCTACAGCCTGCGCCGCAGCCGCTTCCGCGAGCACGGCTTGCCGCACGACCTCCTCGTCGTCTCCGACCTCTCGCTGGAGCTGCGCGAGGAGGAGCGCAACGCGTGGCAGCGGCTCGTGCGCGTCCTCTCTCACGAGCTGAACAACTCGCTCACCCCGATCAAGTCGATCGCCGGGAGCCTCCAGACCCTCCTGGCGCGCCAGCCTCGCCCCGAGGACGCCGACGAGGACGCGCGCCGCGGCCTCTCGGTGATCGAAGGGCGGGCGGAGTCGCTGCGCCGCTTCGTGGGCGCCTATGCGCAGCTCGCCAAGCTCCCGAAGCCGCAGCCGCGGGACGTGCCGCTGGGGGCCGCCCTCGAGCGCGTCGCGCGCCTGGAGACGCGGCTGCCCGTCTCCGTCGCCGAGGGCCCGCCGGTCTCGATCCAGGCGGACCCGGATCAGCTGGAGCAGATGCTGATCAACCTGGTGCGGAACGCGGTCGACGCGAGCCTCGCGACGGGCGGAGCGGTGCGGGCGGGCTGGACGGCGAGCGACGGCGAGATCGAGCTCTTCGTGGCGGACGAGGGTCCGGGCCTTCCCGAGACCGCCAACCTCTTCGTCCCGTTCTTCACGACCAAGCCCGGCGGCTCCGGGATCGGCCTCGCGCTCTGCCGGCAGATCGCCGAGGCGCACGGCGGCTCGGTCACGCTGGCCAACCGCGCGGAGCGATCCGGCTGCGTCGCGAGGGTCACGCTCCCGCGCGCCTGAGGCCCGAGGGCACGCGGCGAGGATCTCCTGCTAACATCCGGCCGGCCGCACGGGGCGACGTACCCAAGTGGTTAAGGGAAGGCTCTGCAAAAGCCTCATTCGTCGGTTCGAATCCGACCGTCGCCTCCATCCCTGGACGTCCCTCGGCCCGCCTTTCGGCCCGCCCCCGCGCGCGGCGCCCGCGGCTTCGGAGCGGCCTCCCGGTACGCCTCGGCCACGAGCGTCGCGACGACGCCCCAGTCCAGGCCACGGTCCAGGCGAATCCCGATCCAGCCGCTCGGGCCGACGTAAGGTGGCACGAAGAAGCAGTCCGGGCTCGAGGCGACCAGCTCCTCCTGGGCACCCTCGGGCGCCTTGCACCAGAGGCCCACCCGTCCGTCCCCGTGGTGGTTGTCCGCGTACATCGCGAACTGCCGCTTGCCGACCCGGAACGTCGGCGCGTTCCACGCGATCTTCTCGTAGGCGCCGGGGAGCGCCAGGCAGATCTCACGCACCCGGTCGAGCTCGTTCATCCCGGACGGAATCGTACGCCGCCTCGTCACCTCGAGTAACGGCTCGACTCCGGGTGGTACGTCTTCCAGTCGAACCAGTAGTCCTCGAGAAGCGGGATCGCCACCAGCGCCCGGCCCGCGAGCGGGCCCGCGATCGCCCTGCCCCCGAAGTCCCAGGTCGAGCCGGTGGCCGCGTCGACGACGCTCCGATCCGCCGACGCGAAGAGCTCGATCTCGCGTCCCTCGACCCGCCGGTCGAAGGCGCGTAGCGAGCGGCCATCACCGCCGGTGAGGAGGACGATCGGCACCTCGCCGACCACGTCGAGGAGCGGGCTCGACGCCGTGACCGCCGAGACCGGATAGGCCCGACAGGCGCCTCCCGCGCAGAGTCCGGCCACGACGGTGCGGGGCGGCAGGGAGGGATCGAGCGTCGCGGACGTGGTGACGGGTAGCTTCCCCACGCGCGGCTCCCACTCCCGGTACCCGTCGTACCTCCCGGCGGCTGCCGCGGCCTGATCCTCGCGGAGCACGCGACCCGCCGGCCGCTCGCCCCGGAAAAGCGCGAACGACAGCTCGTCGTGCGGCACGTGCCGGAGCTTCTTCCCCTTCAACGGCCCGAGGATCGCCTCACCGGAGACCTGCTGCCACCAGGAGCCGGTCTCCTCGTCGCGCATCAGGAAGTTCTGGTTGTTGATCCCCGAGAGCCGGAACCGGAGCGTCCTTCCGTCCACGTTTGCTTCCCACACCAGACCGGTGTGGCAGAGCGTTCAATACGTGACGACGACGGGCGTGCCGCCGACGATGTCCTGCAGCAGGTGGTGGTACGCCATCAGCCGGATGGGGTACGCGACCGCGTCGTCCCCGCGCGAGACGGCGAGGACCCGGTCCCCCGGTCGCACCCATCGCGCGGAGGCCGCGGGCGCGAACCGCGGCGCCGGGATCGGATGGAACATCCACTCGAAGTGGTTCTGTCGCGCGAACCACGCCGCGAGCCCGGTGACGGCGACGGCCGCCAGTGCGCCGGCCCGGGCGAGGCGCCGGGCCCGCGACCAGAGCCCGGCCGCCAGCGTGGCGGCCAGGACGAGCGCGATCGACGTGGCGACCGGCGCGATCCGTTTGAGTCCGTAGGAGAGCGCGAGGCCGTCGCTCGTCTGCGGCCGGAACGGGTAGATCACGAAGGCGGGAACGGCGACCACCGCCAGCGCCCCGATCGCGACCGCCGCGAGGCCGAGCCCCGCGACGGTCCGTCCCGCCCTCGCTCCCATGTGGCCTCCCCGGCGGATTGTCTCCCCGTCCGGCTCCGCGCATCATTCCGTCGCGGGCCGGAGTGGCGGAATGGCAGACGCACGGGACTTAAAATCCCGAGGCCCTCAGGGGCCGTGAGGGTTCGAGTCCCTCCTCCGGCAGAGTCCCTTCGGGCCCCGGGGCGGTTCGATCTACATCGCGATCTTCTCCAGGATCGACTCCACCGAGGCCGTCCACACGAACGGCCCGTCGACGTCTTCCGGGCGCTCGACCACGCCGCGAGCGGCGGCGATCAGATCGTCGACGCTCGTGAGGAACCCCCGGCGCGGCACGGCCGGGGTCAGGTGGTGGACCCACTCGGCGACGACGTCGAGCCAGGGACGGCCCGGCGGCGTGGCGTGGAGGACGAAGCGAGAGTGCCGGCTCAGCCACGCCGCGAGGCTGGAGCGGTCGTGAGCTCCTCCGCGGTCGAGAATGACGTGGAGCCGCAGGTCCGGCGGGAACCCCCGGTCGAGGCGCCGGAGGAAGCGGAGGAGCATCGCGCTCCGGCGACGCGGACGGCAGTCTCCGACCACCCGGGCGTTCAGGGATTCGAGCGCGGCGGGAAGCGTGGACGCCATGGGCTCACGAGGCGGCGCCTCCACGCGGCGACCCCCGACCACGGGCACCCGCGACCTGCGGTCGACGATGAGCACGACGGCCCGGTCGGGCGAGTTCAGGAGGAGGCCGACGACGTCGGTCAGCCGCTCCACGAGCCTGTCGTCCGACAGAGGCGACCGTGAACGGCGCGGCTTCAGGCCGTGCAGATCCCAGATCCTCTGCACGGTCGCCGGGCTGACACCCGCCTCTCGCGCCATCGTGCGGCACGTCCAGCGCGCGGACCCTCGCGGCCTCGAATGGAGCGTCCTCTGGATGATCTCCTCGACCTTCTCGGTTGGAATGGTCCTCTTCCGCCCACGGCCGGGCGCGACGCGGCCAAGCCCGTCGATCCCTTCGGTCTCGAACCTCTGTACGCAGGCGATCACCGTCGGCCGGCTGAGGCCGAGCTCCCGGGCGATGCGTGACTTGGGAACGCCGTCGGCGGCCAGGAGCAGAGCCTGGGCCTTCCTCGAGATGAGCCGGGCCGTGTGCGGGGAACGGACCCATCCACGCAGCGTCCTGGAATCCTCCTGGGTGAGAGAAGGCACCGTCATGTGGAGCGCCTCCCCGATCGCGTCGAGGCAACGCGGAGCGAGCGGAGGGCCCGGCCCTC
Source organism: uncultured Holophagales bacterium (assembly GCA_964384675.1). GTDB lineage: Bacteria > Acidobacteriota > Thermoanaerobaculia > UBA5066 > UBA5066 > CAYLNK01. The sequence continues at coordinate 7,128 of CAYLNK010000227.1, read as the reverse complement.
CGCGATGGGGTCTTCGTACATGAAAGCTCTCCTGTCCGGAGTCGCCTCCGGACGGAACGGTCAGTTGCGCGGCAAGGCGCCGCGAGGCGAGACGGGTCGCTCGTCGAGGGACGACGGGGTCAGCGGCGAGGCCGCTGACGGGCGCCCGGTCTCAGTTCCGCAGGGGGGTCGCCGCGCCGGGAAAGGGCGGCGACTCGGGTGGCGGCGTGGCCGCGGGGCGCCGCGCGGGATGGCGCGCCGGGTCCGGTACGCGCGAAGAGGCGACAGGTGGAGGGGAGTCCTGACGGGAGGTTTCGAGCGCGGGTGCCGGGTCACCTTCGATCGCGGCCCCGGCCTGTGACTCCGAGATGCCGCACCCGGGTCCTTCCTTCCCGCTCGACGGCGGCTCGGCCCACCACTCCATGTCGGATCCCGGGAGAGACCTGGTGCTCGCCGCCCGGACCGGGACGACCCGGGAGGTCGGCGGCTCGTCGTCGAGCGTGAAGCTCTCCGACCAGGCGACGTCCCGCTCGTGGCTCTCCGATTCCTCGTCTTCGTCGCTTCCGTGCTCGCGCCCGGCGCGCACCACGAACCGAGCGCGCCCGGCGAGCCGGGGTAAGGTCACGGTCACCTGCGGGCTGCGGCCCTCGATCTCGCCGGTCAGCCGCACGCGCGGTCCGCCCTGGATCTCCACCAGGAGCTCGCTCTCGTCGAAGCCCCGGGGCAGCTCCCACGAGACCGTGATCGGGCCGGAGCGACCGGGGGAAGCCGGCTCGACGCGCACGAGCGACGCCCGGAGGTCCATCCCCGCAAGGAGGGCCGCGAGGAGAATGAGACGTCGTCCGGGCATCACTCTCCAGAATAGGGGCGCCGGTGATGGCCGGCAAGAGGCGTCTGACAGGCGTCACCCCTCATCCATGACGCGCGCGACTGGTCCGCCGCGCCACCGGGAGCCATCCTTCCCTCCGGAGGGCGAGATGCGGCAAACGAACGGGGCTCCGGCGGGGAACGACGGGAGGGACGACGTCCTGACGGTCGTCGCGATCGCGATCGTCGTAGCCCGGGGCTGGGGGGTCAGAGCCAAAGGATAAAGGATAGCCACCGTCGACGAGCCGTCGCCACGCGGAGAAACGCCCGCGTCGTCACGGAGCCGTCGACTCAAGGGGTGGCCGACTTACCTCCGAGGCTCCGAGCCCGGGCCAGGTCCGCGGAGCTGTCACTCAGTCGACCTTTTCGGAGGTTGGCGACGGCCCGATAGCGGTAGCCCTCCGGGCTCCTGGGGTGCAGGGTAACGTACCTCGTCCAGAGTGCGACCGCCACATCGTTGTCGCCGCGCTCGCCCAGCTCCCAGCCGGTCCGGACGAAATCCTCGAGGTTGTCCGCACACGCCTCGACCACCTGACGGTTCGCGTCCGTGAGGGGGAGCGTGGGTCCAGCCAGGCCCACCGGATCGAGGTCGTGCACCAGGCGCATCGGAACGAGCGCTTCCTCCGGGAGGCCTTCGCGGAGCAGGCGTTGGGCCTCGGCGAAGAGCGGCCGGAGTACGCCGTCGAGCACCCGAGGCGGGCAGTAGAACGACGGATCGAGCCTCAGCGCGAGGAGCAGGTCGGCGGCCGCGCGGGCTGGCAGCCCGTTCCCCAGGAGGAGCTCGGCCCGGTTCATCAGGATCTCGACGATCTGCGGGCGGAGCTCGAGTGCCCGGTCGAAGTCCTTCAGGGCCTCCTGTGCGTCCCCCAGGCGAAGCCGACATATGCCACGGTAGAAGACGAACTCCCAGTGCTCGCCGAAGTACATGGCTTTCTGGTAGCCCACCATGGCCACGCGCGGGTCCGGCTCGTCGACGGCCTCGATCCAGTGAACGAGACCCGGGGAACATCTTCAGCTTCTGGCTCTGTGCTTGCTCCGCCACGTCTCGCGTGAAGGACTCCATCTCCTCGAATGAGCCGCCCAGCCTCGGACGGAGCCTCGTGAAGTACGCCCGCCTCACCCTGTAGCAGTCGGGGCAAACCTCGATCGATGCGTCCAGCCACTTCCGAGAGGTCGCCTTGTCGTCGAGGTTGTCCGCGACCAGCGTCCGGAAGACCGAGATGGCCCGCGGTCGCAGCTCGAGGGCCCTGGCCAGGTCTGCGCTCGCGAGCTGTCGCCGCTGCGCGAAGGCGTCGCGGACCGAGGCGATCACCGAGTTGAAGCCACCGAAGTGCCAGTTCCGCGCCGAGCGATGTGTACCCCGGGAGGCCCAGGCTCCGAACGAGCGCGGGGACTCCTTGACCCACTCGTCGAGGAGCGGCTCGAGCCGAGGGTCGGCAATCGCGAAGGCGTCCTGGGCGTCCTCGGGGAGATGCTCCTTCCGGAAGTCCTTCTCGAACGCCTCCTGATAGGAGCTGAAGCACCGATCGAGGTCGGAGAAGCGCCGCGCGAAGAGCAGGCCGAGAAGCCCGACCCGATCGGCGGTCTGCGGGGCGTAGCCATCGGCCTGGGGGAGCGGCGAACCCACCAGCGGGGGCAGGACAGTGGGTCGAGGAGGGAGCTCGACCAGGCGTCCCCATTCCTCGCGCGGGGAGACGGGAAAGCCGACGGGGAGCGGTTTCTTCGAGCTTTCGTTCCTGCCGAACGGTGCGTATTGGCTTGCACCGACGGCCGGCAGGAGCAATGCGGACAGAATGACGGCCCCCGCAAGCGCACCACGTCGTTCACGCCCAAGGCCGCGGTGACCGTCGCCCCGGGGGAGCTTCGTCTTCATCGGAACAGCCTCCTCATCTCGAGGACGCTCCTGACGATCCCCGCGGGATCGCACGGCGGCCAGACGGATACTCCCATGAATGGACGCGCCACCACCGATCTCCCGACGCCGGATCCTGTCGCTGGCGCCCACGGCCGCCGCGCTCGCCGCCTTCTCATCGCGAAGCGCTGCCGCGGTGGAGCCGGATGCGACGCCGCAGACGGCGCCACCGCCGCTGCCACCACCCCTCCCGCGCGACGTCTTCCGCGAACGCCAGGAGCGCCTCCGCGCCGCGCTGACGAAGGCCGGGCTCGACGCCCTGCTCGTGGTGCCGGGCACGAGCCTCCGCTGGAGCGCGTCGCTCGACCTGCACCGGAGCGAGCGCCTCATGGCGCTCCTCGTGCCGCGCACCGGGCCCACGCTCTTCGTGACCCCGGCGTTCGAGGAGGCCCGCGTGCGCCGCGACGCGGTCGTGGACGAGGTGAGGACGTGGCGGGAGGAGGACGATCCGTATCCGCTCCTCCTCCGCGCGCTCCGGAAGGGGCGCGGCGAGCGCCGCGTCGGGATCGAGGGCTCCACCGACTTCCATACCGTGGAGCGCCTCCGCGCCGCGACCGGCGCCCGGATGGTGGACGCGTCCGGGCTGTTCGACGGCCTCCGCGGCGTGAAGACCGCGGAGGAGCAGGCGCTCATCCGGGACGCGGCGGCGCGGACGGAGCGCGCCATCGCGGCGACGCAGGCTCGGCTCGCCGAGGGGATGACCGAGCGGGAGGTAGCCGGGATCCTGGCGTCCGCGTTCCGCCAGCAGCTCGTCAACGGCGACGGCCTCGTGCAGTTCGGCCCCTCGGCCGCGCTGCCGCACGGAGGACCCGGCGACCGGAAGCTGGAGAAGGGGATGTGCGTCCTGATCGACTGCGGCACGCGCGTGCACGGATACGCGTCCGACGTCACCCGCACGGCCGCCTTCGGAACGGCCGCGGACGAGCTGCGCGCCGTCTACGCGACCGTCGACGCGGCCCAGCGCGCCGCCGCCGCGGCGTTCCGGGCCGGGGCGATCCCCGAGGAGGTCGACCGCGCGGCGCGGCGCGTCATCGAGGAGGCCGGGCACGGCGACTCCTTCACGCACCGCCTCGGCCACGGGCTCGGCATGGACGGACACGAGTTCCCGTACCTGGTGAAGGGGAACCGCACTCCGCTCGCGGCCGGAAACGTCTGCACGCTCGAGCCCGGAATCTACCTGCCGGGAAAGCTGGGCGTGAGGATCGAGGACGACGTCGCCGCCCGCGCGGATTCGCTGGATTGGCTCTCCACCCGGCCTCGCGAGCTCGTGATCCTGCCGGGCTGACGTCGAGACGCGGCGTACGATCGACTCATGCGCCGACTCGCTCTCCTGTGGCTCGCCTTCACCCTCACGGACGCCCGGGCCGACGACCTCGAGACGCGCGTCGCCACCATGGCCCGCGTCGGGTCGTGCAGCTCTCCGACCTTCTCCCCGGACGGAACGCGCCTCGCCTTCGTGTCGAACCTGTCCGGGCAGCCTCAGGTGTGGACCGTCCCGTCCGCGGGCGGCTTCCCGTCGCTCGCGACGCCGCTCGACGAGCCGGTCGGGGCGGTGACGTGGTCTCCGGACGGCACGTGGCTCGCCGTCACCTCGGCTCCGGGCGGCGGAATGAACGAGCAGGTGTGGCTCGTCCGGCCCGACGGGACGGGGCTGAAGCGCCTGACGCCCGGGGGTAAAGAGACGAACCGTCTCTCCGGCTTCACCAAGGACGGCAAGCGGCTCCGCCTCGCCAGCAACAGCCGCACGGGCTCGTCGATCGACGCGTACCTGCTCGACGTCGCGACCGGCGCCGTCGCCTCGGTCACGACGGGACCCGGGATCAATGCCTACGACGACGTGAGCCCGGACGGCCGTCGGGCCGTGCTGTCGCGGCTGATCAGCCGTGGCGACAACGACCTCTTCCTGGTGGACCTCGATGGCGGCACGGAGACGCTCCTCACGCCCCACGAGAAGCCCGCCTCGTTCTCCGAGGGCGTCATCTCACCCGACGGGCGGGCGATCCACTTCTCGTCCAACGCGGGACGGGACAGGCAGGCGCTGGCTCGCGTCCGCCTCGACACATCGGGCCGGCCCGGTCCGATCGAGGTCGTGTCGAAGAGGGACGACGCCGAGCTTTCGAGCTTCGAGATCGATCACGAAGGGCGAAGCGCGGCGCTCCTCTGGAACGTGGCCGGAAGGAGCGAGCTCGCCTTCCTCGACCTGGCCAGCGGCACGGCCACGCCGGGCCCCGCGCTTCCCTCGGAGATCGCCGGCGGCCTGGCGTACTCGAGGGACGGAACGCAGCTCGCGATGGTGATGTACGGATCCGCCGCGCCCCCGGACGTCTGGGTCCTCGATCGGCGGTCGGGTCAGCTCCGGCAAGTCACCCGGAGCCCCCACCCCGGCGTCGACCTGGCGGCGCTGGTGCGCCCCGCTCTCGTCCAGTTTCCCGGACACGGAGGTCTGCCGCTCTCCGGCTGGCTGTACCGTCCGGCCGGCGCCAGCGGCCCCGGCCCGATCGTCCTGAGCTTCCACGGAGGCCCCGAAGGCCAGGAGGTGCCGTCGTTCCGCTCGGACTACCAGGCCCTGACGTCACAGGGGATCTCCGTGCTGGCGCCGAACGTGCGCGGCTCGTCGGGCTTCGGCAAGAGGTTCGTCAACCTGGACAACGGAGCGCTCCGGAAGGACGCCGTCGCGGACATCGCGGCCTGCGTCGACTACGTGGTGAAGCAGGGGATCGCCGACCCGAAGAGGATCGGCATCATGGGCGGCTCGTACGGCGGCTACATGACGATGGCGGGATTGACCGAGTACCCGGACCTCTTCGCGGCCGGCGCGAACCTGTTCGGGATCGTCAACTTCGCCACCTTCTTCGCTCACACCGAGCCGTGGATGGCGGCGATCTCGAAGGTGGAGTACGGCGATCCGGTCGGAGAGGCGGCGATGCTCGCGAGCCTCTCGCCGATCCACCGGCTCGACCGCGTGAAGTCTCCGACGCTCGTCCTCCACGGCGCCAACGACACGAATTGCCCCGTGGTGGAGGCGGAGCAGGTGGTCGAGCACCTGAAGAAGAGGGGAGTCCCGGTGGAGTACGTCCTGTTTCCGGACGAGGGGCACGGCTGGCGGAAGATCCCGAACCGGATCCGCTCCACGGTCGCGATCACCCGCTGGTTCGTGAAGTACCTGAAGGCCGCCGGCTAGCGGCTCGTAACGGTTGGTAGCGACAGGGGGGTGGCGATGGCAAGGCGCCGATCGCCGTCGCGTCCGCTTCGCCTTCCTCGCTGACACGCCACTAGTTCGACTCGGCTCCCGCCCCCTTGAGAAACGTCGACGCCGCGAGGGCCTTGTCACGGTTCGCCTTGGCGGCGGCGAGCGCCGGGTCCTTCGCCATCGCCTTGTCGAACAGCGCCACCGACTCCGCGTACCGGCCGCGGGCATAGGCGATGGCGCCCGCCTCGTTCCAGACGTCGGCCTGGTCCAGGCCCTGGACGGCCTCGAGCGTTACCGCGGCCCCCTCGAGGTCGCCCGACAGGCGCTGGGCGCGGGCGAGCCCGAGCACGGCGGGGACGTTGCGCGGCTCCTTGGCGACCGCCTCCCGGAACGGCTCGATCGCGTCGGCGGGAGTCTCCTTCGTGAGCTGGAGCGCGCCGAGCCCGACGAGCGCCGGGACGTAGGCGGGCTCGAGACGCAGCGCCTCGCCGTATTCCCGCTCGGCCTCCTTCAGCTTGCCGCGCTGCCGGAGCACCGCGGCGAGGTTCGCGCGTACCACGGCCTGACCGGGTGCGGTCGCGACCGCCCGGATGAGCGGCTCTTCCGCCGCCTCGTACTCCTTCGCCTCGATCAGCAGGGACGCGTACTCGGTGAGGAGCGGGACGTCGGACGGGGCGGCCGCGGCCGCGGCGGCGAGGGTCTGGCGCGCGTGCACGAGGTCTCCGTCGGCGCGCGCCTTCCGTCCGATGGCCAAGAGCTTCTCGCCGTTCTTCGGGTTGATCTCCGCGGCCCGCCGGTACGCGTCGAGCGCCTTGTCCCAGCCGCCGTCCGAGAGGTAGCTCGCGGCGAGAGTCAGGAGCGCCGCCTCGTTTCGGGGGTCGTACTCGACCGCCTTCGCCCAGTTGGCCTCCGCGAGGATCTTGTCGTCGCGCGCCCGCCAGGTGTCTCCGAGGAGGCGGTACGCCTCGCTGGACGTGGGCTGGAGCTTGATCGCGTCGTTCGCCGAGCTCTGCGCCGAGAAGAAGTCCCCGCGATCCAGAGCGGAGCGGCCCGCCGCCAGGAGCTCGGTGGCATCGGCGCCACGGGACGCCGAGGGGAACGGGACCACGGGGCTCGGCGCGGACGCGGGCGCGGGCCCGGACGAGGGCGGAGCGGGCGCCGGAATCCCGCTCAGGTCGCC
>CAYLNK010000226.1:0-11144 GCA_964384675.1 uncultured Holophagales bacterium | reverse complement strand
GTGCGCATCGTGGAGAGCGCCGCCTTGGCCGGCTCCGCCGACGCGCCGGACGAGCAGGCGGACTCGGCCGACGAGATCGCGGACGAGACGCGCCCCTCGGCGTCCCGCCACGAGTCCGGGTTCACCGGAGGCCGGCCGGCCAGGGACGCCGCTTCGGTGAGCTGGCGCCGGGCGTCCTCGGCCTGCCGGACGCAATCGGACCCCAGGCCGGTGGCCGCGTCGGTACCGGCCGGAGCCGCCGCGGGAGATCGGGAGGCCTTCTGCTTGCTCGACCAGACGTACCACCCCGCGAAGAGGACGAGGGCGACGATCAGGACCTTCTTGCCGTCCATGAGGCCTCCGGCTCCAGCTTACCTCCGCGCCGTCCGATTCCGGACGGGCGCGTACCACGACCGGACGCCCTGGGTCCCTGGAGCCGTGCCGGGGCGCGGCCCGCGACGTGCATCTCTCGTTCTCGAGGTCGCCGCATGCCGCTCACTCACGAGATCCGTGACTCCGCCCGCAGCCTGGCCCGGACACCCGCCTTCGCGCTCCTCGCGGTCGTGACGCTCGCCCTGGGGATCGGCGCGAACACGGCGCTCTTCTCGGTCGTGAAAGCGGTCGTGCTGGATCCCCTCCCGTTCCCCGATCCAGGGCGAATCGTGGCCGTGGAACGGCTCTCCAACGACGGCCGGGTGCTCGGGCAGTCGGCCGCGGACTTCGTCGACCTCGCCCACGACGCCGGCTCGTTCGTCGCGATCGCCGGCTCGCGCGAGAGGATCCTCGACCTGGCCGGCACCGGAGGGGAGCCGGTGCGTCTGCGGGGCGCCGAGGTGACGCCGGCGTTCTTCGACGTCCTCGGCGTCTCCGCGGCCGTGGGGCGTCCGCTGCGCGCCTCGGAGGACCGGCCGGGTGACCGGCGCGCCGTGCTCTCCGCCGGTGTCTGGCGCCGGGTCTTCGGCGGCGACCGCTCGGTCCTGGGGCGCACGCTCGAGCTGGGAGGCGTCAGCGCCACGGTGGTGGGCGTCATGCCCGACGGCTTCGACTGGCCCTCCGGAGCCGAGGCGTGGCTGCTGTCCGACCTGCCCGTGCCGTCGTCCCCCATACCGACGACCCGGAGCATCCTCGAGAACCGCGGGATGCGGTACATCGAGGCCGTGGCCCGGCTCCGGACGGACGCCGGTCTGGCCGCGGCCCGCGGCGAGATGGAGTCGCTCAACCGGCGCCTCGCGGCCGCGGATCCGGCCAACAACGGCGACGCCCGGCTCCGGCTGAGGCCGCTCCACGAGCAGGTCAGCGGAACGCTCCGCGCCCCGCTTCTCCTCCTCTTCGGTGTCGTCTGCCTCGTCCTCCTCGCCGCGGCCACGAACGTCGCCGGCCTCCTGGTGGCGAGGGGCGCGGCGCGGCGGCGGGAGCTGGCGATCCGCGCGTCGCTCGGGGCCTCTCCCGCGTCCCTGGCCCGGCACCTCCTGATCGAGTCGCTCCTGCTGTCCCTGGTGGGGGGCGGCGCGGGACTCCTGATCGCCGATCTCGCGCCGCGAACGCTGCTGAAGGTCCTGCCGGGCGCCGTACCGGCGGGCACCTCGATCGGGATCGACCACGGCGTGCTCCTCTTCACGCTGGTGGTCTCGATCGCGACGGGGCTCCTGTTCGGCGTCGCCCCGGCGCGGGCGGCCACGCGCGTGGACGTCGTCGAGGCGTTGCGGGCCTCCGGGCGCGGCTCCACCTCGGGAAACCGCCTGCGGCGGCGCCTCGTCGCCGTGCAGATCGCGGTGGCCGTCGGCGTCGTGGGGGCAGCCGGGCTCCTCCTCCGGAGCCTCGACCGCATCTCCTCCGTCGACCCGGGGTTCGCGGTCTCGTCCCTCGTGACCGTCGATCTCTCGATCCCGGACGCGCGGTACCCCGCCCCGGCCGCGTTCTACCGGGACGTCCTCGCCGGGATGCGCCAGCGCGCGGCATATCCGGTCGCCGCCGGGTTCCCGGCGCCGTTCACGGGCGACACCAGCGCGGCCCCGATCCGCCGCGTCGACCAGCCGGTGGAGGCCGCGCTCGCGTCCCACCTCGTGGTCGTGACGCCCGGCTACTTCGGAGCCTCCGGCGTCCCTCTCGTGGCGGGGCGGGACTTCGCCGAGGCGGATCGTTCCGACGCGGCGCCGGTGCTCATCCTGAGCCGGGCCGCGGCCGAGAAGCTGTGGCCCGGGCAGGACGCGGTGGGGAGGACTCTCGCGCCGTTCCTGGGACAGACGCCACCGGTCGTGATCGGCGTGGTCGGGGACGTTCGCCGCCAGGACCTGACGGAGGAGCCCGGCCCCACGCTCTATCTCCCGGTGTCCCAGTTCCCGCTCTCGATCCTCCACGTCGTCGCCCGCGGCGCGCCGGCGAGCCAGGTCGTCTCGGACCTGCGGGCCGTCGTCCGTGGGATCGACCCCTCGCTCCCGCTGGGCGACGCGCGGACGGTGGTCGAGGCGCGGGCCGGCACCCTCGCCGCTCCCCGATTCCGGGCCGCTCTCGTCGCGGCGTTCGCGGGTCTGACCCTGGTCCTCGTGGCGGTGGGCCTGTACGGCGTCCTCTCCGACGCCGTGAGCCGGCGCAGCCGCGAGCTGGCGGTACGCCTCGCGCTCGGGGCCAAGCCCGCCCAGGTGGTCGGACACGTCATGCGAGACGCGCTTCGCTTGGCCGCCGTCGGGCTCGGCGTGGGCCTCGCGGGCGCGCTCGTCCTGGGGCGTGTCCTCGCGTCGCTGCTCTTTCAGGTCGGGCCGGCCGATCCGGTCGCGCTCGGCGCCACCTGCCTTCTCGTGACCGCGGTGGCCGGGCTGGCCGCGTTGCTGCCCGCGTGGCGGGCCGCGCGCATCGCGCCGGCGGAGGCGCTGGCGGGGGACTGACCCCCTACGGCGGCGCCACCATTCCGAACGCCTGACCGAGGTCGGAGATCAGGTCGTCCGCGTCCTCGATCCCGATCGAGAAGCGCACGAGCCCCTCCTCGATCCCGATCGCCCGCCGCTCCTCGGTCGTCAGCTCGTAGAAGGACATCAGCGCCGGCTGCTCGATCAGGCTCTCGACGCCTCCCAGTGACGGGGCGATGAGCGGAAGCTTCACGGCGTCGACGAACGCGGCCGCGGCGTCGAGCCCGCCCGTGACGACGAACGACACGACGCCGCCGAAGCCTCTCATCTGGGCCTCCGCGACCGCGTGGTCCGGGTGGCTCGCGAGCCCGGGATAGAAGGCGCGCTCCACCTTCGGGTGCGCCTCGAGCCACTCCGCGATTCGCTGCGCCGACGCGTTCTGCCGCAGCACGCGGAGCTCCAGCGTCTTCATCCCGCGGATCAGGAGGTAGGCGCTGTGCGGGTCGAGGACGGTGCCGAGGACGCCGCGCAGGTCCCGGATGCCGGCGATCAGATCGGCGCGGCCGGAGAGCGAGCCGGCGAGGAGGTCGTTGTGCCCCCCGAGGTACTTGGTGGCCGAGTGGAGGACGAGGTCGGCGCCCAGCTCCAGGGGCCTCTGGTTCACCGGCGTCGCGAACGTGGAGTCGACGAGCAGCTTCACGCCGCGGTGCCGCTTCACGGCGGCCGCGAAGGCCGGGATGTCGGCGACGCGCAGGTACGGGTTCGTCGGCGACTCGGTGACGACGAGCCGGGTCCTGCCGGGCCGGATCGCGGCCTCGAGCGCCGCGAGATCGCCCGGCGGAACGAGCGTCGACTCCACGCCGAAGCCGCCGAGGAACCGGGTGACGAGCTGTCGCGTCCTCCGGTAGCAATCGCTGGTCATCACGACGTGCTGTCCGCTCTTGACCAGCGCGAAGAGCGCCGTCGAGACCGCGGCCATCCCGTTGCCGAAGAGGGCCGCGTCCTCGGCGCCGTCGAGGGTGGCCACCTTCCGCTCCGCCGCGCGCACCGTCGGGTTGCCGTAACGGCCGTACTCCTCCCGTTCGATCCGCCCCTCGAAGTGGTCGGCGAGCTCGGCCCGTCCGGTGAACGTGTACGTCGAAGCGCAGACGATCGGCTGGGTGATCGAGTTCTCCGGCTTGACGCGTGCCTCGCCGCCACGGGTGGCGCGGGTACCCAAAGAGGTGCCCAAAGGAGCTCCCTTCAGTACGTCGCGAGCGTCGGGTCGACGTCGCGCGCCCAGGCGAGGATCCCGCCCTTCAGGTTGTACGTCCGGGTCAGACCAGCTTCCTTGAGCAGCGCGACGGCTCGGGCCGAACGGGCTCCCGACTTGCAGTGGACGACGATGGCCCGCGACGCGTCGATCTCGTGCAGGCGGGACGGGAGGGTGCCGAGCGGGATGAGCCGCGCGCCCTCGATGGCGCAGATCGCCACCTCGTGGGGCTCGCGCACGTCGATCAGCACGAAAGCGTCGCCGCGAGCGCGCCAGGCCGCCACCTCGGTGGCCGTCACCTCGTCGCCCGCGGGCACGGGGGCGTCCTCGCCGCGGCCGAGACCGCAGAACTCTTCGTAGTCGACGAGGCCGGTGACCGTCCGGTTCTCGCCGCAGAGCGGGCACTCCGGGTCGCGCCGGAGCTTCAGCTCGCGGAACGTCAGGTCGAGCGCGTCGTACAGGACGAGCCGGCCGACGAGGCTGCGGCCGATGCCGAGGAGGATCTTGATCGCCTCGGTCGCCTGCAGGACGCCGATCACCCCGGGCAGCACGCCCAGGACACCCCCCTCCGCGCAGCTCGGCACGAGGCCGGGCGGCGGCGGAGAGGGGTAGAGACATCGGTAGCACGGACCCTTCTCGGGCCAGAAGACGCTGGCCTGTCCCTCGAACCGGAAGATCGAGCCGTAGACGTTCGGCTTGCCGAGGAGGAAGCAGGCATCGTTGGTCAGGTAGCGGGTCGCGAAGTTGTCGGTGCCGTCGATCACGACGTCGAAGCCCTCGAAGATCCGGAGGGCGTTCTCGCTGGTGAGCCGTTCCTCGAACGTCTGTACGTCGACGTGCGGATTGAGGGCCCTGAGGCGGTCGCAGGCGCTCTCGAGCTTCGGCTTCCCGAGCCAGCGCGTGTCGTGGAGCACCTGGCGCTGCAGGTTCGACTCGTCCACCACGTCGAAGTCGACGAGGCCGAGCGTGCCGACGCCGGCCGCCGCCAGATAGAGCGCGGCGGGGGAGCCGAGGCCCCCGGCGCCGACGAGGAGGACGCGTCCCGCCTTGAGCCTCTTCTGGCCCTCGATCGTCACCTCGGGGAGCAAGAGGTGGCGGGAGTAGCGGCGGATCTCCTCCCGTGACAGCTCGACGGCGACGTCGGCGCGGTCGGCGCCGCCGGCGATGGCGGGCACGATGGCGAGCTGGTCCCCTTCGGCGAGCGCGGTCTTCAGGCCGTCCAGGAAGCGGATGTCCTCGCCGTTGAGGTAGACGTTCACGAAGCGCCGGACGCGGCCGTCCTCCTCCACCAGGTGCGGCTTCAGGCCGGGGCAGGCGTCGAAGAGGGCGGTGAGCGCGTCGGCGACGGCGTTCGCCGCCACGTCGACCTTCGAGCGCTCGCCCGCGTGCCGGCGGAGCGGTGTGGGAATGCGGATCTCGATGGGCATGGGCTCTCCTTCAGACGGCCACGGGCCGGACGTCGGTGACGGGCCGGCCGGTCTCGTGCTCGAGTATGCGGACGGCCGCGAACGGGGCTTCGGTGTCGACGATCTCCCAGGCGCCGATCTCGCGCGGCTCGCGGGCGGGGACGGCGACGATCACGGTGAGGAGCCCCTCCCAGGCGTAGGCGCGATCGGTGGCCGACGGCCGCGCGACGTCGTCCGGATGGCTGTGCCAGAAGCCCAGGAGCCTGAGGCCGAGGCGCTCCGCCTCGTCTTCCACGGCGAGGTAGTCGAGCGGCGCGATCTCGAACCGGACGCGCGGCGTGCCGGCCTCGCGGTTCGGGACGGGCAGCTCGCGTGTGACGAGCCCCGTGGCGGGACCGAGCAGCGCGCCGCAACCCTCGTGCGGATACGCGCGGGCCGCGCCGTCCGCGAGGGCGGCGAGGACGGCGGCGGTGAGGCGCACCTCCGTCATCGCGCGCACACCCCGGGCCCCGCCTCGACGGCGAAGGCCTCGTCGGCGTCCTGACCCAGGTCGACGAAGTCCTCCTCCCGCGCGTCGTCGGGCGTGAGCGTCTCGAGGTCCAGAAGCAGCGCCTTCTGGCGCTCGGGCCCGACGCGGCGGAAGAACGTCGGCGCGGACTCCCCGTCTATCCGCTCCGTTGCGTACAGCCGGAGGAGACGCTCGATCGCCTCCGGGATCCTCCGCGCCGGGACGCGTGAAACCGTCTTCGCGAAGTGGATTCCGTCGTCGGTGGTCTCGCCTCCGGTCATGACGAAGTACTGCGGGACGGCTCGCCCGGCCACCTTCCGGACGCTGCCCTGGAAGCCGATCCCGGCCACGTGGTGCTGGCCGCAGCCGTTCGGGCAGCCGCTCGCCTTCAGCTTCAGGTCCGGGGCGAGGGCGGCGAGATCGGGACTCTCTTCCAGGCGCTCCCGCACCAGCCTGCCGAGGTCCCGGCTGTGCGTGACGGCGAGCCGGCACGTCTCGGCGCCCGGGCAGCTCGTGAAGTCCGTGATCGTCTCCGCGCCGTCCCGGCCGAGGCCCGCCGCGGCGAGGCGCCGGTACAGCTCCGGGACGTCGGCGCTCCGGATCCAGCGGAGCAGCAGGTCCTGCGTGTTGGTCAGGCGTGCCGTGCCGTCGCCGTAGGCGAGCGAGAGGTCGGCGAGGAGCCGCAGCTGCGGCGCGGTGACGTCGCCGAGGGGGAGGGTCACGGTGACGCGCGCGTAGCCGGGCTGTCGCTGGGGGCGCACGTTGGTCGCGACGAACCGACTGGCTCGAGCGGAGGGAGAGCCGAGGTCTCTGGCGGGTGCCGAAGGGACCCGCAGTGAGCGATCGAGACCGGGGGCGCGGGTCGGGAAGGACGGCAGGACGCCGGGGCCGCGTAGCTCGGCGAACGACGCGCTCGCGGCCGCGTCCGGCGAGGGCGGCGCGGGGCGCTCCCACGAGGGCGCGCCTTCCTCCGGCGGGTGCTCCGGGTCGAACGGAAGGGAAGCCGTCGAGGAAGCGATCTCTCGTCGCACCTCGTCGCGCCACGCCTCGAATCCCATCTCGCGGATCAGGAACTTCATCCGGTTGCGGTTCCGGTGCTCCCGGTCGCCGAGGCGATGGAACACGCGCAGGAGGCCCTCGGCGACGCGCAGGATCTCGCCGGCCGGAAGGAAGCCGACGAGCTCGCGCGCCGCGGTCGGCACGGTGCCGGTGCCCCCGCCCACGACCACGCGGAAACCACGCACTCCGTCCCTCACGGCGGCGCGGAAGCCGAGGTCGTTGATGGCGGTCAGCGAGTGGTCCACCGGGCACCCCTCGAACGAGATCTTGAGCTTCCGCGGGAGAGTGGACGAGAGCGGGTGCCGGAGGAAGTGGGCGGAGAGGGCCTCGGCGTACGGCGTCACGTCGAACCGCTCGTCCTCGGCGATCCCGGCATACGGGCACGCCGTGACGTTCCTCACCGCGTTGCCGCACGCCTCGCGCGTCGTGATTCCGTCGTCGGCGAGGCGGCGCATCACGGCCTCCACGTCGGCCGGCAGGACGAAGTGGAGCTGCACGTTCTGGCGTGTCGTGACGTGGGCGAAACCGCGTGAGTACCGCTCGGCGACGTCGGCGAGCGCCCGCAGCTGCGGCGCCGTCGCGATCCCCTGCGGGAGGCGCGCGCGCAGCATCTGGACGCCGTCCTGGCGCTGACCGTACATGCCGTGGATCAGGCGGAAGCCGCGCCAGGCGTCGGCCGAGATCTCGCCCCGCTCGAAGCGGCCGAGCGTCTCGACGAATCGGTCGATCTCCGCGCCGTCCGCGAAGGAGAGCCGCGCGCGGCCCAGGGTCGTGAGGGTCGTGCGTTCGTCAACGGCTTGCATGGCGTCTCTCCTGTTGCTCCGGCTCCACCTCGTGGACCCCGATCCGTCGCGCCAGCGACACGACGTCGCCGATCACGAGCGTTCCGGGGGCGTCCGCCGTCGCGTGGCCGTCGTCTCCGCTCGCCAGCTCGTCGAGCCGTCCGATCCACGTCGTGGCGTCCGGGGTCGACGCGCCGTAACAGATGGCCGCCGGCGTCGACGGGGGCCACTGCCGCGCCAGGAGCAGCACCGCGATGGCACTCCGCGATGCGACGCCCATCAGCACGATGACCGTCGCGCGCCCAGGCGGAAGGCCCGAGAGGACGGGACGGTATCCAGTCTCCGCATGCCCCGAGACGACGACCAACGACGACGCCAGGCCGCGGTGGGTCACCGGGATTCCAGCCAGCGCCGGCGCCGCGAGCGCGGAGCAGAGGCCCGGGATCACCTCGTAAGGGACGCCGGCCCCGGCGAGCGCCAGCGCTTCCTCTCCACCTCGCCCGAAGACGAACGGATCGCCCCCCTTCAGGCGCACCACGCGTCGCCCGCGGCGGGCGGCGCGGATCATCAGGCGGTGGATCGACTCCTGTCGCGTGGACGGGCGCCCGGCACGCTTGCCGACCGGGACGCGGAGCGCGCGCGTCGCGAGGGCGAGGACCGCGGGCGAGACGAGCGCGTCGTGGAGCACGACGTCGGCCTCGGCCAGGCGTCGCGCCGCCGCCAGAGTCAGCAGCTCCGGATCGCCCGGCCCGGCGCCGACCAGCGAGACGAGCCCGCTCACGACACCCGCCCTTCGTAGAGGCCGTTCAGGGCCTGGAGGAGGAGCGGGCGCCGCCGCCCGAGCGGGATCCCGCCACCGAGCCACGTCCTGCGCGCCTCGCGCGCCACGTCGACCCAGCGGTCGACCTCCTCCGGCAGGAGGGCCTCGAGCGCCTCGCGGAGGAGGCCCGCCAGCGCGGGCGCGGCCCCTTCGGTCGAGACGGCGATCGTCACCCCGCCCCGCCTCAGGACGCCGCCGGTGTAGGCGCTGCCGCTCTCGGGGTCGTCGACCGCGTTCACGAAGATCCTCCGTGCGGCGGCCGCGCGGGCCACGCGGCGGTTCACGTCCGGCAGCGCGGAGGCGATCACCAGCCAGACGCGGTCGAGGTCGCGAGGCTCCACCGTCCGCCGGAGGATCGTGACGCCCGAGGCCTCGATGTCCGGATGAACCTCCGGCGCGATGACGGTGACGTGGGCCCCGGCCGCGAGGAGGGCGGGGAGCTTCGCCGCCGCGACCGGGCCCGCCCCGACCACGAGCACGCGCTTTCCGTCGAGCTTCAGGAAGAGCGGGAAGAGCGCGCTCATGCCACACGCTCCTCTTCCTCCGTGTCCTCCGCGTCGAGGAGGCCGGACTCGCGGAGCCGGGTGAGGATGGCCTCGACCGAGCCGGACACGCTCTCCCGGCTGCTGTCCACGGTGACGTCGGGCTCGACCGGGGGCTCGTACGGGTCGGACACGCCGGTGAAGTGCGCGATCTCGCCCGCGAGGGCCTTCCGGTAGAGGCCCTTGACGTCCCGATCGACCAGCGTCCCGAGCGGAGCGTGGACGAAGACCTCCAGGAACGGAACGCCGGCCTCCTCGGCCAGCCTCCGGGCCTCGGCGCGCGCGTCGCGGTACGGTGAGATCGCCGCGGTGATCACCGCGACGCCGTGGCGCGCCAGGGTGCGAGCGACCCAGGCGATGCGGCGCACGTTGGTGTCGCGATCCTCCTTCGAGAAGCCCAGACCCTTCGAGAGGTGCGTCCGCACCTCGTCGCCGTCCAGGACCTCGACCCGGCGCTCCTCGGCGAGCACGTCGCGGAGCGCCTCGGCGAGGGTGCTCTTGCCGGCGCCCGAGAGGCCGGTGAGCCACAGGACGAAGCCGGAGCGCCTGTCACGCGAGGGGGCGTCCGCGGCCTGGGTGTGGTCGGCGAGCTTGACGGTCTCAGACATGCTCCTGGTTCCTTTCCTTCTGGATCGGGAGGCGGTGGAGGCCGCACTCGGTCTTGGCCGAGCCGCGCCAGCGGCCTGCGCGAGGGTCCTCGCCGGGGAGGGTCGCGGTCGTGCACGGGAAACAGCCGACGCTCGGGTAGCCGAGGCCGTGGAGAGCGTTCACCGGCACGTCGTGAGACCGTACGAACGCGTCGACCTCCGCGGCGGACCAGTCGAGGAGCGGGTTGATCTTCACGAGAGAGAACCGAGCGTCCCGCTCCACGTTCCGCGCGAGCGCACGATCGGGCGTCTGATCCCGCCGGATGGCGGTGATCCAGGCGTCGTGCCGCGCGAGCTCGCGGCGGAGCGGCTCGACCTTGCGGAGGGCGCAGCAGCGGTCCGGCTCGTTCTCCCAGAGCCTCTCGCCGTGCGAGGCGGCCTGCTCGCGCACCGTCTCCTCCGGGACGACCCGCCGGATCGCGATCCCGTACCGCTCCTCGAGCCTCCGCCAGAGCGCGTACGTCTCGGGGAAGAGGAGGCCCGTGTCCAGGGTGAAGACGTCCACCGGCAGGCCAGCGGTCGCGATCAGATGGACGAGGACACAGCCCTCGCGACCGAAGCCGGTCGCGAACGCGAGCCGGGGCGAGAAGCGGCCCGCGGCCCAGGCCAGGAGCTGCTCGGCGGACGTTTGGTGAGTCGACACGAAACCCTTCCGGCACGATCCGTCGTGCCCTTTGGATACAGCTCGAGTGTGCAAACACGGAGGCCGGTCAGCTCGAGCGGGGGCGGCCCGAAAACGAGAAGGCCCGGGAGGTGTCCCGGGCCTTCGGTGTGATCGTCCTCGAGGTCAGGTCAGCGTGATCGCGACCCGACGCCCGGCACGGCGCCGACAGCCCTGGGATTCCCCCAGGCCGTGATACAGCGACAGCGCATTCGCCGGGCGTTCATGGGCGTGAAATGTAGACCGGAAAACATGTTTGTCAAGGTGGCATTTGCGAATTCCGCATGAGACCGCTTGACAAGCCGCTGACGCGAGCCCAGATTTCCGACTCATGACGCGCCCCACCCCCTCGATGTGTTGTCGACGGAGCAAGGTGGGCCCGCGTCTTCCGTCGATCTAGCCGCTCGTTCAGAGCCCGAGGCGACGAGTCCAGAGGCCCACCACCCGAGAGGGGGTGGGCTTCGGGCTTTCTGGGGGCTCGATCGACGACCTCGCCTCTCGCGGTGGTGGCCTGAGTGAGGAGAACATGCAACGACCGAGTCGATCGATCCACATCCTGGCCGCGCTGCTCCTGGGGGGCGCCGCGAGCGTCCACGGCCAGGCGCCGCCGGCCAGCGGGTCGTCGCGCAACTGCCCGAACAGGCG
>CAYLNK010000225.1:6363-11152 GCA_964384675.1 uncultured Holophagales bacterium | reverse complement strand
CGGGAGGGGCGGGCGCGAACGCGTCGATCAGCGCCGGGCCGTCCACGCCGGGGAGGATCGGCGCGTCGCGCCGCACGGTGGCGAGCTCGCGGGAGCGGTAGGCGTCGTCCCGCCCCTTCTCCAGGCTCTCCCGCCTCTTCCCCTTCAGCTCGCCGAGCCGTTCGTAGATGCCGTCCAGCGAGCCGTACGTCGCGATCAGCTCCCGCGCCCCCTTCTCCCCGATCCCGGCGACGCCGGGGATGTTGTCGGAGCTGTCCCCCATCAGCGCGAGGACGTCGACGACGCGCTCCGGCGGCACGCCGAACACCTCGGCGACGCCGGTCGCGTCGAGCACGCGCTCCTGCGACGCGTGCCAGACCGCGATCCCTCGCGCGTCGTCGACCAGCTGGAACAGGTCCTTGTCCGCGGTCGCGACCTCCACCGAGAGGCCGGCCGACGCGCCCCGCTCGGCGAGCGTCGCGATCAGGTCGTCGGCCTCGAAGCCCGGCTCCTCGACCACGGCGAGGCCGAGCGCGCGGCAGAGCCGCTTGGCGTCCTCGATCTGGGGGACGAGGTCGTCGGGCATCTTGTCGCGGTGCGCCTTGTACGAGGCGTCCATCTCGTGCCGGAACGTCTTCTCGTGGCGGTCGAAGCAGACGGCGAGCGCGTCCGGGTGCCGCGCGGTCCGGAGCTTGGCCAGCATGTTCGCGAAGCCGAGCGTGGCGTTCGTGGGGCGCCCGCCCGGGCCGGTCAGGCCACGGATCGCGTAGAAGGCGCGGTAGAGATAGCCGGAGGCGTCGATGAGGGCGAGGGTGGCCATGCCGCGACTCTACAATCCCGTCGTGGCCGCGGTCGCCCCTTCCTCCGCCGCCCTCCGCGCCGCGCCGCCCGTGACGAACACGCGGCTCGCCGCGGCTCTGCTCGCCCTCGCGGCAGCCGAAACGCCGGGAGGCCGCCCCGCCACGGAGTACCGCGCGGCCGCGTGGGCGCTCCGTCAGATGGAGGTGGACCTGTACGGGCGGCGGATCTGCCTGACGACCCTCCCCGACGTGTCGGCCCGGGCCGCCGACGCGATCGGTTCGTTCCTCTCGTGCGGCTCGGACGAGTCGGTCGACGATCAGCTCGTGGCGATGCTGAACCGTCGCGATCCGGCGGGCGAACGGAAGCGCGACTTCCTCTCCCGCGCCGACGTGGACCGGATCCTGGCGCCGGCCGACGGGATCTCGCTGGCCGATCTGCGCGGGGACCTGCACCTCCACACCGACCGCTCGGACGGAAGGATGCCGCTCGCCGCCCTCCACCGCTCGCTCGAGGCGCGGGGCGACTCCTACGCGTTCCTGACCGACCACGCGCGCGACTGCGCGGTCGCGGGTGGCCTCTTCCCGGGCGACTTCCGGGCGCAGCGCGCCGAGCTCGACGTCCTCAACGACCGGAGCGAGCGGGGCCTCGAGATGCATCTCGGCGCCGAGGCGAACATCGCCGAGGACGGCACGCTCGACGTGACGCCGGCCAATGTGCCCGAGCTCGCCGCGGTCGTCGCGTCGATTCATACCGACCTCCGGAGCCCGCGTGACCAGACCGCCCGGCTGCTACGCGCGATCGAGACACCGGGCGTCGCGGTCCTCGGGCATCCCCGCGGCCGCCTCTACGAGATGCGCGCCGGGATCCGGGCCGACTGGCCACGCGTCTTCGCGGTGGCGGCGGAGCGGGGCGTCGCGATCGAGCTGAACGGCTGCCCGGAGCGGCTCGACCTGAACCCGGAGCTCGCGCGGGTGGCGGCTCTGTCCGGCTGCCTCTTCTCGATCTCGAGCGACGCGCACGCCCACCGGCACCTGGACTTCGTGCGCTACGGCCTCGCGGTGGCGCGCCTCGCCGGGATCCCGGGGGCGCGCGTCGTCAACACGTGGGGCGCCGAGCGGTTCGGGGAGTGGCTGGCGGCCCGCCGCTGAAGTGGTCGGGGGGACCTCCGACGCCGGTCCCCCCGATCCCCCCTTGGCGGGGAGGCCGCCGGGGGACCTCCGACGCCGGTCCCCCCGATCCCCCCTTGGCGGGGAGGCCGCCGGGGGACCTCCGACGCCGGTCCCCCCGATCCCCCCTTGGCGGGGAGACGTTTTCGGGGGGCCGCCGTCGTCGGCGGCTACAGGCCTTTTCCTTTCGCGACCGTACGGAGCGCATCGAGCGCGGCGTGCGACCTCCTCTCCAGGTCCTCGGCGTCCTCGACGAAGCCGCGGTTCAGCTCGGCGTCGCCGATTCCCCCGAGGTTGATCCGCACGTTGGCCAGAGCCCCCTCGAGGGCCGCGGCCAGCAGGAGGCCGCCGACCCAGGCGTCGGAGGCCGCGTTCGGGTTCCCGTGCTCGAGCACGGTGAGCGCGTGCGCGAGCGCCTGGTGACAGAAGAACGCGGTCTGCAGCGGGGTTGCCGTCGCCAGGACCGTCGCCTCTTCGATCGCCTTCGCGCGCGCGGCCTTCTCGTCGTCGGTCCCCTTCGGGAGGCGCCGGGCGGCGACGATCGCGTCGAACGCCCGCGTGTCCTCGTCCACCAGCTCGAGGAGGCGGGCGCGGGACTCGTCGAGTCGCGGAGCCACTGGCTCCAGCGCGTCCCAAGCGGCCCGGTACTTCTCCTTCCCGAGGGTGAGCGCGACGACCATGCGCAGGAGCCCGGCGCCGGCCGCGCCGGTGGCCGCGGACGCGGAGCCCCCGCCGGGAGCGGGGGAGTCGGAGGCGAGGGCGGCGGTGAAGTCGCGGAGCGGCAGCGAGACGAGGTCGGACATGGCTCGGAGATTACCCGACGCGCGCGGCGTGCCTCACGACGGGACGGCCCGCCACCACGACGTCGGTCACCGGGTTGACGCCGTAGTGGTAGACGAGGTGCTCCACCGCCGGTCCGTCGATCAGGACGACGTCGCCGGCCTTCCCCGGCTCGAGCGATCCGCGTCGAGCCGCCTCGCCGACGGACGCGGCCGCGTTCAGCGTCATCGCGGTGAGCGTCTCCTCCACCGTGAGCCCCATCCCGAGGCAGGCGAAGAACGCGACGGCCGGGAGCGACTCGGTGTAGGAGGAGCCGGGGTTGCAGTCGGTCCCGAGCGCCACGGCGACGCCGCGCGACACCATCTCCCGCGCCGGCGCGTACCGGCTCATCCGCAGGAAGACCGAGGTGCCGGGCAGGAGCGTCGCGACGACGCCGGCCGCGGCCATCGCCTCGATGCCGTCGGGCCGCGCGAACAGGAGGTGGTCCGCCGAGAGGGCGCCGACCTCGGCTGCCAGGCTCGCGCCGCCGAGCGGCGTCAGCTCGTCGGCGTGGAGGCGGGGCACGAGGCCGAGGCTCTTGCCGGCGTTCAGGATGCGGCGCGACTCGTCGAGATCGAAGACGCCGGTCTCGCAGAAGACGTCGACGAAGCGCGCGCCGCCCGCGGCGAGGGCCGGGAGGATCTCCGCGCAGCACTCCTCGACGTAGCGGGCGCGCGCGGCGTCGGAGCCGCGCCGCTCCAGCGGGACCTCGTGCGCGGGGAGGGCCGTGGGAGCGACCCCGACCGGATGCCCGGCCGCGCCGGCGAGGAGCGCCCCCAGCTGCTTGACCTCGGCGGCGAGCTCGAGCCCGTAGCCGGTCTTCGCCTCGCAGAACGTCGTGCCGTGAAGGAGCATCCGATCCAGACGCGTCCGCACGTCGACCGCGAGCTCCTCCGCGGACGCCGCGCGCGTCGAGGCGACCGTGGAGACGATGCCACCGCCCGCCGCCGCGATCTCGGCGTAGGTCCGGCCCTTGAGTCGCTCGTTGAACTCCCCCTCGCGGAAGCCGGACCACGGGAGGTGGGTGTGCGGGTCGACGAAGCCGGGCAGCGCCGTCCTCCCGCGGCCGTCGAGAATGACCTCGTCCGGCGCGGGCGTCTCTCCCCAGCGCGACACGATCTCCGCGTCGGGACCGGCGTGGACGATCAGGCCGTCCTCGATCCGCAGGGCGGCGTCCCGAACGCGCCGGATCCGCCCCTGGGCCTCGCCCGTGCGCGCCGCGGTGCCCTCGGGCGTCGCGAGCTCGGCGAGGTGACGGATCGTCAGGACGCGCATCGCGGGAGCGGCCTCAGGCGGACTCGCTGCCCTCGCGCCGCTTCGGGCGAAGGACGGAGACGGAGGCGTCGAGGTCGTCCTCCTCGCGGTCGAACTTCAGGACCTCCTGGAACATGTCGATCATCCCCTTGAGCTTCAGGTGGAAGTTGCGGCGCTCCACCCGCAGCTCGCGGATCTTCTTCTCGATCTCCGCGACGCGCTCCATCGCCTGCTGCATGAGCCTGTCGGACTGACGCTCGGCGTCCTTGAGGACGCGCTCGGCTTCCTTCTCGGTCTCGGCGCGCAGGGAATCCGCCGACTTCTGGGCGAGGAGGAGAGTCTCGCGGAGCGTCGACTCGCGCTCGCGGTGGCGGGCCACCTCTTCCTTCAGGTGGCCGTTCTCGCGCTCGAGCTCGTCGTAGTTCCGGAAGAACTCCTCGAGGTCCTCGGCGATCGACTCCAGGAACTGGGCCACCTCGACGAAGTCGTATCCCCGGAAGCGCCGCGGGAAGGTCCGCTTCCGGATCTCCAGGGGGGTAATCGAGGGTCTCATTTCCAAATTGTAGCAGGGGTGAGGTTTAGGGCGCTCCGGACCGCTCCGCAGGACGCGCAGCGTCCGAGGGCAAGCGGAGCGAAGGAAGAGACGAGTTGACGAGGAGGGGGTCCGCAGGACGCGCAGCGTCCGAGGGCAAGCGGAGCGAAGGAAGAGACGAGTTGACGAGGAGGGGGTCCGCAGGACGCGCAGCGTCCGAGGGCAAGCGGAGCGAAGG
>CAYLNK010000225.1:0-6263 GCA_964384675.1 uncultured Holophagales bacterium | reverse complement strand
AAGGAAGAGACGAGGTGACGAGGAGGGGGTCCGCAGGACGCGCAGCGTCCGAGGGCAAGCGGAGCGAAGGAAGAGACGAGTTGACGAGGAGGGGGTCCGCAGGACGCGCAGCGTCCGAGGGCAAGCGGAGCGAAGGAAGAGACGAGGTGACGAGGAGGGGGTCCGCAGGACGCGCAGCGTCCGAGGGGAGGTAGGGGACCCGCATGACGGGTCCCCGAACACCTCAGTTGATCCGGTCGTCGTCCCGCCGCACCACGTGGAAGCGGCGCCGGCGGAAGACGCGCGACAGCGGTGTCGCGGCCCCGGCGAACGGCTGGCGCCGGCGCCGCGTGAAGAGCCACGCAACCGGCAGCCCGCCGAGCGCGAAGCCGACCTGGGCCAGGGAGCCCGAGCTCTCCCACGTGCCGAAGAACGCGATCAGGAGCGCGAAGATCGCGAAGACCGAGCGGGTGATCAGCAGAACGCCGTAGAGGTTCGTCGGGAGGCGCGGCCCGAGGAGCGCCCAGGCGACGATCACCGTCGTCAGGAGGCCGGTGAGCCCGAGCCCGATCCCGGGCCAGAAGCGGGACAGTCCGACTCCCACGGCTCCGGCGAGAAGCGTCGACGACAGCAGGAAGAGTCCGTAGCGCCGCCAGCCCCACGACACCTCGAGCTCGAAACCGATGCTCCAGAGAAGGAGGAGCGCGAAGAGGAGGTTCAGGATCGAGACGTTGACGAGCGGGTACGTCAGGAGGCGCCACAGCTCCCCGCGCAGGATCCGCTCCGGGTCGGCGGTGAGGTAGGCCACGAACGGTGCCCGGAAAACCGTGGCGAGGTACCCGGCGGCCGCCGCCGGGAGCAGCCACCGGGTCACCGGCGGAAGCCGGCGCCAGCCGGGCGGGCCGACGAAGCGCACCGAGGCGTAGTCGTTCCTCACCCGGACGAGGTTAGCACCGGGCTCACCCGCGGGTGCCGAAGAGGGCGCTCCCGACGCGGACGAGAGTCGCCCCTTCCTCGATCGCCACCTCGAAGTCGTCGCTCATCCCCATCGAGAGCTCGGGCAGCCCCAGCGAACGCGCGAGCTCGCGGAGGACGACGAAGTGCGGGCGCGTCTCGCCCGGGGGCGGGATCGTCATCAAGCCGCGCAGGTCGAGCGCGGGCAGCGCGCGGACGACGTCGGCGAGGGCGGGCGCGTCGGTGGGCGACACGCCGGTCTTCGTCGGCTCGTCGCCGGTCTTCACCTCGAGGAAGACGGCGATCCGGCGGCCCGCCTGCTGCGCCGCGCGGTCCAGCCGCCACGCGAGGCCCTCCGAGTCGACGGTCTCGACGACGTCGGCGAGACGAGCCGCCTTGTTGACCTTGTTCGACTGCAGGGGGCCGATCAGGTGCCGGGCGACGCCGGCCGGGAGGTGCGGGAACTTCGCCTCGGCCTCCTGCACGCGGTTCTCGCCGAACGCCCGTACGCCGGCTGCGTACGCGGCGAGCAGGTCCTCGAGCGGCTTCGTCTTGGAGACCGCGAGGAGCGCGACCGAGCCCGGGTCGCGCCCCGACCGCACCGCCGCCCGGGCCATCCGCTCGGTGACGGCGGCGACGTTCCGGGCGATCTCCTCCGCCCGGGTCATCCCTCGCGCATCGCCCTTTTGGCGAGCGCGTCCGTTCGGGCGGCGTCCAGGGCCCGGTTGGCGAGCGCGTCGGCCTGCCTGTTGGATTCCCTCGGGACGTGCACGACGCGCACCTTGCGGAGCCGCCGCGCCTTCTCGCGGGCCTCGGCGAGGAACGGGGCGAGGTGCGGCGCCTTCATCTTGTACTCGCCCGAGAACTGCCGCAGCACGAGCTGGCTGTCGGCGCGGATCTCGACCTCCGCCGCCCCCGCCTCGAGGGCGGCGTCCAGGGCGGCGAGGAAGCCGCGCCACTCGGCCACGTTGTTGGTGGTGCTCCCGATCGCCACGGACCGCTCGATCCCCGACGGGGACCAGACGCCGTACGAAGCTGGACCGGGGTTCCCGCGGGAGGCGCCGTCGAAGTAGAGGACCAGGGGCGCGGCCGCCGGCGTCACGCCGACTTGCCGTCCCAGTAGAGGATCCGCTTGCAGCTCTCGCAGTGGACCGTCTCCTTGGAGAGCCGGAGGTCCGAGAGCAGCTGCGGCCGGAGGCGGACGTTGCACGCCGAGCAGGCGGCGGTCTGGGGCCCGACCATCGCGACCCGGGCCACGGCCACGCCGGCCCGGGCCCGCGCGGTGCGGTCGAAGCTGGCGAGGAGCTTCTTGTCGAGGTCCTTGCGCAGGACGTCGACGAGGGCGGCCGCGCGGTCGATCTCGGCGGTGAGGCCGGCCTGCTCGGCCCGCCACTCGGCCATCTGCTCCTCGAAGGAGGCCTCCTCCTCGGGGAACGACGCGTCGAACGACGCGGCCTGCTCGCGCACCGAGATCAGCGTCTCCTCGAGGCTCAGGATCTCGTCCTCGCGGGTGCGCATCTCGCGCTTGACGCCGTCGATCTCGTCCAGGAGGGCACCGTACTCCCGATTCGTCTTCACGGCGGCGAGCTGGCCCTGGTACTTCTTCAGCTTCTCGGCCCAGTCCGCGACCTCGCCCTCGAGCGCCTTCTTGCGGGCCTCGGCCTCCTTCAGCTTTCGTTCCGCCTCGTCCCGCTTGGTGCGGGAGTCCTGGTAGGCCGCTTCGATGTGGGCCAGGTGGTCGGGCGTCTTGGCACGCCGTTCGGTCTTCACGCGGATCTCGAGCAGGACCTCCTGCAGCCGGAAGAGCCGCTCGAGCGGAGGTGAGGTCGTCGTCTGGGTCAAGGGGCCACTCCTAGGAAAAGACGCGAGCGCCCCGGAGGCGGACGCCTCCGGTCCGCCCACGCCGGGAAGCTACATGGTCTTCTGGACCTGGGCCTGCGCGGCCGCTCGCTTGGCCTTCAGCTCGGCGAGCTGCTGCTTGGCCTGCACGTCGCCGGCCGTCGTCTTCAGCGCGGAGAGCCGGGCGTCGAGCGACGACTCCGAGAGCTCCTTGCCGAGGTTCGCGGCGGCCACGGTGGTCTTGATGTGCTCGCGCACGTTGTCGAGCGCCTTCACCTCGGCGTCCACCGAGAGCCCGTCCAGCTGCTCCTGGATCTTGAGGCGGGCCTGCGCCGACTGCATCCGGGCCAGCATCACGTCGCGCTCGGCCTTCAGCTTCTTGATCTCGCCCTGCACCGAGAGGAGCGACGTCTTGGCCGAATCGGCGTCCTTCTGCGCGGTGTCGAGCTCGCCCTTCAGCTCGGTGACGTCCGCGGTGAGCTGGTTCTTCTTCTGGATGAGGATCATCGCCAGGTCGTCCTGGCTCGTCTCCATCGCCGCGTTCAGCTCGTGCTCGGTCTGGGCCAGCTCCTTCGTGGCCTTCTTCAGCCGCTCGTCGATGTCCTCGCGGCGGCGGATGATGGCGGCGGTGGCGTTCTTGAGCTTCGCGTACTTCTCCACCATCCCGTTGATGGCGTTCTCGTAGGCGATCTCCGGATGCTCCTTCTCGATGTCCGAGATGAAGAGCGAGAGGAACCCCTTGAAGAGGTTCCGGACCCGGGAGAAGAACTTCACGTCGGACATGTGGACCTCACTTCTCCTTCGTCGGGGGAATGGGCGCGGTCGGGTCGATCAGCTTCGGCGAATCGCGAACGACGCGGGCCACGGCTTCCTGCCCGAAGAACTCGAGGACCCGCTGCACCTCGAGCTTCCGCTGGTTGCAGGCGTTCACCACGCCCACCTGCTCCTGCACGCGCTCCGCCACGACCTGGCGGATCCGGCGGATCTCCTCCTCGAAGGCGGCGATCTTCCGCTCGGCCTCCTCGGCGACCTTCTTGGTATCCGCCGCGCCGGCGCGCTGGTACGCCTCGAGCACCTGGACCTGCTCGGCGGCCGCCTCGATGATCTGGTCGATCGGGACGCCGAACGCCTTCAGCGAGGCCTCGACGATCTGGCGCTTCACCGTCGGGTCGGTCCCCTCGGGCAGGCTGGCCAGGAGCTGTGCGGCCTTCGAGATGCGGCCGCGTTCCTCGGCGTCGCTACCGCCGGCCTCGAAGACGGCGTCGAAGTCGACGTTTCCTCCGGGAGCCGGGGGCGGCGCCGTCACGAAGGCGGGTGCCGCGGGCGGCGGCGCCTCCTCGAGACCCGGTGGGGCGAGGTCGCTTCCCGCCGCGGAATCCGCGACCGGAAGCGGATCGTCCTCCCCCTTGACCACGAACCACCCGAGAACCGTGGACCCCCAGTTTTTCTTCTCGTTCATCATCCCGAACCGCTCATGTTAGCAAGGCCGGGCCCGGCGAGGTCGGCGAGCAGGGCCGCCGCGGCCTCGCGACCCAGCTTGACCGCGTAGTTCTGGCCTCTGTCCTCCGGGTAGATCTGGGCCATGGCCGCGCTGTAGAGGCCGGCGAGCGGCGTCCGGATCTCCGGCCGGATCCGCGAGTATCCGGTGCCGACGATCGGCTGGGCGTACTCGGCCCGGTTGATCACCTTCTTCAGGATCCACGACTCGTCGAAAGCGGGGTTCACGCGGCGGAGCGCCGGCAGGTAGATGGCCCACAGCTCCTCGTCGCGCATTCGCCAGCGCGGGTCGTCCGGCAGCACGTAGTTCGAGACGTAGAGGACGCGCCGACCCCCGTAGCGGGCCGGCGGGACGTAGTTGGTGTGCTCGATGAGCCCCCCGAACGGGAGCGTGTCGTCGCCGACGTTGAGCCAGTAGTACGGCGAGAACGGGCGGTCCAGCTCGAGCACCGGGCAGAGGGCGTGGCAGTAGTCGACGGCGGCCCAGAGCCGGCGCGTCTCCTCGGGGAGGCCGGGACAGAGGCGGAGGAGCTCGGGAATGGCCACGGTGGACAGGACCAGGTCGAACCGTTCGGTGCCGCCCCCGAACTCCACGTCCCAGCCGCCGTCCTGCCGGGCGACGAGCTTCACGGGCCGCGACGTCCGGACGTCTCCGCCCCGCCCCTTCACGCGCGCCAGGAGCGCGTCGATCGCGCGCCCGAAAGAGCCCTTCATGTAGCCCACCCGCTCGCCCAGCCCGGTCTTGTCGCGCGAGCGCGTGCGGAGGGCGATCTTCCCCCAGAGCCAGACGAGGCCGACCTCGTCCCAGCGACGCCCGTACTTCTGCCGGAGGAGCGGGCCCCAGACCACATCGAGGGCCCGCCCGTATCCGTTCTTGCGGAGCCAGCCGGCCGCCGTTTCCGGCTCGAGCGGCCGCCAGTCCTTTCGTCCCCGCAGCTTGAGGGTCGAGAGGACGAACTCGAAGCGGCCCCTGAGGCCGAGGGGCGAGAACTTCAGCAGGGAGGCGGGCGTGCCGAAGTCCCACATCCTCCCGCCCGAGTAGAAGCCCATCCGTGACGGCAGCCATTCGATCTCGGCGCCGAGACCCAGCTCCTCGGCGAGCGACACGTAATCGACGTCCGAGGTGAAGAGGTGGTGGTAAAAGCGCTCGAGCGGGGTGCCGCCCACCTCGTAGCAGCCGACGAGCCCGCCGGCCTCCGGGTACTTCTCGAAGACCGTGACCGGGAGCCCGGCCGCGAGGAGCCGGTCCGCGGCGACCAGGCCGCAGAGTCCGCCGCCGACGACGGCGACGCGCGGCACCGGGCGGGGATCCGTCACACCGCGAGTCTACTGGGTATGCTACTTTGCCGCCCGCCGCGTGACCGTCGCCTCGACGCTTCTCCTGAGCCTCGCCTTCCTGCTGGTCGGCTGCGCCGGAGCCGCCCTTCTGGCTCGCGTCTTCGCCGGGCTCGACGAGGAGACGCGGCGGGACGCCTCGATCGCCTTCGCGGTGCCCGTCGGCCTGCTCGCGGTCGGCCTGCCGGGCTGGCTCCTGTCGGTGGCCTTCGCGGTGCCGATCGGCGGGGTCGCGGTCCGCCTCGGCTTCGTCGTGGCCGTCGCGATCCTCGCCTTCCTGGGGCGCGACCTCCTGTCGCTCCGGGGTGGGAGGAGGCTCCTGCTCCCGCTTCTCCTGCCCATCGGCGTCTTCGCGCTCTTCGCGCTCCTCCGCGCCGGAGCGGGCGAGATCCGGCAGACCGAGAAGCCGATGGACTTCGCGATCCTCAACGCGCTCGTCACCTCGGAGAGCCTGCCGCTCCAGGACCCGTGGTTCTCCGGAGGCGGGCCCCTGCCGTACTACCACTTCGGGACGTACCTCTTCGCCCTCGTGTTCCGGGCCGCCGGGACGCCGCCGGAGCACGCCTACAACATCCTCGTGGCGCTGGGGGCCGCGCTGGCCGCGTCCGCCGCCTTCGGGGCGGTGCGGCTGCGGGGTGGCGGCCGGGGCGTCGCGGTCG
>CAYLNK010000224.1:0-11187 GCA_964384675.1 uncultured Holophagales bacterium | reverse complement strand
GTGCTCGTGGCCCCGCGCTCGGCGCGCGCGTGCCCGAAGGAGGAGCTGGCCAGCCGTCTGGGGCGGCCCGACCTCCCGGGCGCCGCCTCGGTCGCGGAGGCGCTCGGGCGGCTCGAGACTCCGGATGCCGCGGCCGGCGACGGCCCGATCCTGGTCGCCGGCTCGCTCGTCCTCGTGGGGGACGCGCTCGCGCTCCTCGGCTGATACGCTGGCCGCAGATGGCAGAAGCTCCCCGCGTCGTCGCGTTCACGAAAGGCGACCTCGAGGCGTTCGAGGACCGGCACCTGGCGCTCTACGCGTCGCGGGCCTGCCGCGCGGTGCGCCGCTACCCCGCCCCGTTCGAGGGGAAGAGCTACGACTACCGCACCGAGTACCAGCGGGACCGCGACCGGATCATCCACTCCCGCTCGTTTCGCCGGCTCAAGCACAAGACGCAGGTCTTCATCCCGTTCGAGGGGGACCACTACAGGACCCGCCTCACCCACACGCTCGAGGTGACCCAGGTCGCCCGCACCATCGCGCGCGCGCTCGGTCTGAACGAGGACCTCGCCGAGGCGTGCGCCCTCGCCCACGACGTGGGACACACGCCGTTCGGGCATTCCGGCGAGAAGGTGCTCAACCGGATCCTCACCGGGGGGGAGCCGTCGGTGCCGATCGAGCCGAAGGTGGCGGCGCAGGTCGGCGCCTTCAAGCACAACTACCAGTCCGTACGCGTCGTCGACGTGCTCGAGAAGCGGTACCAGCACCCCGGCCTGAACCTGACCAACGACACCCGCGAGGGGATCCTCAAGCACACCTCGTGGCGCCGCGACTTCCCGTTCCCGGACATCGACGCCGAGGGACTGAACCTCTCCTCGGGCGGGCACCTCGAGGGGCAGGCGGTGGGCTGGGCCGACGAGGTCGCGCAGCAGGCGCACGACCTGGAGGACGGTCTCGCGCTGGTGGACGACGCCAAGGTGGTCGCGCTCCCGGTGTCGAAGGCCGTCATCGAGGCGCTCGGCGAGGCGTACACGGGGGCCCGCGACGGCACGGTGCGGCGCGCCCTCCTGATCCGCGGGATCATCCACCTGCTCGTCACCGACGTCATCACGGCCTCGCGCGCGGCGATCGAGCGGTGGCTTTCCGCCAAGGGGATCACGACGCCGGAGGAGTTCGCCGCCCAGCGCCGGAAGCTCCCCGGCTCGCTCGTGGCCCCCTCCAAGACGGGCGAGCGGATGTACCTCGAGCTGAAGGAGTTCATCTACCAGCAGATCATCCACAGCCACGCCGTGTCGCGACACGACGGGCGGGCGCAGATGGTCGTCACCGGGCTCTTCGGCGCGTACTACAGGAACCCGCGCCTCCTGCCCGACTACGTGCTGATGCGCTACCGCGACCTCGCCGGGGTGACGTACCTGCGGGACATCCCGCTGAAGCGGCTGGAGGCCGAGATCGCCGCGAGCTACACGAGGAAGCCGCTCTTCCTCCGCTGCATCGCCGACCACCTGGCCGGCATGACGGACAGCTACGCCGTCTCCGAGTACGACCAGATGTTCGCGCCGTACCCGCGCCACGCGCCGGGGATGCCGTAGGATTCGCGCCATGCGAATCGCCGTCGGGTCGGACCACGCGGGCTACGCCCTGAAGGAGCACCTCAAGGGCTACCTCACCTCGAAGGGGCACGACGTCGTCGACCTCGGGACCGGCTCCACCGAGTCGGTCGACTACCCGGACTTCGGCTTCGCCGTCGGGCACGCGGTCGCCTCCGGGCAGGCCGAGCGCGGGGTCCTGGCGTGCGGCACCGGCATCGGGATCGCGATCGCCGCCAACAAGGTGAAGGGGGTGCGGGCCGGCGTCCCGAACGACCTCTTCGCCACCCGCCTGATGCGCGAGCACAACGACGCCAACGTCATCTCGTTCGGCGCCCGGCAGGTCGCCCCGACCCTCGCCGAGGCGATGCTCGACGCCTTCCTGACGACCCCCTTCGCCGCCGGCGGGCGCCACCAGCGCCGCGTGAAGAAGCTCGACGAGGCCCCGGGCCTCTGAGGAGGACGACGCCATGACCACCCTGACCTCTCCGAGCCTGATGGAGCGCACCCTCGCCGCCGCCGACCCCGAGGTCGCCGAGGCCGTCCACGCCGAGCTGGAGCGCCAGCGCCACCACCTGGAGCTGATCGCCTCCGAGAACTTCACCTCGCGGGCCGTGCTCGAGGCGGTCGGCTCGGTGCTCACCAACAAGTACGCCGAGGGGTATCCCGGCAAGCGGTACTACGGCGGCTGCGAGTTCGTCGACCGCACCGAGTCGCTCGCGATCGCGAGGGCCAGGAAGCTCTTCTCGCCGGCGAACCCCGACGCCATCCACGCCAACGTGCAGCCGCACTCCGGCTCCCAGGCGAACACCGCGGTCTACCTCGCCTGCCTGAAGCCGGGCGACACGCTCCTCGGGATGTCGCTCGCCCATGGCGGGCACCTCACCCACGGCCACCCGCTCTCGATCTCGGGCAAGCAGTACCGCGTCGTCTCCTACGGCGTGAGGAAGGACACCGAGCACCTCGACTACGAGGAGCTCGCCCGCGTCGCCGAGGCCGAGAAGCCGAAGCTGATCATCGCCGGCGCGTCCGCGTATCCGCGCGTCCTCGACTTCCCGCGCTTCCGTCAGGTGGCCGACTCCGTCGGCGCGCTCCTCATGGTCGACATGGCGCACATCGCCGGGCTCGTCGCGGCGGGGCTGCACCCGTCGCCCGTCGGCTACGCGCACTTCGTCACGACCACCACGCACAAGACGCTGCGCGGGCCTCGCGGCGGCCTCGTCCTCTGCGTCCCGGAGTGGGCCAAGGAGATCGACAAGGCCGTCTTCCCGGGGCTGCAGGGCGGTCCTCTCGAGCACGTGATCGCCGGCAAGGCCGTCGCCCTCCTCGAGGCGATGAGCCCGGAGTTCGCGGCGTACCAGAAGCAGGTGATCGGGAACGCGGCCGCGTTCTCGACGGCGATGGCGGGGCAGGGCTTCCGGATCGTCTCCGGCGGCACCGACAACCACCTCTTCCTCGTCGACGTCGGCGTGAAGGGCCTCACCGGGAAGGTGGCCGAGAAGGCGCTCGACCTGGCCGGGATCACGGTGAACAAGAACGCCATCCCGTTCGACCCGAACCCGCCGATGGTCACGTCGGGCCTCCGGATCGGCACTCCAGCGGTCACCACGCGCGGGATGGGTCCCGACGAGATGCGGCAGATCGCGGCCTGGATCGCCGAGGTCCTGGCCGCGCCCGAGGACGCGTCCGTCCAGACGTCCGTGAAAGCCCGCGTGCGCGAGCTGACCGACCGCTTCCCGCTCTACTAGGCGCGCCGCCGATGGTCGAGGAAGGGGCGACGTCGCCGACGCTTCTCTGGATCCTCGTCCCCGTTCTCTTCCTCACGCTGGGCGTCCCGTTCTTCTGCGCCGTCACCGGGCTGCTCGCGCTCGTCGCCGGGTGGCCGTCGCTCGCCCGTCGCTTCGCGGCGACGCACCAGCCGCCGGGCGAGGAGCTGTCGTTCCAGGTGTACGGCGTCGGAGGCGTGCGGGAGAACGGCGTGACGGTCCTGGTCGTCTCGCCGGAGGGGCTCTTCCTGCGGCCCATCGTCTTCTTCCGGGTCGGCCGGCGCCCGCTCCTGATCCCGTGGGAGGCGATCGAGTCGGTGACGCCCGGGCGGTTCCGCTTTCGACCTTCGTACCTGCTGGCGATACAGGGGGGCGGCACGGTCCGTGTGGGGGAAGGCGCCTACGAGCGGATGCGGACGCGGCTGGCGCCTCGATGACGGCGGCC
This sequence comes from uncultured Holophagales bacterium, assembly GCA_964384675.1. Lineage (GTDB taxonomy): Bacteria > Acidobacteriota > Thermoanaerobaculia > UBA5066 > UBA5066 > CAYLNK01. Next base: position 7,408 of record CAYLNK010000224.1, on the reverse strand, counting down.
CCGCGCCAGCGGACCATCCTGGTGGTGGAGGACAACGAGCAGAACATGGAGCTGGTCGGCTTCCTCCTCGAGGAAGCCGGATTCCTGGTGCTCGGGGCGCGCGACGCCCTCTCGGCCCGGATCGAGTTCCGGCGCGGCCAGCCGGACCTGGTGCTGATGGACATGCACCTGCCCGGGCGGGACGGTCTGTCGCTCGTGAGGGAGTTCCGGCTCGACCCGATGGGCGCCTCGACGCCGATCGTCGCGCTCACCGCCCACGCGATGCGCGGGGACAAGGAGCGGTTCCTCTCCGGCGGATGCGACGGCTACCTGAGCAAGCCGATCGACCCGTCGACCTTCGTCTCCGAGGTGACCGCCTACCTCGAGACGCGGAGGCGCTGAGCGCCGAGGATCAGGCGGCCCGGCCCTTGACCAGCCGGTAGATACCGAGGAGCGCGATCGCGCCGATCACCGCGCCGATGAAGCCGGCCTGCTGGCCGGGCACGTACCACCCCAGCGCCTTGCCGAGGAAGGTCGCGACGAACGCCCCCGCGATGCCGAGGAGGGCGGTGACGATCCAGCCGCCAGGGTCCTTCCCGGGCATCAGGAGCTTGGCGACCGCACCGGCGACGAGACCGATCAGGAACGTCCAGACGAGATGCATGGGCTCCCCCTCGGATCACTCTACTCCACGTCCGCTCGCCGGATCTCCGCCAGCACACGGTCGGCGTTCCGCCGGTACGAGAGGAAGAGGAGCAGGCTCAGCGCGGCGGTCAGGAACGCCAGCAGCACCGCGCCCGCCGAGAGGAGCGCGTCGTAGAGGCCGTGCAGGACGGCGGCGATCGAGAACCCGAGCAGGAGCACGGCGCGCCCCTTTCGCCGGGCGGCGAAGGAGAGGCCGATGAAGTACCCCACGATCGCGGCCCACACCGCGTGGAGGAGCGGCAGAGAGACGATGCGCACCGCCGACGAGACGAAGTAGGCGAAGAGCCCCACGGTGTACGAGCCCTCCATCATCGAGAGGGCCGTCGCCTGACGGGGGTTCACCCATTCGGTGTACGCGATCGCCTCGTAGACGCCGAAGCCGAGCCCCGACATCAGGCCGTAGAAGACCCCGTCCAGCTCGTCCTCCAGGCCCCCGAGCGCCCGTGCGAGGAAGAGGAGGATCAGCCCCTTCCCGAGCTCCTCGAGCAGGCCGACGCCGAGCACGTAGCCGACGAGGCGGACCACGAACGGGGCGCGCGGGGTGAGGAGCTCGTAGAGCCAGGAGAGCGGCGGTACCTGCTGGAGCACCGAGACGAAGAGGACGCCGAAGAGCCCGGTCGCGAAGAAGACCGCCACACCGAGCCGCAGGGACTGCTTCGCCGTCTTGAAGGCGGCGACGAAGAACGCGGTCCAGAGCGCCCCGCAGCCGAAGTTGAAGAGCCTCACCCGGAGGGCCGGGTCCTCCACCACCGAGCCGACGAAGAGGGGTCCGAGGCCGAAGAGGAGGAGGATCCAGGAGATCGGCGTCCCGAGGGTCTCCGGGTCGAAGAGACGGGAGAGCGGGATGACCTCGGCGAGGGAGAAGGACGACAGGTCGTCGAGGAGCGAGCGGGGCGGCTCCCCGGGCTCCCGGAGCGAGCCGATCCGCTCGACCCGGTACTCCGCCTCCACGGGAGGGGGCGCCGCTCCGAACGGCACCAGGTGGGACGCGGGGACCCACGACGGCGTCCCGCTCTGCCAGACCAGGTCGGTCGGCAGGAGCCGGCCGTTCGCGGCGAGCCCGGCCAGCTCCTCACCGGTCATCGGCCCCACCTGACGCCCGGCGGTGAACGCGAAGTAGAGCGGCGGCTCCTCGATCATCCGGCCGGAAGTCTAACCGTGCCGATCCGGCGCGCGAGGGCTGGCACGTCGCGTGCTCTATGGAGAGTGGCGCACACTCCAGCCTCTCCTCCAGCCGCTCGCGTGAGCGGCTCTTTTTTTGGGCGACTAAGCCTCGAGCACGATGTCGAACCCCTCGTGGTGGATGTGCTCGTCGCTCTTGACGTGGATCGGCATCCCGATCCGCTCCTCGAGCTCCTCGATCAGCCGCCGCTCCTCACCCACCAGCGCCCGGTAGATCTCGGGGTGGACCCGGAGCAGGAGAGAGTGCCATTCGCCGTCGTAGGCGCGTCGCAGGATCTGGCGGCGGATCTCGAGGAGGATCGTCTGCACGCTCTTGATCCGCCCGACCCCCTGGCAGTAGGGGCACGGCATCGTGAGCGTCCGCTCCAGGCTCTGGCGCTGCCGCTTGCGTGTGATCTCGACGAGGCCGAACTCGGAGACCGGCAGCATCCGGTTCTTGGAGCGGTCCCGCTTCAGCTCGGTCTCGAGCGCCGCGACCAGCTCCTTGCGGTTCTCCTCCTCCTCCATGTCGATGAAGTCGACGACCAGGAGGCCGCCCAGGTCGCGCAGCCGGATCTGCCTGACGATCTCCTGCACGGCCTCGAGGTTCGTCTTCACGACGGTGTCCTCGAGCCGCTTCTTCCCGACGTACTTCCCGGTGTTGACGTCGATCGCGACGAGCGCCTCCGTCTGGTTGATGACGATGTAGCCGCCCGACTTCAGCCAGACCTTGCTCTTCAGGGCGTTCTCGATCTCGGTCTCGACGTGGTACTCCTCGAAGAGCGGGGTCGACTTCCGGTACAGCTTCACCTTCCCGACCAGGCTCGGCTGCACCTGGTCGAGGAACTCGACGATGCGCTGGTAGTCCTCGTCGTCGTCCACCCAGAGCGCCGTGAAGTCGGCCGCGAAGATGTCCCGGGCGGCCCGCAGGGCGAGGTCGAGGTCCCGGTGGAGCAGCGCCGGCGCGCCGGCCCGGTCCCCTTTCTTCCGGATCTGCTCCCAGAGCCGCGTCAGGTAGCGGCGGTCGGCCACGAAGTCCTCGGCCGCGCGCCCCTCGCCCGCCGTGCGCACGATGTAGCCCCCGGGGCCCTTCTTGATCGAGACGAGGATCTCCTTCAGGCGCTCCCGCTCCTCCTCGTTCTCGATCCGGCGCGACACGCCGACGTGGTCGATCGTCGGCATGTAGACCAGCGTCCGCCCGGGGAGCGTCACGTGCGTCGTGATCCGCACCCCCTTGTGCGCGATCATGTCCTTGGTGACCTGCACGACGAGCTCCTGGCCCTCGCGCAGCAGCTCGTCGATCGACGGGAGCGGCTTGGGCGGGGGAGGCTCGCCTTCCGGCACCGGTGCGGAGGGCGGCGGCTCCCCGTCGCGCTTCTCCTCTTCGCCCGCGCCGAAGCGGTCGAAGTCGTCCACCTCCTCGCCGACGTCGGCCACGTACAGGAACGCGTCCTTCTCCAGGCCGAGGTCGACGAACGCCGACTGCATCCCCGGAAGCACCCGCGTCACGCGCCCCTTGTAGATGTTCCCCACGACACCGCGCTGGCGGCGCCGCTCGATCTGCACCTCCGCGACGCGGCCCTCCTCGAGGACCGCGATCCGCGTCTCGCGGTCGCTGGAGGAGATCAGAAGCTCTTTCAGCATGTGCGCCGGAGATTAACCCGGCGCTCCCGCGCCCCGGGGGCCGACCGGGCCGCGACGCTACACATTGACGAAGCGGCGGTACGCCACGGACAGCATCAGCCCCACCATTCCCCAGCAGGCGATCAGCGACGACCCCCCGTAGGAGAGGAACGGGAGCGTGATCCCCGTCGTCGGCACGAGCCCTATGTTCATGGCGATGTTCACGGCCGCCTGCACCGCCAGGTTCGAGGAGAGGAGGAGGATCAGCATCGCCCCGCCTCGGTCCCGGGCGTCCCGGGCGAGCGCGAATCCCCGTGCCACGAAGAGCCCGTACAGCCCCAGGACCCCGGCCACGCCGACGAAACCCCACTCCTCGGCGAGCGCGGCGAAGACGAAGTCGGTGTGCCTCACCGGCAGGAACCCGAGCCGGCTCTGCGAGCCCTTCTGCCACCCCTTTCCGACGATCCCGCCCGAGCCGATCGCGATCCGTGCCTGGCGCACCTGATAGCCGGCCCCGCGAGCGGCGAGCGACGGGTCGAGGAACGTCCGGATCCGGTCCTTCTGGTAGTCCTTGAGCACGAACCACGAGCTCCCCACCACGAGCAGCCCGCTCACGACCAGGAGGGCCCACCACCGGGCCTTGAGCCCGCCCAGGAAGAGCGCCGCCAGGAGGAACGGCGCGTAGGTCATCGCCACGCCGAGGTCCGGCTGCAGGAGGATCAGGAGCATCGGCATCCCGACGGCGAACGTCAGGGCGCCGATCGAGCGGCGACGCAGGAACGCCCGGTCGTCGTTCTCCAGGATCCAGGCGACGAGCAGCGCCGTCGAGAGCTTCACGAACTCCGACGGCTGGAGCTGGAACCCCCCGAAGAGCCGGATCCACGACTTCGCGCCGGCGATGCGCCGTCCGAAGAGCGGCAGCCAGATCAGAGCCAGGAGCGAGATCCCGTAGAGGCCGGGCGAGTATTGAAGCAGGATCCGATAGTCGATCGCGAGGAGGACCGCTGCCACGGCCAGACCGAGGCCCAGGAACAGCACCTGCTTGCTGCCGAGGTCTGCCCGCGGCGAGCCCGCGGTGGTCGACACCACCATCGCGACACCGATGGCCGAGAGAGCGAGCGCCAGCGCGAGGAGCCGCGTGTCGAGGCGGCGCGGCAGGATCTCCGAGAGCTTGGACACGGGGCCTAGCCGCCCGTCCGGGAGGACTCGCCGGCTGTCGTCGGGAGCCCCGCGGACACCTCGGGGCGCGCCGCAGAGGCCGGCCTCAGGTACGTCTCGAACATCTTCGTGGCGAGCGGGGCCGCCGCGGTGTTCCCGTGCTCCCCGTGCTCCACGAACACCACCACGACCAGCTTCGGGTCTCGGCGCGGGGCGAAGGCGGCGAACCAGCCGTGGTCCTTCAGCTCGTCCGGCAGGAGGTGCGCCTTCTTGGTGTCCTTCTGCGCCACGACCTGGACCGAGCCGGTCTTGCCGCAGATGTCGAGCCCCGGGACGCGCGACGCGTACGCCGTGCCGCCGGGGGCGTTCACCACGCGCCAGAGGCCCTCGACGATCGCCTCGCGGACGCCCGGCCCATACGGCACCGACTCCTTGGCCGGAGGCCGGTAGACGAACCGCTCGCCCGACCGGATGTTCTCGCCGATGTGGAAGAGGTGCGGCGTCGGAAGAGTGCCGTCCGGGTTGGCGAGGGCCGCGAAGGCGCGGGCCATCTGCAGGGCCGACGTCAGGAGAGGCCCCTGGCCGATGGCCACCGAGATCGTCTCGCCCGGGTACCAGGGCTGCTTGCGAACCGTCTCGCTCCATTCCGGTGACGGGACCAGCCCCGTCCGCTCGCCCGACAGGTCGACGCCGGTCGAGCGCCCGAGCCCGAACTGGTGGGCGGCCTCGGCGATCGCCTCGATTCCGAGGCGCTTGCCCATCGTGTAGAAGTAGACGTCGCAGGAGACCTGGAGCGCCGTGGCCAGGTCGACGTTCCCGTGCGTCCCGTGGCAGCGGAACGAGCGGCCGTAGAACGTCGCCGCGCCGGGGCAGAAGACGCGCTCGTCGGCCCGGATGCCGTGCGACAGGACCGCGTACGCGACGATGGCCTTGAAGACCGAGCCCGGCGAGTAGACGTTCTGGAGCACCCGGTTGTTCAGCGGGCGGCGAGGATCCTCGAGGATGTCGTCCCACTCCTTCCGCGAGACGCGGCGCGTGAACAGGTTGGGGTCGTAGCCGGGAGCGGAGACGAACGCCAGGATCTCCCCCGTCCTCGGGTCGAGCGCCACCGCGGTCCCGACGCGCTCCGCGAAGTACTCCTCGGCGACCCGCTGAAGGCGCAGGTCGATCGAGGCGAAGAGCTTGTTGCCCGGCGTCGGGTTGGTCAGAGCCGAGACGCTCACCTCGCGCCCGAACGAGTCGATCACGTAGGAGCGGGCTCCGGACACGCCGGCCAGCAGGTCCTGGTAGGCGGCCTCGATCCCCTTCTGGCCGATCGGCTCGCCCGGCCGTGTCCGCGCTCCCCGGCTCTGCTGCTGCTCGGGCGTCGCCTCGCCCAGGTACCCGAGGAGGTGAGAGGCCAGAGTCCCGTGCTTGTAGACGCGCCGCTCGGTCGTGTGCACGACGAGCCCGGGCCGCTCGAGGGCGTGCGCCTCGATCGCGGCCACCTCGGTGAGCGTCAGGTTCTCCTGGAGCACGATCGGGACGAAGTCGTAGTAGGAGCGGTCCCGCTCCACCCGGCGCTTCAGGTCGTCGAGGGGGCGGCCCAGGAGGTCGGCCACGAAGCGGAGCGAGCCCTCCAGGTCCCGGGTCTCACGCCGGAAGAGGAGGAGGTTGAAGGACGGCTCGTTCTCGGCGAGCACCTCGCCGTTGCGATCCAGGATGAAGCCCCGCGCGGCCGTGATCGGCACCGAGCGCTGGCGGTTGTTCTCGGCCTGCCGCTCGAACTCGTCGCCGCGCAGCACCTGGTTCACCCAGTAGACGCCGAGGAGCAGCGCGAAGACCACCCAGACGGCGAACCCGAGCCGGTCGAGCCGGACGAGCAGGGGGCGGCGGTCCTCGCGCGCGCTGGTGGCCATCGTCAGAGGCTCACAGGCTCAGCCGGCGGCGGCGGCGCGCCTCGCGCCGGGCCCGCCACGGGACGAGGGAGAGGGCCTGGATGCCGGCCCCGACGAGGCCGGTCGCGATCGCGCCGACCGCGAGCGGTCCCGGCGCGGGCAGGAGGAGGACGCCCCGCAGCACCCAGACGAGACCGACCACGATCCCGGTCTCGAGGAGGGCCGCACCGGCGACGAGACCGCCCACCGCGATCGGCTTCTCGACCACCGTGCGGGAGCCGAGCATCGCGACGAGATAGCCGACCAGCACCTTGCTGAACGCGTGGAGACCGAGCAGCCGGTCCGGGTTCGTGAGGGTGTCCTCGAGGAGTCCCGCCACGAGCCCGGCGGTCATGGCCAGCACGGGGGCGCCGCCGCGTGCGGCGTCCGCCACGGCGACGAGGAAGAGATCGGGCTTGGCGGAAGCCGGCACGAAGCCGAGCGCCAGGGTCCCCGCGACGGCGAGCACGAGGCCCGCCACGAGGCGGAGGACCCGAAGGGGCCCGACCGGGACGTTCATCGCGGCACGTCCGATCCCGGGGAGAGAGCCCGGGGCTGCGGCTCGGTCGCCCGGACGGGAGGAAGGACGAAGACCAGCGGCTCGCGCGCGGCGTCGGCGCCGAGAGTGACGGGGAGCTCGAGGAAGAGGAGCGGGCCGCTCCGCCTCACCGCGGCAACGCGTCCGATCGGGAGGTCTCCCGGGAAGACACCGTCCGTCCCGGACGTCACGATCTCGTCGCCGGTCACCACGTCCGCGATCAGGGGTACGTAGCGCAGGGAGACGCCGCCCGCCTCGTCCCCGTGGGCCACCGCGCTGCGGCCGGTCCGCACCAGGACCGCACCGGCGGCCGCGGTCCGGTCCGACA
>CAYLNK010000223.1:0-11251 GCA_964384675.1 uncultured Holophagales bacterium | reverse complement strand
GCCAGCGCGACTCGAGGTCCCTCGGCGCGAGCGCGGCGGCCTTCGCGAGCGCGTCGCGCGCCGCGTCCGCGCGGTTCCGAGCCTCCTCCAGCGCCGCCCCGATGGCATACAGGTCGGCGCGCTCCCCGCCTGCCTGGCGCGCCCGCCCGAGGAGCTTCTCGGCCGAGGCGAGGTCGTTGTCGCGCAGCGCGGCGATCGCGGCATTCGCCCACGGCAGCGGCTCGTTCGGCGTCAGCTCCGAGAGGCGCTCGAACGTCTTCCTGGCCTCCTTGTTCTGGGCCTCCTCGAGCTGCGCGAGCCCGAGGTTGCGGGCGGCGAGGACGCGGGAGGCGTCGCGGGGCGGCGCGGCCCCGAGAGTGAGGGGGGCGGCGAGGACGACGAGAGCGGCGAAGGCGAGAGGCTTCACCCCCCGAGTTTCTCCCGTTTTCCGAGTTTCACGATCCGGGGGGCCTCCCCCTCGACCCAGAGGACCCGGCTGCCTGCCGGCACGTCGGCCAGCACGTCGCGCCGGCCGCCCGGCCAGCGCACCTCGAGCCTCTCCGCCGCGCGGCTCGCGCCGGTTCCGAAGAGGAGCTCGCGGGACGACTGGGAGAGGTACGACGAGCCGGCGCGCGCCTCGCGGAGCTGGACCCTCCCGCCGACCGTCAGGCGGACGACCGCGCCGAGGGCGTCCCGGTTGAAGCCGTTCCGGCGGGAGAGGAGGACGCCGATGCGGCCGCCGCCGCCCCGCTCCTCCGTCCAGCCGTTCCCGTAGACGAGGAGAGGACCGCGGAAGCAGGCGACGACCAGCTCCGGCGCGCCGTCCCCGTCGAGGTCCCCGAACGCGAGACCGCGCGCGTCCTCGGTGGTGTCGAAGCCGGAGACGAAGGCGCGATCCTCGAAGGTCCCGTCTCCGCGGTTCCAGAACAGCCGCTTCGGGGTGCGCGAGGCCATGCCGTTCCCGCCGAAGTCGATCGTCCCCCACACGCCGTCGTGGAAGTCGATGCCCCGGCGGCCCATGCCGTTCCAGAAGCCGACCTCGTCGTCCACCCCCGTCGTCGCCTGGAACATGCCGTTGACGACGACCAGATCCTCGCGCCCCTTTCCGTCCAGGTCGACCAGCTCGGTACCCCAGGCCCAGCCGGCGTCGTCCACGCCGGCCGCGGCCGAGACGTGCTCGAAGCGAAGCCCGCCGAGGTTCCGGAAATGTCCGTCCCCGCGCGCGCGGCGTCCCGACATCCGGGCCACGATCGGACGCGCCAGCGCCGCCAGCGGTACCGGGGGCATCGGCCAGAGCCGGTCGCGCAGGATCCATCGGTAAGGCGCGAAGTAGTCGGCCACGTGGAAGTCCCAGCGGCCGTCGCCGTCCGTGTCTCCCCACGTCACGCCCATCCCGTACCCTTCGTCCTCGGTGCCGCTCTCCTTCGCGACGTTCACGAAGCGGGGGCGGCCCGGCGTGGAGCGGTTCTCGAAGAAGGAGTTCCTCCCGAAGTCGTTCGCGAGGTACAGATCGTCGTCGCCGTCGTCGTCGGCGTCGCAGGCCGAGGCCGCGAAGCCCCAGCCCGGGTCCGAGAGGCCGGAGGACGCGGTCTCGTCGACCAGGAACGGGTGGCCGTCGCGGGCGACGTTGCGGAAGAAGCGTGAGCCCGGCCCGTTGAGGCCGTCGTACGCGGGGCCGGTGAGCCGGGCGTCGCCGTAGCAGGCGAGGAAGAGGTCGACCCGCCCGTCGCCGTCGGCGTCGAAGGCGACCGCCGACGTGTACGGTCCCGCGAGGCCGGCGAGCCCCCAGGCGCCGGTGACGTCCCGGAAGCGCCCATTTCCCTCGTTACGGAGGAGCCGCGACGGCGAGACGTGGTTCGACAGGAAGAGCTCGGGAAGGCCGTCGCCGTCCAGGTCGGCCGCCACGCCGCCCGCCCCGTCCATCTCGCCGAGCGTGTCGAGGCCGGAGCCGGCGGTCGCGTCGCGGAAGCGGCCTCGACCGTCGTTCCGGAAGAGGCGCGGGCGGCGGCCCGGGAGGACGACGTCGAGCGCGCCGTCGCCGTCGACGTCGGCGAGGAGGACCCCGGGGCGGTGGTGCGTCGCCGGCAGGCAGATGTTCGTCGCCTCGACGGGGTCGATCGTGTCGTGACGCGCGTCGAGTCCGCGCGCCGCGGCGTCCTCCACGAGCCGCGGCTCGCCCCGGACGAGCGTCGCGGGTCGGACGGGGTCACCGACCGCCGCCACGGTCCATCCGGAAGCACGCCGCTCGACGTCGACGGGATAGGTCGCCTGGAAGGAGATCCGCTCGCCGGCGACCCGCGTCGTCCCCTTCAGCCGGACCTCGAGCTCGAGCCGTGCCCGATCCCCTCCGGAGAAGCGCAGCTCCAGGATCCGGAGCCGCGCCGAGCCTGCCGCGGCGGCGTCACGGAAAGGCGCGAGCCTGGCCTCGAGCGCTTCGCGGGCGACCTCGGCCGCGAAGAGCTCCCGCGGGAGGGTGCCGACGGCCGCGGCCTCGAGCCGCTCGACGAGCCGGGAGACCCCGCGGGAGTACGTCTCGAGCGTCGGGTCGGGGCCGCGTCCGGCGCAGGCGGCGAGGGCGAGGAGCGGCGCCAGCGCCAGGGGCCGCGGGGTCCGGAGCCGGATCAACGGGGCTCGGTGCCGTACCTCACACCCGAGTGCGGCGTGTCGGAGATGAGCGCGTCCCGGAGCGCCGCGTTCAGGGTCTCGTTCCCCGACGGGGGGATGAAGCCGCGGTGCTGGAGGATGTTCCAGAGCCGGGCGATCATGGAGTCGAGGACGACGGGCATCGAGAGGAAGTCGGCCGCGCCCGTCTGGATCCCGAACGCGAAGTGGTTCCGGTCGAGCCGGGCGGACATCAGGACGACCGGGATGGCTCCGGTGCCTCTCTGGGACTTGATGATCCGGGTGACGTCGAAGCCGTCCATGTCCGGGAGCTTCACATCCATCAGGACGAGGTCCACCGTCTCGCGAAGCAGGGTCTCGAGCGCTTCCTGCCCGTTCCTGGCCTCGAGGGTCCGACAGCCGAACTGGGTGATGTAGCCCTCGAGGAGACGTCTCTGGACGGCGTCTCCTTCCACCAGGAGGACGCTCGGGGGGCGGTCCTTCACGGTGACCCGCATCCCGCTCGAGGCGGGGATCGTGTGGTGACCGCGATCGTCGTCCGCCGGGACGGCGACCGCCTCGGGGGGAGGCGCGGGAGGGACCGGGATCCGCGGGGGCTCGACCTCCACCGAAACGTCCATCTGCAAGGTGCGGAAGCCGGTCTCGGCGCCGGAGGTGTCGCCGACCTCCGGGAACGGCGAGGGGGTCGCGGCGGGTGGAGGCGTCGCGGCGGCCGGGGCGGCCGGGAGCCGCAGCATCGCCAGCTCGGCCTCGAGGTCGGCGGCGGACGCGAAGCGCTCGTCCGCGTTCTTGGCGAGCGCCCGGAGCACGATGGCGGCCAGCTCGGGCGGCACGTCCGACAGCTTCAGGAGGCTGTCCGGGACCGGCTGGGAGACGTGGTTCATGGCGATCACGAGCGGGGAGTCCCCCTTGAACGGGACGTCTCCGGTCAGCGCCTCGAACATCATGACGCCGATGGAGTAGATGTCGCTTCGGGCGTCCGTCGGCTTCCCGAGCGCCTGCTCGGGCGACATGTAGTGCGGCGTGCCGATCATGACGCTGTCGAGCGTCAGCCCGTCGGTCAGGCGGCCGCGCGCGAGCCCGAAGTCGAGGATCGCCACGGCTCCGCCGTCGTCCACCACGATGTTCTGGGACTTGAGGTCCCGGTGCACGATCCCGAGCTTGTGGGCGGCGTTCGTGCCGAGGGCGATCTGCCGGATGATCGAGATGGCGCGGGCCGGCGCCAGGCGCCCCTCCTGCCGGATGAGCGTCCGCAGGTCGCGGCCCGGCACGTACTCCATGGTGATGTACGGGTAGTCACCGCTGGTGCCGAAGTCGTGGATCCGCGCCACGTTCGGGTGCTTGATCCGCCGGTTCAGGTTGATCTCGCGCTTGAAGCGGGTGAGCAGCTCGTGCTCGTCCCCCTCGAGGTCGGGCGAGAGGACCTTGATGGCGACGACCTCGTCGAGCTCGAGGTCCTGCGCCTTGAAGACGACGCCCATCCCGCCCCGCCCGATCGAGTCGAGCCAGCGGTAGCGAGGGATCCCCTCGAAAAAGCGGTCCCTCAGTCGCTCGATCCGCATCGGCGGCGTAACTCTAGTCGATCGGCGACCCGACGGGGTAGCGAACCTCCCCGCCGTCCGATGTAAACCGTGACGGTCCGCGCGGCGTCCCACCCTTCGTCCGGAGGCAGCCAGATGAGAAAGAGTCCACGCGTCACGTTCCTGCCCCTTCTCCCGGCGCTCCTGGCGGCGGCCTCCGCCTCGTCCGCGCCCGAGCCCCCGGTCCCGGTCGCGGGCGAGTGCCCGTTCCCCGGGACCCCGCCGGACCCGGACGGCACGGCACGGCGCCTGGAGGTGTCGAGAGCCACCGCGCTCCTCACGTCGTCCCACCGCGGCTCCCTCGGGACCGTCGTCCTGCCGATCGTGCGGTCCGGCGTGACGAAGAGGGGGCTCCCGCACGTCAGCTTCGTCGACGACGAGATCCTGGGGGCGATGGAGAAGACGGGCATCCGGCCGGCGGCGCTCGCCTCGGACACCGAGTTCCTGCGCCGCGTCTCTCTCGACCTCACCGGCCGGATCCCGGACGCCGCGGCGGTGACCGCGTTCCTCAGCGACTCCGGCTCCGACAAGAGGGCCCGGAAGATCGACGAGCTCCTCGCCTCGGACGCCTTCGACGATCGCTGGGCGCTGTTCCTGGACGACCTGGTGAGGAACACGTTCAACGCGGACACCGGCAAGATCGGCTTCGCGGGCCGCAACGCGTTGCACGCCTTCTTCGTCGACTCCCTCCGGTCGAGAAGGCCGTACGACCAGATGGTCCGCGAGCTCCTGACGTCCACGGGCATCACGAACGTGACCGGTGCCCCGAATTTCCTGGCGCGGAATCTCCAGCAGGACGGTCCCCGCGTGCCCGGGCTTCCCCGGGGCGGGCAGGACACGCTCGACAACATGGCCGCCTCCGTCGGGACCGCGTTCCTCGGCACCAACGCGTACTTCTGCACGTCGTGTCACAACGGCGCCGGGCACATGGACTCGATCAACGCCTGGGGGGCCCAGATCCGCCGTCAGGACTTCTGGGGGCTCTCCGCGTTCTTCTCCCGCCTCACCCTGGCGCAGCTCGACAACACGCCCGGCTCCTTCTATTACGCCGTCGCGGACAAGCCGAACGGCGACTACCCCCTCAACACCACCACCGGGAACAAGACGCCGCGCCAGGCGTGCACCCAGACCGTCACCACGTCGTGCTGGAACACCGAGCCGGCGGGCCTCACCACGATCACGCCCCAGTACCTGGTCACGAACGCCGACGGGACGTTCACGTTCCAGAAGCCGGGCAACGGCGAGCCGTACCGTATGGCGCTCGGGCGGCTCCTCACCTCCGACCTGCAGTTCGCCCGGGCGACCGTGAACTACGTCTGGAAGGAGCTCTTCACGCTCGGTCTCGTCGAGCCGGCCGACTCCTTCGACCTCCTCCGCCTCGATCCGGACCACCTCCCCCCGGGCTGGGAGGCGCAGCCGACCCATCCGGCCCTCCTCGACCGGCTCGCCCGGCAATTCCAGGCGGACGGCTTCGATCTGCGCAAGCTGATGCGCCTCCTCACCACCTCGAGCGCGTATCAGCTGTCGTCGTCGTACGAGGGGACCTGGAGCGAGGCGTACGCGCCGTACTTCGCACGCCACTTCGTGAGGCGTCTCGGCGCCGAGATGCTGTACGACGCGATCACCAAGGCGACCGCCACGCCGGCCAGCCTCCCGGTGAACGGCTACGGCGCCCCGGTCGCCTGGGCGGTGCAGCTCCCCGACGTCTCCGAGCCCGGGGCGCGGGGGCTGGGCAACGGTCGCGAGGTCGGGGCGATCCGGGCGTTCCTCGACTCCTTCGGGCGCGGGGATCGGGACGGCAACACGCGCACCTACGGCTTCTCGGTGACGCAGGCGCTCGCCCTGATGAACGACGAGACGACGGTGACGAACCGGGTGCGGCAGGCCGGCGGGCTCGTGGACAAGCTGGTGAAGTCGGGCGCGACGCCGGAGGCCATCGTCGACTCGCTCTTCCTCGCCAGCCTCTCGAGGCCGCCGGGCGCGGACGAGCGGACGGTGGCTCTGGGGCTCTTCGCGTCCCTGAAGGCCCCCCAGACGAAGCAGAGCGTGGCCGAGGACCTCCAGTTCGCGCTCCTCAACAAGCTCGACTTCTTCCTGAAGTACTGACGGCCCGGACGAGAACGAAGGAGAAAGCCGTGACCCCTTCCAAGCCCAGCTCCAGCTCCCCGTTCCAGGGACCCGCCCTCTCCCGCCGCGGCTTCGTCGAGCTCTCCGCGGCCGGGCTCGTCGCCTCGTGGCTCCTGCCGTCGCGGGCCGCCGCGTTCGAGCGGCGCTCGGCTCAGGCGGCGACGCGGAGCACGGCGAAGAACTGCATCTTCGTCTGGATGCCCGGCGCCCCCAGCCAGGTCGACACGTGGGACTGGAAGGAGTCGTCGTACGTGGGCCGGCCGGCGGCCGAGGAGACCACCCTGAAGCCGACCTCCTTCGGCGGCGGGCTCACCTTCCCGCAGGGCCTGATGCCGGGAATCGCCGCTCATCTCGGCGACCTCGCCATCGTCCGGTCGGTGCTCGCCTCGGCTCTCGTCCACGGCCTGGCGCAGACGTGGTCGCAGATCGCCCGGAACCCGACGGGGGCGACGGGAGCGATCGCGCCGCACGTCGGCGCGGTCGCCGCGCTGGAGCTGGAGGCGTCCCGCCGGCCCGAGGACGTGCTGCCGGGCTTCATGGCGCTCAACACCCCGAGCGGCATCCCCGGCTCGGGCTACCTGCCGGCGCTCTACTCGCCGTTCTCCATCCAGCCGCCCGCCACCGCCGGCGTGGGGCTGACGAGCCTCGCGCACCCGGCGTCGGCGGGTGGGAGCGCGCGCTTCGCCCTGCGCTGGAAGGACCTGAACGAGGTCGACGCCGCGCTCCGGAGCGGCGCGCCGCTGGGCAAGGAGGGCTCCGACGCCGCCGGCTTCTACGGGCAGGCCAAGGCGATGATGGACTCGCCGGAGGTGAACGAGCTCTTCACCTACACGGCCGACGAGGCGACGCGCTACGGGAGCACGCCGTTCGGCAACGCGTGCAACATCGCCCGCAAGGTCCTGGCGGGACGGAAGGGGACGCGCTTCATCCAGCTGACCCTGGGCGGCTGGGACCACCACAGCAACATCTACAGCCCGCAGGGGAACGGCCTGTACACCCAGTGCGCGCAGCTCGACCCGGCGATCGCGGCGCTGCTCACGGACCTGAAGGCGACGAAGGGGGAGGGGGGCGGGACGCTCCTCGACGAGACGCTGGTCGTCCTGACCGGCGAGTTCGGCCGCACACCGACGTACAACGGGCAGGGGGGCCGGGACCACTTCTACCGGACGAGCAGCGTCTTCGCGGGGGGCGGCGTGAAGGGCGGGCAGGTGATCGGAGCCACCGACGCCTCCGGATCGAACCTCGTCTCGTCGGGATGGGCCGAGGGACGCGAGGTGCGGATGGAGGACCTCGCCGCCACGATGTACACGGCGCTCGGAATCGACTGGACCACGGAGCGGCACGACGACCCGCTCGGTCGCGGCTTCGAGTACGTGCCGTACGCCAAGGACGGCGTCTTCAAGCCGATCGACCCGCTCTTCGGGTGATCCGGGCGGGGCTGATCCGGGCGGGAGGATAATCGTGCGCCGGCGGCGTAACCACGCCGCCGGCGTTTCCGTCTTCGGGCGCAGGGAGGTCTCATGCGGAAGCCGTCGCTGGTCGTCGCGGCCGTGCTGCTCTCGGGTCCGATGATGGCCTCCGGCGTGTCGACGACGCCGTCCCATCCGACCCGACCGGTCACCTCGCGCGGAAGGCCGGTGAGCGGCCGTCCGCCCACCTTCTCCAGGGAGATCGCCCGGCTCCTCCAGGCCCGCTGCCAGAGCTGCCACCACGAGGGGGACATCGCGCCGTTCCCGCTCGTGACCTACGGGGACGCCTACGTCTACCGCGAGTCGATCCGCCAGATGGTGACGTCGCGCCGGATGCCACCCTGGAAGGCGAGCGCGTCGTGCGGAAAGTTCCAGGACGATCGCTCGCTCACCGACGCCGAGGTCAAGCTGGTCGACCGCTGGGTGGCCGCGGGCGCCCCCGAGGGGAACGCCGCCGATCTCCCGTCGCCTCTCGTCTTCTCGTCGGACTGGAAGGGCGGGGCGCCCGACCTGACGCACCAGATGGCCGAGGCGTACACGCCGGACCTGTCGCGGGGCGACGTCTACCGCTGCTTCGTGATGTCGGCCCGCTCGACGGAGGACCGCTGGCTGAGCGGCGTCGAGGTGAAGCCGGGCAACCGGGCGATGGTCCACCACGTCCTCCTCTACCTGGACGGCAAGGGCGTCGGCGAACGCAACGACGCCGCCGACCCGGGGCCGGGGTACGCCTGCTTCGGGGGGCCGAACCTGGGCTCCGGGCTCGACTCGCTCGGAGGCGCGGGGGGCTGGGCGCCCGGCGCCGCGCCGCTGAAGCTCCCGGACGGCGTCGGGATGCTGATGCCGAAGGGGTCTCAGATCGTCGCGCAGGTCCACTACAGCGCGCGCACCGCGCCCGATTCGATCGGCCCCGACCGCACCTCCGTCGGCTTCACGTTCGCGCGGAGCCGCGTGACGAAGCGCTTCCGGCAGATCCCGCTCGTCAACAACACGTTCGTGCTGCCCGCCGGCGATCCGCACGTCGAGGTGAACGAGCTGCCGCTCTTCCGTTACCTGCCGGGGAGCTTCCATCTCCTGGCGGTGGCCCCGCACATGCACCTCCTCGGCAAGTCGATGCAGGTGGAGATGACGACGGAATCCGGGGCGAGCGTCTGCCTCATCGACGTGCCGGAGTGGGACTTCAAGTGGCAGGGGGCGTACTTCTTCGACGGGCCGGTCCCGTTCCAGAACGGCGGCCTCCGGATGCGGGCGATCTACGACAACAGCGCCAACAACCCGGAGCACCCGACGCCGAACGCGATCGTGGACGTCGGCTGGGGAGAGCAGACGAGCGACGAGATGGCCCTCTGCTTCGTCGGCTACACGCTCGACTCCGAGAACCTCGCCGTGTCGCCGGAGACCGCCGCGATCGACGATCCGCTCGGGATCCACGCGGCCCTCCACGACCGGTAGCCGCCGGTGCTCGCGGCGGCTCTCCTCGCGGCGGCGCTCGCCGCCGCCCCCGGCGTCGCACCGCCGCTGGCTCTCCCCGCTCCGGACGGCCGCACGGTCACGCTGGCCGGCCTCCGTGGGACGCCGGTCCTGGTCGTCTTCTACCGCGGCCACTGGTGAGGGCTCTGCGTGGGGCAGTTGCTCCACCTCGCCTCCCTGCGGAAGACGACCCTGTCCGGCGTGCGGGTGCTCGCCGTGTCGCCCGACCCTCCCGACCTGTCGCGTGACCTCGCCGCGCGCCTCGGGAAGGACGGGCCGACGCTCCTCGCCGACCCGGCGCTGGAGGTGGCGGCCGCCTACGGCGCCCGCAACCGGAGGGGGTCGGCGATCATCCGCCCCACATGGATCCTGATCGATCGGGAGGGGCGCGAGACCTGGCGGTTCACGGAGAGCCACACGCGCGCCTCGCCGCCGGACGCCGAGCTGGCGGCGGCGGTGGCGGCGCTGGCGAGGGTGACTCCGAAGCCGGCGGCACCGGTCCCCGTCCCCTGACGCGCGCGGTCGGCGCGGGGGCCGGCCTCGCCCTCCCTCTCCTCGTGGGCGCGGCGTTCCCGGGCGGACCCCTCCCGCTCCGGCTCCTCGTGGCCCTGGCGCTGGGCGCCGCGCTCGCCTTCGTGGGATCGCGGGTCGCCCGACGCCTCCTCCCGGGCTCGAACTGGCCGGCCCGGGCGACCGCGGCGCTCGTGCTCGCGGCGGCGACCGTGGTGCTCTCCGCGACGGCGCTCGGGATCGGGGGACTGCTCTCCGGTCCGCTCCTCCTCCTCGCCCTCGGCGCCGCCACGCTCGCCGCCGGGGCGCTGCCCGCTCCGGCGCCGGCTCCCGTTCGCCTTCCCCGCGACCCGCTCGGCCGTCTCCACGCCGTCGCCTGGGCGCTTTTCGTCCTCTCGCTCGGCTCGAGCCTCTGGGACCAGCGCGCCGCGCCGCCCGGAGTGAACGCCTACGACGACACGTCCTACCACCTCGCGGGCGTCCTGACGTTCCGCGAGCTCGGCGACCTGAGCACGCTCAAGTTCCCGCTCGGGGACGGCTCCACGTCGTTCTACCCGCTCGGGAGCGAGCTGTGGTCGTTCGCGCTCCTCGCCCCGCTCGACCCGTCGGACGTGGTGGCGCGTTGGTCCGAGCTGCCGTTCGCGCTCGGTTCGCTCGCGGCCGTGGCGGCGCTGGCGCTCGCGCTCGGAGCGTCCCCCGCGGTCGCCTCGCTCGCGGCCCTCCTCTGGGGCCTGACGCCGCGCGCGTTCCCGTCGCTCGCGCGGAGCGCCGGGAACGACCACGCGGCCGCGTTCTTCACGCTCGCCGCGGTCCTCGCGGCGCTCCTCCTCCTGGAGCGGCCGGACCGCCGGCGGGCGGTGCTTCTGGGCCTGGCGGCGGGCCTCCTCCTCGGCACGAAGGTGACGGGTGTCCTCTTCGTGATCCCCGCCGCCGTGCTGGCGCTCGGGCTGTTCCGCGTCGAGGCGCGCCGCGCGGGCCCGCTCCTCGTCCTGGCCGGGTCCGTGGCCGCGGTGGCCGGAGGCCACGCCTATCTGCGCAACACGATCGAGTGCGGCAACCCGCTCTTCCCGTCGCCCCTCGGGCTCCCGTTCCTCGGCTCGCTGCCGGGCTGGCCCGAGCGGGCCGTGGCGCGATTCCGCGACTACCCGTACTACCCGATCGAGCCGTGGCGGTTCCTCTGGACCCGCACCGACCTCCTCGGCGCCGCGTTCCGCTTCACGCTCCTTCCCGCCGCCTTGCTCGCCCCCGTCGTGGCGCTCGCGCGGAGGGCCTGGCGGGCGGCCTACGTCCTCTCGCTGCCGGCCGTCCTCTACCTCGCGTTCCTCTTCCTGATGCTCGACCACCGCGACGTCCGCTACGTCTTCGGCGGGATCGCGCTCTCGGCCGTGGCCTTCGCGTGGCTCGTCTCGCGGGCGGGGGCCGCGGCCGTCGCCTTCGCCACGCTCGGGGCCGCGGCCGTGCTCGGCCTGTTCTCGGTGGTGAGCGACGCCCTCGACG
>CAYLNK010000222.1:0-11275 GCA_964384675.1 uncultured Holophagales bacterium | reverse complement strand
GGTTCGCCCTGTGGCGCCCCGACGGACGGCGCGTCGAGGCGCCCCTGCCGGCGCCCGTCCTCTCGGTGTCGCGCGAGCTCCTCGACACCGCCGTCGCGCGCGCCGCGGAGGCGCTCGGCGCCTCGTATCGCTTCGGCGCCACCGTCACCTCGATCGAGGGAGACCTCGGGTCGGGCTTCCACGTGAGCGGGACCGGCGCCGCCGTCCAGGCGCGCGTCGTGGTCGGCGCGTGGGGCCGGTACTCCCCGCTCGACGGGAAGCTCCGCCGCCCGTTCTTCGGCACGCCGGCGGCGCACTTCGGCTTCAGGAAGCACCTGACGGGCGACACGGAGCGGTTTCGCGGGCGAATCCACCTCCACCTCTTCGACGGCGGCTACCTCGGGCTCGCGCGGGTGGAGGGAGGCGTTCTCAACATGGCGGCGCTCGCGCGCCCCGACGTCGCGACGG
The DNA here is from genome assembly GCA_964384675.1 of uncultured Holophagales bacterium. Lineage (GTDB taxonomy): Bacteria > Acidobacteriota > Thermoanaerobaculia > UBA5066 > UBA5066 > CAYLNK01. The sequence goes on along the minus strand of CAYLNK010000222.1, from coordinate 10,828 downwards.
CGGCGCACCACGACCTGGACGAGCTCCTGGCCCGCCTTTGCGCCGGCAGCGACGCGCTCCGCGCGGACCTCGCCGGGGTGACGCCCGCGCCCGGGCCCGTCCTCCTCTCCGAGCCCGTCCACCTCGGCCCGCGAGAGGCGGTGGTCGGGGACGTCCTCCTCGCCGGCGACGCCGCCGGCGTCCTCGACCCGTGGACCGGCACCGGGATGGCGACGGCGCTCGCGACGGGAGACGCGGCCGCCGCGCCGATCCTCGGGTTCCTCGGAGGCCAGCTCGATCGCGCGCGCCTGGTGAGAGCCCATCGCGCCGGGCACCGGCGGATCCTGGGCCACCGGTACCTCTGGTCCGGCCTCTTCCGGCCGTTCCTCGGCGGCGGACCGGCCACGTACCTTCTCGTCCCGGCGGCCGCGCCGCTGGCGCGGCTGGCGGCACGGCTCACCCGCGGCCGATAGGCCGCGATCATCCGTTGACGTGCCGGCCCCCGTACCCGGAGGAGCCATGGAACCTGAAACGACGACGACGTGGTCGGCCCCGGAGCGCCTCGCGTTCCGCTTCGCGTTCTGCTACTTCGGGCTCTATCTCTTCCCCTCGCCCCAGGGCGCCGTCCCCGGCACCGGGCTCCTCGCGGAAGGGTGGGAGGGGTGCTGGGCCCGCGTCGTGCCGTGGGCCGCCGCGCACCTCCTGGGGATCTCCGGCCCGGTGAAGGAGCCGGACAGCGGGAGCGGCGACACGACGTTTCGCTGGGTGCAGGCGGCGGTGGTCCTCGTCGCCTCGCTCCTCGCGACACTGGTCTGGTCCCTCCTCGACCGCCGTCGGATGGAGTACCGGCGGCTCGACCGCGCCTTCCGCGTCTACGTCCGCTACGGGCTCGGCTTCACGATGCTGGCGTACGGCGTGGTGAAGGTGGTTCCGTACGGGCAGTTCCCGCCCCCGAATACCGCCCGCCTGCTGCAGCCCTTCGGCGACGCGACGCCGATGGGCCTCCTCTGGACGTTCATGGGCGCCTCGCCCGGGTACGCGGGGCTGTGCGGGCTCGTCGAGATGGTCGCCGGAACGCTCCTCCTCTTCCGGCGCACGGCGCTCCTCGGCGCGCTCCTCTCGGCCGGGGCGATGGCGAACGTCGCCGCGCTCAACTTCTGCTACGACGTCCCGGTCAAGCTCTTCTCCTCCCACCTCCTCCTCCTGAGCCTCTTCCTCCTGCTGCCGGATGCGGGCCGGCTCGCGCGGCTCTTCCTGTGGAACCAGCCGGTCGCCCCTGAGGTCGAGCCCGCGCCGATCGCGTCGCCGTGGGGGCGCCGCCTCGCCGCCGCCGCGCCGTGGCTCCTCCTCGCGGCCTGGGTCGCGCTGACGGGCAAGGAGGCGAGGGAGGCCGCCGCATTCCGGGGCGATCCGGCGTCGTATCGGCTCACCGGCCTCTGGACCGTCGAGGAGGCGACCTGGAAGGAGCCGCCGCCGGGGACCGAGGGCGCCTGGCGGCGCGTGGCGATCCCGGGCCGTCAAGCGCTCGCGATCCAGCTCCATGACGACACGATGCGGCGCTTCTTCACGACGTACGACGCGGCGAGGTCGACGCTGAAGCTCACCCCGCGCGACGCGCCCGAGGAGAAGTCGACGCTGACGGTCCGCCAGCCCGACGCCGACCACCTGGTGCTCGAGGGTCCGGTCCGGGGGCGAAGCGTCGTCGCGCGCCTGCGCCGTTCGCCGGAGCCTCCCTACCGGCTCCTCTCCAGACCCTTCCGCTGGGTCACCGAGTACCCCGACAACTACTGACGCCCCTCAACGGCTCCTCTTCAGGACCTGAGCGAGGACGAAGACGAGGAGGACTCCGACCGCCAGGATCGAGGTCCCGAGCCCCACCCAGCCGACGGCCCGCGGCCCGGCGCCGGCGGCGTCGTTCGACGCCGGGCCGCCGAGGAACAGGGCGACCGCGCGCTTCACACCGTCGACCCTGAAGATCACGACCCCGGCCACCGCGAGAGCGACGAGGCCGGCGACCCCGAGGAGCTGGTCGCGCGTCACCGCCTCTTCACCGGCGCCTTCGGTGCCGGCTTCTTCGGCGCCTTCTTCCGGGCCGCCCTCCTCCTCGGGAAGAGGCCGGTGCGAATCGTCTCCACCTGATCGAGGTGGATCCGGTCGTGCCCCGCGTACATCGCCACCATCGAGCGGATCGACTCCTCGCCCCGCTCGGAGTGGACGCCGATGCGGTCGAGCGCCTCCTCCGGCAGCCGCGAGAGCAGCCCCAGGTTCACGGCCCGCGCCATGAAGAAGTCGGCGAGGAGCTCCTCGGTCTTCGCGTGGTCCACGCCCAGCTTCTCGACGAACGCGTCCTGGTCGTAGCCCATCAGCGGCGGCCGGTCGTGCGCGGCCACGAGCCGGTAGCGGGAGCCGATCATCACCTCGCCGTCCAGGAGGTGCGCCACGATCTCCTTGATCGACCACTTGCCGGGCGCCGGCTTCGTGGCGAGCTGCTTCTCGGTGAGGCCGGCGATCCGCTTGCGCAGGAGCGCGGGAGTCTCCGCCATCACCTCGAACGGGTCGTCCGCGCCGAGCGCCGCCTCGTACCGCTCCGGGACCACCGGGCCGGGTCTGCCTGTCGCCATCTCGGGCCTCCGGGACGAGCATACTAGGGAGCCGCACAGGCGGGAGGAGACGTGGCGAAGAGGACCGACCCCGAGTCACTCAGGCTCGACGAGGACGCCCGGCGGGAGAAGAACTGGAGGCGGTGGGGGCCGTACCTCTCCGAGCGGGCCTGGGGCACCGTCCGCGAGGACTACAGCCGCGACGGCGCCGCCTGGGACTACTTCCCGCACGACCACGCGCGCTCCCGCGCCTATCGCTGGGGCGAGGACGGCCTCGCCGGGATCTGCGATCGCCACCAGTACGTCTGCTTCGCGGTCGCGCTCTGGAACGGCAGGGACCCGATCCTCAAGGAGCGCCTCTTCGGGCTCGCGGGTCCGGAGGGGAACCACGGAGAGGACGTCAAGGAGCAGTACTACTACCTGGACTCCACACCGACGCACTCCTACATGCGGATGCTGTACAAGTACCCGCAGGCGGCGTACCCGTACGGCCTCCTCCTGGACGGGAACCGGCGCCGGAGCAAGCGGGAGCCGGAGCTCGAGCTGATCGACACCGGCGTCTTCGACGAGGACCGGTATTTCGACGTCGTCGTGGAGTACGCGAAGGCCGACTGCGACGACCTCCTGGTGAGGATCTCGGTCACGAACCGGGGTCCCGAGGCCGCGCCGATCACGGTCCTCCCCACCCTCTGGTTCCGGAACACGTGGGCCTGGGGCACGGACAACCGGAAACCCCGGATGCGGGCCGGAGAGTCGCCCCAGGGGACGCAGGCGATCGAGTGGAGCCACCGGTACTACGGCGAGCGCCGCCTGCTGTGCGAGGGGGAAGCCCCGCTCCTCTTCACCGAGAACGAGACGAACGTGCGCCGCCTCTTCGGCGTGGAGAACCCGACGTCGTTCGTGAAGGACGGGATCAACGACTACGTCGTCCACGGCGACGCCGGCGCGGTGAACCCGGCCCGCACCGGCACCAAGGCGGCGGCGCAGTACGACTACGTCGTCGAGCCGCACGGAACGAAGGTGATCCGCCTGCGCATGCACGCCATGGACGGCAAGGTCGTCCCGTTCGCGCGCTTCGGCCTCGACTTCGAGCGCGTCTTCGAGGAGCGGCGGGACGAGGCCGATGCGTTCTACGCGGAGATCGCGCCGCCCGGCGCCTCGGACGACGCGCGCGACGTCATGAGGCAGGCGTTCGCGGGGCTCTTCTGGAGCAAGCAGTTCTTCCACTACGACGTCGCCCGATGGCTGAAGGGCGACCCCGACCAGCCCGAGCCGCCGAAGCAGCGCCTGAAGGGCCGCAACCGGGAGTGGACGCACCTCTTCAACGCCGACGTCATCTCCATGCCGGACAAGTGGGAGTACCCGTGGTACGCGGCGTGGGACCTGGCGTTCCACTGCGTCCCGATCGCGCTCGCCGACCCGGACTTCGCCAAGCAGCAGCTCGTCCTCCTGCTCCGCGAGTGGTACATGCACCCGAACGGCCAGCTGCCGGCGTACGAGTGGAACTTCGGCGACGTGAATCCGCCGGTCCACGCCTGGGCGGCGTGGCGCGTCTACAAGATCGACAGGAAGCGGAGCGGCAAGGGGGACCGCCGCTTCCTGGAGCGGGTCTTCCACAAGCTGATGCTCAACTTCACCTGGTGGATCAACCGCAAGGACGCGGAGGGGCGGAACGTCTTCCAGGGCGGCTTCCTCGGCCTGGACAATATCGGCGTCTTCGACCGCAGCGCCCCGCTCCCGACCGGCGGGCACATCGAGCAGTCGGACGGCACCAGCTGGATGGGGATGTACTGCCTCAACATGCTGGCGATCGCGCTCGAGCTGGCCCGGGACAACCCGGCGTACGAGGACGTGGCGTCCAAGTTCTTCGAGCACTTCGTCTACATCGCGAGAGCCATGAACGACATCGGCGGCGTGGAGCTCTGGAACGCCGAGGACGGCTTCTACTACGACGTCCTCCACCTGCCGGGGGGCCGGCGCTTCCCGATGAAGGTGCGCTCGATGGTGGGCCTGATCCCGCTCTTCGCCGTCGAGACGCTCGACTCCGAGGTCGTCGACCGCCTCCCCGGATTCAAGCGCCGGATGCAGTGGTTCATCGAGAACCGCCCCGACTTCGGGCCGCACGTCGAGACGGTGGCGATGGGGAACGCGTCGATCCGCCGCTTCCTCGCGCTCGTGAACCGCAACCGCCTGAGGAAGGTGCTCCGCTATCTCCTCGACGAGGCGGAGTTCCTTTCGGAGCACGGCATCCGCGCGCTCTCCCGCGTCCACGAGGGACGGCCCTACGTCCTCCACGTGGACGGCACGGACCACCGCGTCGACTACGAGCCGGGCGAGTCGTCCACCGGCCTCTTCGGGGGCAACTCCAACTGGCGCGGCCCGATCTGGTTCCCGGTGAACTACCTGATCATCGAGTCGCTCCAGAAGTACCACTACTACCTGGGCGACAAGTTCCAGGTGGAGCTCCCGACCGGCTCCGGCAAGCTGATGACGCTCTGGGAGGTCGCGGCCGAGCTGTCGCGCCGGCTCACCCGGATCTTCCTGCGCGACGAGGACGGCCGGCGCCCGGTCTTCGGCCGCAACGAGAAGCTCCAGAGCGACCCGCACTTCCGCGACCACCTCCTCTTCTACGAGTACTTCCACGGCAACGACGGCTCCGGCATCGGCGCCAGCCACCAGACGGGGTGGACGGCGTTGGTCGCCAAGCTGATCCAGCAGAGCGGCGAGTAGCGCGTGGCCGGGGCCGGGCTCACCGCCGCCGAGGCGCGGGAGCGCCTCGCCCGGTTCGGCCGGAACGAGCTCCCCCGGGAGGAGCCGACACCCGCCTGGCGACGGCTCCTCGCCCAGCTCCAGAGCCCGCTGACGCTCCTCCTCGTCGGCGCGGCCGCCCTCTCCCTCGGCGTCTGGGCCCTCGAGCGACACGGCGGCGTGCCGTACGAGGCCCTCACCATCGCCGCCGTCGTCGTGCTGAACGCGGTCCTCGGCTTCGTGCAGGAGGGCCGCGCGGCGAGCGCGGTCGACGCCCTGGAACGCATGGGCGCGGCGACGGCGACCGTCGTGCGCGAGGGCGTCCCGTGCGTCGTCCCGGCCGCCGAGGTGGTACCAGGCGACCTCCTGGTGGTGGAGGAGGGCACGAAGGTCGCGGCGGACGCCCGGATCGTCGACGCGGTCGGGCTCGAGGCCGCGGAGGCGGCTCTCACCGGCGAGAGCGTCCCCGTCGCCAAGGGCCCGAATCCCGTGCCCGACGGGACTCCCGTGGCCGATCGAACCGACACGCTCTTCCAGGGCACCGCCATCACCCGTGGGCACGGGCGAGGGATCGTCGTCGCGACCGGGATCCGCTCGGAGCTGGGCAAGGTCGCCGACCTGATGCGCCGGTCGGCGGTCGAGGTGACGCCGCTCGACCGCGAGCTGCGCCGGATCGGACGCGTCCTCGGGATCGGCGTCGTCGCGCTCGCGCTCGTCGTCGGCTCCACGCTGGTGATCCTCCAGCACGCCACCACCGTCCCGGCGCTCGTCAGCATCCTCCTGTACGCGGTGTCTCTCGCGGTTTCGGCCGTGCCCGAGGGGCTCACCGCGGTGACGACGCTCGTCCTCTCGGTCGGGATGCAGAGGATGGCCCGCCGGAACGTCATCGTGAGGCGCCTCTCGGCCGTCGAGACGCTGGGCGCCGCCACCGTCATCTGCACCGACAAGACGGGGACGCTCACCCGGAACGAGATGACCGTGCGCGCGATCGTGACCGCGGGGACGCGCTGGGAGGTCACCGGCGCCGGCTACGCCCCCGTGGGCGAGGTCTGGAAGGACGGACGGCCAGCGGAGCGGCCGCTCGACGACACGGCGCTCCTTCGCCTCCTCGAAGGCGGGCTCCTGGCGAGCAACGCCACGCTCGCCGAACGGGCGGGGCAGTGGGAGGTCCAGGGCGACCCGACCGAGGGCGCGCTCGTCGTCGCCGCGCGCAAGGCCGGGCTCGACCCGGACGCGCTCACGACCCGCTTCGCGCGGAACGGCGAGGTGCCGTTCACCTCGGAGCGGAAGCGGATGAGCACCTCCCACGTCGACGCCAGCGGGGAGCGCCCGCCGTTCCTGGTGTCGAAGGGAGCCCCCGACCTTCTCCTGCCGCTCTGCGCCCACGAGCAGGCCGGCGGCACACGGGTGCCGCTCACCGACGCGCGAAGGAAGGAGATCGCCGGCGACCTGGGCACGCTCGCGGGCGAGGCGCTCCGGACGCTCGGGGTCGCCTGGCGCGAGGTCCCGGACGGCGCGCCTCTCGACGAGGAGAGCGAGCGGGAGCTGGTGTGGCTCGGCTTCGTCGGCCTGCACGACCCGCCGCGTCCCGAGGCGAGCGAGGCCGTCGCGCGGGCGAAGCGGGCCGGGATCCGGGTCGTGATGATCACCGGCGACCACCCGGCGACGGCGCTGGCGGTGGCCAAGGAGCTGGGGATCGCGGCGGCGGAGGAGCAGGCCCTGAGCGGACGCGAGCTCGACACGCTCGACGACGCGGCGCTCGCGTCGGCCGTGGTCGAGACGCCGGTCTTCTCCCGCGTCAGCCCCGCGCACAAGCTGCGGATCGTGAGGGCCCTGAAAGCGCGCGGCGAGGTGGTGGCGATGACGGGGGACGGCGTGAACGACGCCCCGGCGCTGAAGGCCGCCGACATCGGCGTGGCGATGGGGCGTTCCGGCACCGAGGTGGCGCGCGAGGCCGCGGACATGGTGCTCGTGGACGACGACTTCGCCTCGATCGTCGCCGCCGTGGAAGAGGGCCGGGCGATCTACGCCAACATCCAGAAGTTCCTCCGGTACCTCCTCTCCTCGAACCTGGGCGAGGTGGTCGTCCTCTTCCTGGGAGTGGTCCTCGCGACGACGCTCGGGATCGTGAAGGGGCCGGGCGAGGCGGTGGCGCTGCCGCTCGTCGCCACGATGATCCTCTGGATCAACCTCGTCACCGATTCCGGCCCCGCTCTCGCGCTGGGCATCGATCCGGCCGACCCGGCGGTCATGACGCTCCCCCCGCGCCGCCCGGGCGACCCCGTGATCACCCGGCGCATGTGGATCGGGATCGGCTCGGTCGCGCTCGTGATGGGGGCCGGCACCCTGCTGCTCCTCGACGCCGGCCTCCCGGGCGGGCTCATCGGGGGATCGGGCGGGCTCGCTCGGGCGAGGACGGTGGCGTTCAACACGCTCGTCCTGTTCCAGCTGGTCAACGCGTTCTGCGCACGTTCCGACGTGCAGAGCTCCTTCCGCGGGCTCTTCCGGAACGGCTGGCTCTGGGCCTCGGTCGTGGCCTCGCTCGTCCTGCAGGTGGCGGTGCTCTACGTCCCGGCGCTCAACGTGGCGTTCCGGACGGTGCCGCTCGGGCTCCACGACTGGCTCGTCTCGCTCGCCGTCGCGAGCTCGGTCCTCTGGGTACGGGAGCTCGCCAAGTGGATCCGGCGCGTCGCGGCCCGGAGGATCCCCGCGCTCTCTTCGGCCACCGCCAGCCGATAGGCGGACCGCGTCGTCGATTCCGCACTCCCGGTGCGATGGCGCACAGCGGCAGCCCCGGTACCGTCCTATCTTCGGCTGTCTTCCAGAACCCCGCGACGAACGACGACGAGGAGCATTCGTGTCCAGAACCTACTCGGTCAGCCTGATCCCCCAGAAGACGCCCACCACCTGCTGGTTCGCCTCCATCAAGATGGTGACCTCGTACGTACACCCGTGGCTCTACTCGCTCCTCAACGGGGACGAGACGATGCTCGGGGCGGTCACGTCTCCCGGGGACATGACCCAGAAGGCGTACGCGGTCGGGATGCACTGCGAGGCCTCCAAGCCGGGCAGCTACTCGATCAAGCAGAAGCTCCTGAACGGGCCGGCGATCTGGATCGGCAGGTCCGCCGCCGGCAGGATCGCCGGGGCCACGCACCACGCGGTCGTGCTGACCGGCTACGACGACTCCGGGTCCGAGATCCTCCTCTACATCAACGACCCGTACCCGGTCGGGAAGGGGCAGCGGCTCATCCTCTCGAAGTCGGAGCTCGAGTCCCAGCTCGTCTTCGACCGGATCCTCAACTACTGACCGGCGCAACCCGGCTCACCAGGACCTCGTCGATCCGGCGCCGGTCGAGGTCCACGACCTCGAACCGGAACGCTCCCCAGCTCACGACCTCGCCCCGCGTCGGGAGCCGCCCGAGGCGTACCAGGACGAACCCCGCGACGGTCTGATAGGCGCCCTCGTCCTCACCCGGGAGCGAGTCCACCTCGAGCAGCTCCTTCAGCCGGTCGACCGGCAGGCGGCCGTCGACCAGCCAGCTCCCGTCCTCGCGCACCACCACGTCGGGGTCGTCGGCGCCGGTCCCGCCGATCTGCCCGACCAGCGCCTCCATCAGGTCGCCGAGCGAGACGAGGCCCTGCAGGTCGCCGTGCTCGTCCACCACCAGAGCCATCGGAAGGGCCTCGGCCCGCAGCTGCTCGAGCAGGGTGAGCGCGGGCAGCGCCTCGGGGACCACCAGCGGCGGCCGGGCCGCAGCCTTCAGGTCGAGGGCCCCTCCCCGGAGCGCCAGCGCGGCGAGGTCGTTGGTGTGGAGGAGGCCGACCAGCCGGTCCAGGCTTCCCTCGCCCACGGGGAACGAGGCGTGGCGGGACGTCTCGAGCGTCTTCAGGATCGACTCCCGCGACGCGTTCACGTCCAGCCACTCGATCTCGCCCCGGGGGGTCATCACGTCACCCGCCGACAGGTCCCCCAGCTCGAAGACGCCCTCCACGATCCGGTGCTCCGTCGAATGGACGACGCCCGACTCCGTCCCCTTCTCGACGAGCCCCCGGATCTCCTCCTCGGTCACCGCCTGCTCGGCATACGGCTTCAGCCCGGCCAGACGGACGACGAGCTCGGTGGACGCCGTCAGCACGCGCTCGAACGGCGAGCAGACGGCGGCGAGACGCTTCATCAGCGGCGCCGCCATCGACGCGATCGCCTCGGGGTTGGCCATCCCGAGGCGCTTCGGGACGAGCTCGCCGATCACCAGCGAGAGGTACGTGACGACGCCGACCACCGCGCCGAACCCGAGCATCGACCCGTACTTCCCCACCACCGGAATCAGCTTCAGCCGCTCGCCCAGCTGCTCCCCGATCGTCTCGCCCGCGAACGCGCCGGAGACGATCCCGACGAGCGTGATGCCGATCTGGACCGTGGAGAGGAACGTCGTCGGGCTCGCCAGGAGCTCGAGCGCCGCCGCCGCCCCGCGGTCGCCCTTCTCCGCGCGCTGCTCCAGCCGGATCCGCCGGGACGAGACCACGGCGATCTCCGCCATCGACAGCAGTCCGTTGAGGACGATCAGGACGAGGAGGACTCCGCCCGCGACGACCATGGAGGGAGCCTAATCCATCCGCTTACACTGATGTCGTGCCGCCTCCTCCCACGCTCGCGGGCACGACCCTCGGCCGCTTCCGCCTCGAGGCGCTGCTCGGCCGCGGCGGGATGGCCGAGGTGTACCGGGCGGTCGACACGAAGCTGGACCGCACGGTCGCCGTGAAGGTGATCCTCCCGGCGCACGCGACGAACCCGAGGGCCACCCAGCGCTTCCTGCACGAGGCGCGGCTCGTCGCCTCGCTCGAGCACCCGCACATCCTGCCGATCTACGACTTCGGCGACGACGGCGGCCAGACGTACCTGGTGATGCCGCTGCTGCCGGGCGGCTCCCTCGCCGAGCGGATCCGGGGCCGCCGGGTGCCGGCCGCCCAGGCGCTGGTGTGGCTCCGCCAGCTCGGCGAGGCGCTCGACGCTGCCCACGCCGCCGGCGTGGTGCACCGCGACGTGAAACCGGCCAACGCGCTCCTCGGGGCCGGGGATCGGCTCTTCCTGGCGGACTTCGGCATCGGGCGGATGCTGGAAGCGGGCTCGGGCCTCACCGTGACCGGCGCGGTCCTCGGCACGCCCGCCTACATGGCGCCCGAGCAGGCGCAGGGCCGGACGGCGACGCCCGCCGCGGACCGCTACGCGCTCGGCGTGATCGCGTTCGAGATGCTGGCGGGACGCCCGCCCTTCCTGGGGGAGAGCGTCCTCTCGGTCCTGCACCTCCACGTCTCGGCTCCGGTGCCCGCGGCGTCCACCGTCGCGCCGGAGCTGCCCCCGGGAGTCGACGCGACGCTCGCCGCCGCGCTCGCCAAGGAGCCCGCGGAGCGGCCGCCGTCGTGCGGCGCGCTGGTCGACTCGCTCGAGGCGAGCCTCCACGGCTCCGTGGCTGCCGGCGCGGTCACCATGCCTCTGATGG
>CAYLNK010000221.1:0-11289 GCA_964384675.1 uncultured Holophagales bacterium | reverse complement strand
GCCCCCGCGGCTCGAGCCCCTGGAGGAGTCGGCGCTCGACGCCGCGCGACGGCACATCGCGGAGCTGGAGGCTCGGGTTGGCCCGGGTCCAGCGCCCGGAGCCGCCGCCCCGGCATCGGGCAAGCCGTCCCGGGAAGTCGCCGATGCCCTCGCCCGGGCCGAGCTCGAGGCGTTGCGGGCGGCGCGCGCCCGGCGGGACCGGGACGAGCCGGACGAACAGCCGCCCCTGAAGAAGACGCTCTAGCCGGAGCCGCAGTCCGCGAGGGCGTGCGGCGCCGCTGGCTGCCGGCGGACACCTGTAACCAGATCGACAGTCGACCCTCGAACCGGCTTCCCCGCGGCCCACACCTAACTTTCTGATTCCAGTCATCTTGCCAGGACTGGCCCGACGTGCCGACGCCCCGGCACGTGCCGTGCCCTGGGTGTCGGCCATGACGCAGACCAACGTGGAAACGATCCTCGGAAGACTCATCACGGACGAGGCATTCCGGAGGCGGTTTCGCCTGGACCGGGCGGCCGAGCTCGACCTGCTGGCGAATCAGGGTCTCGAGCTGAACGCCACCGAGCGGACCGAGCTTCTCTCCTTCGACCTCTCCCGCTGCGAGGCCGTGGGGCACGCCATCGGCGCCCGCCTCCGGCGCGCCTCGTCCCCTTCCCCGACCCAGAAGAGGAGGACGTCGTGAGACGCCACATCCCACCGCTCGCCCTCGCCACTCTTCTCCTCGCGGCCCGTGCCGGACTCGGCGCGGACCCGGAGTCGCCCGTCCTCACGCTCGACGACGCCCTGGCGCGCGCGCTGTCGCACAACCGGCAGGTCGCGGCCTCCGAGCTCGACGTGGCCCGGGCCAAGGACCGGCTCGGGGCGGCCCGGACACGGCGCTGGCCCACGCTCCAGACGGACGTGTTCGTGTCCCGCCTCCTGACGCCGATCGACTTCACGTTCGAGAAGGGCGTCTTCGGCGACTACCCCGGCGTCGGCCCGATCCCGTCCGTCGACACCACGATCTCCACCCCACGCTCCGTCACCACGCTCGCCACCGCGAGCCTCAAGCAGCCGATCTCGCAGCTCTACAGGATCAACCTCGGGGTGAAGGCGAACGCCCTGGGCGTCGATGCCGCGACCGAGGGCCTGAGAGCCGAGCGCGTCGAGATCGCCGGCGCGGTGCGCGCCGCGTACTACGGTGCTCTGCGCGCCGAGGCGAGCCTCGTCGTCGCCCGCGAGTCGGCGGGCCTCGTCCGGGAGATCGAGCGGCTGGCGTCCGAGGCGGTCCGGAAGGAGACGGCCCTCGAGGCCGATCTCCTCGACGCCCGGGCGAAGGTCTCCCGGGCCGACGCCGACGTCGCCACGCTCGAGGACGCGCTCCGCACCCAGAAGGAGCTGTTGAACGCGTACCTGGCCGAGGACCTCGGCCGCGACTTCCGCCTCGCGCCGGTGCCCGAGATCCCCGCCGGGTCGGTCGACGTCGAGGCCTCGCGGCGGGACGCCCGCGAGCGGCGCCCGTCGGTCCGCCAGGCTCGCCTCGCGGCCGGCTCCGCCGAGCTCGACGCGAAGATCGCCCGGGCGGCGTACCTCCCCGACGTCTCGCTGATGGTCTCGTACCTGACGCCGCGCGGCACCGAGCTCCTGCCGAAGAACGTCGCCTCGGCCGGGGTCAGCTTCTCGTGGGAGGTGTTCGACGGCGGCCGCAAGGCGAAGGAGCTGGCCGAGAAGAGGAAGGCCGCCGAGCAGGCGAGCCTTCGCGCCCGGGAGAGCGAGGAGCTGGCCTCCGTCGAGGTGGCCCGCGACGCCCGGAAGCTCGACGAGAAGAGCCGGCTGCTCGCCGCCGCGCGCCTGGCCCGCGAGGCGGCCGGCGAGCGGCTCCGCGTGACGAAGAACCGATACGACCAGGGCGCGACGCTCCTCTCGGAGCTGCTCCGCGCCCAGACCACCCTCGCCGACGCGAGCCGGGAGGAGAGCGAGGCCCTGCTCTCCTACTGGACGGCCCGGGCCGATTACGAGAAGTCCCACGGGGAGGACCTATGAACCGCACGACCCGCACGACCACCACCCTGCCGCTCGCGCTCGTCGCCGCGGCAATAGCCACGGGTGCCGCGGCCCTCCTCACGGGCTGCTCCCACGAGAAGGCCCGCACCACACCAGCGACGCCGGTGAAGGTCGCCGCCGCCGTCCCGGTCGAGGCGCCGCGCGGACACCGCTACTCCGCCAACGTCCAGCCGCGTGCCCAGGTCACGGTGGCGTTCCGGAGCTCCGGCTACGTCGAGTCGATCGCCCGCGCCGGCGGACACACCCTGCAGCCCGGCGACACCGTGACCAAGGGGACGCTCCTCGCGAGCGTGCGCCAGGCCGACACGGCCGCGCGCGTCGGGCAGGCGAAGGCCTCCCTCGTCGAGGCCGAGGCCGGCGCCGAGCGGGCGCGCCTCGATCTCGCCCGCGCCGAGAGCCTGTACGAGACGAAGAGCCTGACCCGCCCCGACCTCGACGCCGCCCGCGCCGGTGCCCGGATGGGTGACGCGCGCGTCGCGGCCGCCCGGGCGCAGCTCGTCGCGGCGGAGCTCGCCCACGAGGACACCCGGCTCGTCGCGCCGATCGACGGCGTCGTCCTCGCCCGCTCGATCGAGGAGGGCTCGCTCGCCGCTCCCGGGCTCGCCGGCTTCGTGCTCGCCGACACCGAGACCGTCAAGGCGGTCTTCGGCGTGCCCGACGTCGTCGTCGAGACGCTGAAGATCGGCACGCCGATCGCCGTCTCGGCCCAGGCCATTCCCGGGGTCCCGTTCGACGCTCACGTCACGGCGATCTCCCCGTCGGCGGACCCCGCCAGCCGCGTCTTCGACGTGGAGGTGACGATCCCCAACCGGGCGGGGCGCCTCAAGGCCGGGATGGTGGCCGCCGTGGAGATCAAGAGCGCGGTCGCGGCGCCCGCCGCCTCGCTCCTCTCGGTGCCGCTCTCGGCGGTGCTCAAGTCGCCGAAGGACGGCGGCTACGCCGTCTTCGTCGTGGAGTCGTCGGGCGAGACGACCGCCGCTCGGGCCCGTCCCGTGCGGCTCGGCGACATCGCCGCCAACCAGGTCGTCGTCCTCGACGGCGTCAAGGCCGGCGAGAACGTGATCGTCACCGGCGCCTCGTTGCTCGCCGACGGCGAAGCCGTCCGCGTCATCCCCTGAGCCCAAACGAGAAACCAGAGGAAGCCATGTCACACCAGGTCACGTCCCAGACGCACAACACCGCCCGTTTCTTCACCGAGAACCGCCACATCTCCTGGGTCCTCCTCATCGGCACGGTCATCTGGGGGATCGTCGGCTACCTCAAGATGCCGCAGCGGAAGGACCCCGACGTCCCCGTCCGCGAGGCGGTGGCGCTCATCCCGTGGCCCGGCGCCTCGGTGGACAAGATCGAGCCGCTCGTGACCCGCGCCGTCGAGCGGAAGATCGCCGAGAACTCCAAGGTGGAGGAGGTCCGCTCCATCACCCGGACCAACGTGGCCACCGTCTTCATCAAGCTCCGCGAGAGCGTGAAGGACCCCGCCAAGGAGCTCGACGACATCAAGCTGAAGCTCGACGCGGTGACCAACCTGCCCGAAGGCGCCGGGCCGATCAACTTCATCAAGGACTTCGGCGACACCGCCGCGTTGATGCTCACCGTCGCGAGCCCGCGGGCGTCGGACGTCGAGATCGACCTGAAGACCCGCGCCGCGACGACCGCCATCCAGGCGGCGCGCGCCGGCAAGGCCGGCGGCGAGCGCGCCGCGATCGTCGCGTTCCTCCCCGGGGCGATCCCCGACGGCATCGCCCGGCGCGCCCTCTCGCTCTTCGCGGGCTGGGCCTCGACCACCGGCCTCGCCACCGACGTGACGCCCCTCTCCGGCGTCGGCTTCATCGGCATCGACGCCGTGATCGCGCATCCGGACGAGGAGATCCAAGCCCGCATCGAGTCGTTCCTCACCGACCAGGTGCGCGCCTCCGAGATCCACCCCGACACCTGGAAGCCGATCGTCATCCGCGACCTCGCCAAGGCGCGCGAGACGATCGCCGCCCAGGCGGGCGACAAGTACACGTTCCGCCAGCTGGACGACTACACCGACCTCATCGTGCGGACGCTCCAGGGCGTCCCCCACGTCTCCAAGGTGACCCGCACCGGCGTCAGGGACGAGCGGGTTTTCCTCGAGTACTCGCAGGAGAAGCTCGCGTCGTACGGACTCGCTTCCAACGTCCTCGGGAACGTCCTCGGCGCGCGGAACATCACGGCGCCGGGCGGTGTGGTGGAGGTCGGCGCCAAGAGCGTCACCGTCGACCCGTCCGGCGAGTTCAAGAGCGAGAAGGAGATCGGCGACGTGGTGGTCGCCCGCGCCAAGAGCGGTTCGCCCGTCTACCTGCGCGACCTCGTCAACGTCGTCCGTGCCTACGACTCCCCCGCCCGCTTCGTGAACACCTACTCGAGAAAGGACCCGGACGGCACCTGGCGCCGCACGCGGGCCATCACGCTCTCCATCCAGATGCGGAACGGCGAGCAGATCGCCGAGCTCGGCAAGGCCGTGGACGCCGCCCTCGCGGACGTGAAGTCGCGCCTTCCCGAGGACCTCGTCATGGCCCGCACCTCGGACCAGCCCCTCCAGGTGAAGGAGAGCGTCCACCTCTTCATGAACAGCCTCTACGAGGCGATCTTCCTCGTGGTCCTCGTCTCGCTCATCGGCTTCTGGGAGTGGCGCTCGGCGCTCCTGATGGCTCTCTCGATCCCGATCACGCTGGCCATGACGTTCGGCCTGATGTCGCTCTTCGGCATCGACCTGCAGCAGGTCTCGATCGCGTCGCTGATCATCGCGCTCGGGCTCCTGGTGGACGACCCGGTCGTGGCTGGCGACGCCATCAAGCGTGACCTCGCCGACGGCCACCCCCCGATCCTGGCCGCCTGGTTCGGGCCGACCAAGCTCGCGACCGCGATCCTCTACGCCACCATCACCAACATCGTCGCCTACCTGCCGTTCCTCCTCCTGCCCGGGGACACCGGGAACTTCATCTACAGCCTGCCGGTCGTGATCGGCGCCTCGCTGGTGGCCTCGCGCGTCGTCTCGATGACGTTCATCCCGCTCCTCGGCTACTACCTCCTCCGCCCGAAGGCCGAGACGCCGATCGAGGAGCGCCGCAAGAGCGGCTTCGCCGCCTGGTACTACCGGCTCGGTCTGGCCGCGATCGCACACCGCAAGAAGGTCCTCCTGGGCGCCCTCCTCCTCCTCGTGGGCGGCGGCCTTCTGGCCAGGCAGCTCAAGCAGCAGTTCTTCCCGAAGGACTACGCCTACCTCTCCTACGTCGACGTCTGGCTGCCCGAGGACGCGCCGCTCGCCGCCACGCAGAAGATCGCCGAGGAGGCCGAGGAGGTCATCCGCGAGACGGCCCTGGAGTTCGGCAAGCACCACGCTTCGGGCCACGGCAAGCCGCGCGAGGTCCTCGCCTCGCTCACCACGTTCGTGGGCGGCGGCGGGCCCCGCTTCTGGCTCTCCATCGCCCCCGAGCTGACCCAGCTCAACTACGCGCAGATCCTGATCCAGGTCAACGACAAGCACGACACCGGCCCGCTCGCCGACGAGCTCCAGGCCGCGCTCTCCGCGAAGATCCCGGGCGCCCGCATCGACGTCCGCCAGCTCGAGACCGGCGCCGCGGTGGGCATCCCGGTCGCCATCCGGATCTCCGGCGAGGACG
This sequence comes from uncultured Holophagales bacterium, assembly GCA_964384675.1. Taxonomy (GTDB): domain Bacteria; phylum Acidobacteriota; class Thermoanaerobaculia; order UBA5066; family UBA5066; genus CAYLNK01. Next base: position 5,598 of record CAYLNK010000221.1, on the reverse strand, counting down.
AGGCGACCCTCCGGGCCCAGGCCGCCCGGCTGGAGAAGATCCTCCGCGAGACGCCGGGCTCCGCCCGCGTCCGCAACGACTGGGGCGCCGAGAGCTTCTCGGTGAAGCTGAAGATCGATCCCGACCGGGCCACGATGTCCGGCATCTCCAACCTCGACGTCGCCAACGCCTCCGCCTCCGGCCTGAACGGCCGCGCCGTGGGCGTCCTGCGGGAGGGCGACAAGCAGATCCCGATCCTGGCGCGCCTGCGGATGGAGGAACGCTCCCGCCTCTCCGACGTGCAGGACCTCTACATCCCGTCCAGCCAGGGGACACAGAAAGTTCCTCTCGCCATGGTCTCCGACGTCGACTACGGCCTGAAGACCGAGAAGCTCCTGCGCCGCGACCACTTCCGCACGATCACCGTCTCGGCGTTCACGAAGGAGGGCGTCCTCCCGTCCGAGCTCCTGAACGCGGCCTTCCCGAGGATCCGCGAGGTGGAGCGCACCCTGCCCCCCGGCTACAAGCTCGTGGTGGCCGGCGAGTACAAGGAGCAGAACAAGGGGTTCGGCGACATGGCGCTGGTCATGGGGATCTCGGTCGCGATGATCTTTCTGGCCCTGGTCCTCCAGTTCAAGAACGCGGTCAAGCCGTTCATCGTCTTCGCCGCCATCCCGTTCGGGGTCGTCGGGGCCTTCGCGGCGCTCTGGGTCATGGGCGCGCCGTTCGGGTTCATGGCGTTCCTCGGCATCGCCAGCCTCGTCGGCGTCATCGTCTCGCACGTCATCGTGCTGTTCGACTTCATCGAGGAGAAGCACGAGGAGGGCGCCCCGCTCGAGCAGGCGCTCCTGGACGCCGGGATCATGCGGCTCCGGCCCGTGCTGATCACCGTCGGCGCCACCGTCATCGCCCTCTTCCCGCTCGCCGCCCATGGCGGACCGCTCTGGGAGGCGATGTGCTACGCCCAGATCGGCGGGCTCACGGCGGCCACGTTCGTGACGCTGATCCTCGTGCCCGTGCTGTACGCCACGTTCGTGAAGGACCTCGAGCTCGTCAAATGGGGGCGCACCGCGGGGCACGGGGAGACGGCGCACGAGCCGGTCCCGTCGAGCGCGCCCGCTCTCCCGGAGCTCGCCCGGTAGCGCCCTCTTCGCGAGGGCGGCGGCCCGCGGCCTCGACGACCTCGAGGCCGCGGGAAACCTTTCGGCGAGGGGTGCGTTCTAACGCCATGCGTCTCGCCAAGGCCGTCGTCGCCCTTGCGCTCCTCCTCCGCGCCGGCACGTCCCTCGCGGATGAGCCGATCAACTTCGCGACCTCGTTCGCCCACCGCTCCGAGGTGCTCGGCGAGGAGCGGACGATCCTGGTCGCCACGCCCCGGGGATACGAGGGGGGGAAGCTCCGGTATCCCGTCCTCTACGTCACGGACGGCGAGACACAGTTCCTTCACACGGTCGCCAGCGCGGAGTTCCTGGCCCGGAACGGCCGGATCTCGCCGCTCGTGGTGGTCGGCGTGACGAACGGCCGCGGGATGCGGACGCGCGACCTGACGCCCACCAGCGCGACGTTCACCGACTCGAAGGACCGGACGCCGGTGCCGGGCAGCGGCGGGGCGGATCGCTTCCTGAAGTTCCTGGAGACGGAGCTGGTCCCGAAGATCGACGGGACGTACCGGACTCTCCCGTTCCGCCTCCTCGCCGGACACTCCTTCGGGGGCCTCTTCGCGCTCCACGCGCTGGCCAGACGACCCGATCTCTTCGGCGGCGTCATCGCGGCGAGCCCGTCGCTCCATTTCGACGACGACCTCCCGTTCCGGGAGCTGAAGTCCCTCTTCGCGAGCCGGAAGGAGCTGCGCGCCACGCTCTACGCCACGCTCGGGAGCGAGGGTCCGGTGGTGAAGAAGAGCCTGGACCGGCTGCGCGACCTCCTGAAGAAGGAGAAGCCGGCCGAGTTCTCGTGGGAGACCCGGGAGCTGCTGGAGGACGACCACGGCTCCGTCGTCCTGAAGACGTACTACGAGGGGCTCCTGAAGGTGTTCGAGGGATGGGCCCTCCCCCGCGACCCGGCGACGGGGGGCTTCACGGGCGGCCTCCCGGGCGTGAAGGCCCACTACGCCGGCCTCTCGAAGCGGTTCGGCACCACCATCGCGCCCCCGGAGGTCGCGGTGAACAACGCCGGCTATGCCGAGCTCGCGGCGAAGCGCGTCGACCGCGCGCTCGAGGCGTTCCGCTACAACGTGGAGCGCTATCCGGAGTCGGCGAATACCTACGACAGCCTCGGCGACGGGCTGGAGGCGAGTGGCGACCTCGCCGCGGCGAGGGACAGCTTCGCCCGGGCGGTGGAGGTGGCGAAGAAGAGCGCCGACCCGCTCCTCCCCACCTTCCAGCAGCACCTCGACGAGGCGGACGCGAAGCTGAAGGCGCGCGCCCCGCGGTAGACGCGGCGGGCGCCGGAGCCGTAGCCTCTCCTCGCGGCCGCAGCGCCGTCCGGAGGAGCCGAATGAGCCTCGAGAGCAACAAGGAGCTGGCCGCGAGCCTCTTCTCGCGTTTCGACGCGAACGACCTCGCGGGCGCGCTCGACCTCCTCGCCGACGACGCCTCCTGGTGGATCGCCGGCAAGCCGGGCCAGCAGCCGGCCGCGGGCGAGCACGACAAGGCGTCGATCGCCCGGCTCCTCCGGCGCATGGCGTCGCAGCTCCCCGAGGGCCTGCGCATGACCGTCAAGAGCGCCGTCGCGGAGGGGGATCGGGTGGCCCTCGAGGTCGAGTCGCGCGGGCCGCTCGGGAACGGCCGCGTCTACGAGCAGCAGTACCACTTCCTCCTGACGATCCGCGACGGGAAGATCGCGAGCGTGAGGGAGTACCTGGACACGCAGCACGTCGTGGCGACCTGGTTCCAGCCGTGAGCGAAGAGGGCTCGTGAAGCTGCTCGACTCCCTGCGCCGCGAGCACGAGCGGATCGAGAGCGTGGTGGGAGCGCTGGGGACGTTCGTGGAGAGGCGGGCCCGCGGCGAGGGGGATCCCGGGGACGGGCACGCCTTCCTCGCGTTCTTCCGCCTCTACGCCGGTACGTTCCACCACGCCCGTGAAGAGGACGTCCTCTTCACGTCCCTCGTCGCCGACGCGGGGCTCCCGAGCGAGACCGGACCGATCCCGTCTTTCGTGGCGCAGCACCACGAGATGGCCGCCACGCTCGACGAGCTGGCGCCGCTCCTCGTGGCGAGCGCTCTCGACGGCGCCGCCCGGGAGGCCCTCGTCCGCCTCGCCACGCGCCACCGCCACGCTCTGCTCCAGCACATCGACGCCGAGAACTCCGTGCTCTTCCCGGAAAGCGAGGCGCGGCTCCGACGCTCCGGCGTGGCGGAGCTGCCCGACCGGCCGCCGACCGCGGTCGAGGCAGAGGCGGGTGCCGCGGGAGAGCGCCTCGCCGCGCTCTATCCGCCGCGCTACGACCGCGACGCGCTGCGCGGGGACGGGTGCGTCATCTGCCCCTCGCTCGGCACCACGTGCGCCGGCGTCGAGAGGGAGTGGTGGAACGACTCCGAATGGGAGTCGTTCTCGAACCGGGACGGCTGAGAGGCTGTGAAGAGCCCCTTCACAGCCTCGAACCGGTGCCCCCGGGGGGGCCGGGGGGCGGGAGCGCCCCCGACGAGCCGAGCCCGGGAGCCGTGGAGGACGCCATGAAGAAGGCGCGGTTCCAGGCCGAGCTGCTCCTCGGCCACAACGACGTGACCGCCGTGATCGTCCCGTTCGATCCGCGCGAGGTGTGGCACGTGGAGCCCGTCGCCCTCGACGACCGACGTGAGGGGTGGCTGGTGCGGGGCTCGATGAACGGGGCCAGGTTCGAGGGCTGGATCGGCCTGCGCTGGGGGCGCTACTTCATCCTCGTCGACGCCCATCTGCGGGCCGCGGCACGGGTCGCGGTCGGGGACCCGATCGACGTGGTGGTCGAGCCGGCGGTGAGCGCGTCGGCGGTCGCGAGGGCGATGGCCAAGGCCGTGGAGCAGGCGAAGCTGACGACGGCACCGGGCCGCAAGAGGCGCAAGCGCGTTCTGCGCTGACGTCCCGCCACCGCGACCGGTGGCTCCCGGCCGACAACCTGTCGGCGGATCGACACCAGCGTCCGCCCCGCGCGGCCAGGGCGCGGTGAGCTACGGACGTACGGTCAGGACGTCGAGGTCCGGAGGCCAGCCCGACGCCCAGGGGAACGCCCAGCGCCTCGGCCCGTGCTCCGCGGCGAGCCGCTCGCCGAGCGCCGTCTTCTCCCACGCCTCGGACGGCGGCATCCCGTCGTCCCAGGCCGTCTCGACGAAGAGCGGGCCGCTCGGGCTGCCGTCGAGCGGCGCGTGGACGAGCGCGGGGAGCGCCGCCGACGTGAAGAGGGCGCGCACGCCCGCCTCCGTGATCCGGTTCCCCCGGAGGTCGAGAGCGCGCAGCGAGCTGAGCCCGTCCGCGGTTGCCAGCCGCTCCACGTGCGAGTCCCCGAGCCCCTGCGACGAGAGGTCGATCGAGAGAAGACGGGTCAGGAAGCGGGACTCGAGGAGATGCGGCAGGAGCGGGGCCGCGCCCATCAGCTTCACGTGGAGGATCGGCGCGGCGGCATAGAGAGCCGGCGCGCGCCCGAGGAAGACCCACGCCTCGATCGTGATCCCCTCCACGAATCCACGCCGGAACGTCACGTCGCGGGCGCCGAGCGCAAGCAAGGGAGCCGCCCACTCCGTGTGCCGCTCGATCAGGGAACGCGCCAGCGGCGAGTCGACTCGCCCGGAGTACGGGCGCTTCCGACGCTCCTCCCGCATCGCCATCTGCTCGACCACGAGGAGCGCGCGCGGATCGTGCCGCGCGTCGGCCAGGACCGCCCAGCCCAGCCGCGCCTCGTCGTCGTCGGGGCGGGCGAGGAGCGCCACGAGAGCGTCGGCCTCCTCGGGCGACGGCAGGCCCGTGGCGGGCGGCTCCTCGGGGAAGGAGAACGCCTGCGCCAGGACGTCGAGCGCGTGAACGAGGCCCTTCACGTACTTCTGCCCGGGGAGGCGCCAGTCCGGCTGGAACCAGGACATGAAGTCGTACGCCCGGTGGCGGCCCGGCGCGTCGAACGCGGGCGGCGGCGCCTGCGCGGCCTCCACCACGCGTCTCGCGGCAACGCGCACCGCCGGCGAGAAGGGTCGCGAGTCGAGCGCCGCGTCGAACGCCGCTGCCGCGGCGACGACCCGCGACCGCGCGGCGGCGATCGCCTCGAGCGCGGCGCGATAGCGCTCCGCCATCGCCTCCCGCGCCGGCCCGGCGATCAGCTCGAGCACCATTCCCGCCGCGTCCGCCGTCCGGGCCGCGACGTGCAGGTCGGCCATCGCGAGACCGAGCGCGAAGGCGAGCGACTCGAAAGACCCCTCGGGGAAGAGGGGGGCGATCGACCCGAGGATCGCCTCCCGCGCCTCGACCGCGTCCGACGCGCTCGCCACGTCCGACGCGCTCGCCACGGCCGCCGGCAACGGCCCGCCGAGCGCCGCCTCGAGCTTTCGCACCGCCCCGTCGGCCTCGTACCGGTTCCGCTCGATCAGCGAACCGAGGATCGCCCGCGCGAGCGGCGCGTCCCGGGTGCCGGACGGCAGCCCCGGTGCGAGCAGCCC
>CAYLNK010000220.1:0-11312 GCA_964384675.1 uncultured Holophagales bacterium | reverse complement strand
CGCGCGTCTTTGGCCGCCGGCCGGGTGGCGGTCGACGCGAGGACGGCGCCGCTCGCGAGGCTCGCCGCCCCGGCGGCGCCGGCGATCTTGAAGAGGTTCCTCCGGCTGGGTTTCATCGTGTTCCTCCGTCAGGCGTGGCGGACGACGTGGCCCGGTCCGTATTCGTTCCAGGCGAGGAGGAGGAGGGCGAGGAGGGCGAGCGGGAAGGCGGCGATCATCGGAGGACCTCCCTTCTGGAGTCGCTCACCGTCTCGGGTGGCAGCTCCCCTTGGGTGACGCCCGTCCCGGTGCGCGCCAGCAGCTCACGGTAGATCGAGCACTCCTGGTAGCTCTCCGCCAGGCAGGGGCTCTCCGAGACGAGCTGGTCGAGCGGGACCATCTTCTTCTGGGGGCAGGCGTCGCAATACAACATGACGACCTGTTTGAGAGCGGGGCACGTCGTCGGGTGGGTTCGCATGACAAACCAGGAATCGCAAGGAACGAGCCATCCGGGAGGCGAGGGGTGCAACGCCCGCAAGTGCGCCGGATGCTGCGAGTTGCGCGGGAGGCGACTGGAAGACGGTGAGGGCGCGGAAAGCCCGCGCCCGTTCAGGTTCTCAACGGTGCGTTGAGGATCTCAACGACCGGAGACCGGCTCGAACTCGCCGCCGTCCGCGCGCGCCAGCCCGTACTTCTTGATCTTGCTGTAGAGCGTGACGCGGTCGATGTCGAGGATCCGGGCGGACTGGGTGACGTTCCCGCCCGTCTGCTTCAGCACCGACGCGATGTGGAGCCGCTCCACCTCGGCGAGCGAGGCGGGGTGGTCCGGCGTCTCGTCGGCGCGGAGCGACAGGCCGAGGTCATGGGCCTGGAGGATGGGTGACGTCGAGACCACGATCGCGCGCTCCAGGACGTTGCGCAGCTCGCGGACGTTCCCCGGCCAGGTGTGGGCCATCAGGACCGCCATCGCCTCGGCCGAGACCCCCTCGATCTCCCGCTTCAGCTCGAGGGCGAGCTGCTCGACCAGCCGGTCGACGAGGAGCGGGATGTCCTCGCGCCGCTCCCGGAGCGGTACCAGCGTCGTCGTGATGACGTTGAGACGGTAGAAGAGGTCCTGCCGGAAGCGGCCCTCGGCGACGGCCTTGGTGAGGTCGCGGTTGGTGGCCGCCACGATCCTCACGTCGATCGGGACGGACTCCGTCCCGCCGACGCGCGTCACGCGCCGCTCCTCCAGCACGCGGAGCAGGTCCTGCTGCAGCTTCGGGCTGATGTCTCCGATCTCGTCCAGGAAGAGCGTGCCGCCGCGGGCCGCCTCGAACTTCCCCTCCCGGCGGAGCGCCGCCCCGGTGAACGCCCCCTTCTCGTAGCCGAAGAGCTCGGATTCCAGGAGCGTCTCGGTGAGCGCCGCGCAGGAGACCGGCACGAACGGCTTGCCCACTCGCGGGCTCTCGGCGTGGATCGCCCGGGCCAGGAGCTCCTTGCCGGTCCCGCTCTCCCCGAGGATCAGGATCGTGGACGGGCTCCGCGCCGCGATGCGGGCCAGCTCCAGCGTGGCCAGCATCGCGGGCGACTTGGTGACCAGGTCGTGGAACCGATACTCCTTCTTGAGCGCCTTCCGGAGGATCACGTTCTCCCGCACCAGGGCCTGCTGGGCGACGATCTTCTCGACGACCAGGCTGACCTCCTCGGGGTCGAACGGCTTGACGATGTAGTCGAACGCGCCCAGCTTCATCGCCTTCACCGCGGTGTCGACGGTGGCGTACGCCGTCATCAGGAGTACGGCCGTGTCCGGCCACGTCTCCTTCACCCGGCGGAGCACCTCGAGACCGTCGATCCCGGGCATCTTCAGGTCGACGAGGAGGATCGACCACGGGTGCGCCGCCATCTCGGCGAGCGCCGACGGACCGTCCGGCGCCGTCCCGATCGTGTGGCCGTCCTTCTCGAGCCACCCCGCCAGGGACTCGCGCACGATCTCCTCGTCATCGACGATGAGGATCCGGATGCTCTTCTTGCTCATCGAGGTCTCCGATCTGGTCCGCTCGCTCGGTGTAGAGGACGCGGCAGGCGCGGCAGAGAGCCGGGCGCTTCGCATCGACGTGCGTCAGGTTCCCCGACCGGGCCATCGCGCAGCTCGGCTCGTGACAGTGCAGGAGGCCGAAAGTATGGCCCAGCTCGTGGACCGCCTCGGTCTCCAGCCGCACCGGAAGCCGCGCCGCCGGCGGCCCCGAGAGGCGCGCGGTCGAAACGACCGCCGCGCGCCCCTTCAGCTGGGCCTCGCCGAACACGAACGTCAGGATCGGGATGAAGAGGTCGGCGTCGGTGAGGCCCAGGACCCGCAGAGCCTCCGGAGGCCGGCTGGCCAGCAGCCACTTCAGGACCTTCCCGGAGGCGTGCTGGCGGCGCCGCTCGTCCCAGGTGTCGGCCGGACGTCCCGGGGCGGGGAGGAGCCGCGCCGGCGCGCCGTACTCGGAGGCGATCCGCCGCCTGACCCTCTCGAGGAGGTCCGGGTTCGCCTCCGACGCGCCGACCCACCACAGGACGACGTCCTTCACGCGTCCGCGGCCGGCGCGGGGGCCGGCTCGGGACCGTGGAGCGGGAGCCGGAGCGTCATGGTGGTCCCCTCGCCCTCCTTGCTGTCGACCTTCATCGAGCCGCCGTGCTTCTCGACGATGCCGTAGACGACCGAGAGACCGAGGCCGGTCCCCATCTGCTTGGTGGTGAAGAACGGGTCGAAGATCCTCTTGAGGTTCTCCGGCGCGATGCCGGACCCGGTGTCGGAGAAGACGATCTCGACGCAGCCGTCGGCGGACACCACCCGGGAGCGGACGGTGATCCGCCCGCCGGGGGGCGTGGCGTCGCACGAGTTGAGGAGGATGTTCACGAACGCCTGGCGGAGCTGGCCGAGGTCGCCCGGCACGATCGTGCCGCCGTCGGGGGTCTCGCGGACGAGCTCGATGCCGTCGAGCTGCAGCTTGTGCTGGGTCAGCGAGAGCGCCTCGTCGAGGACGGCGTTGATCGCGACCGGCCGCAGGTCGAGGGGGCGGGCCCGGGCGAAGTCGAGGAGGCTCCGCACGATCGTCGTGCAGCGCTCGGTCTCCCGCCGGATCAGCCCCAGGTTCTTCAGGCAGGCGGCGCGCGCCTTGTCGTCGGGCGTCCCGGCTTCGAGCGTCCGGATCATCAGCCGGGCGAACGTGAGGATGCCGGCCAGCGGGTTGTTGATCTCGTGGGCGATCGAGGCCGAGAGCTTCCCGAGCGACGTCAGCCGCTCGCTCTGGACCATGACCTCCTGCGCGTTGCGCAGCGCCTCGGTGCGTTCCTCGACCTGGCGTTCCAGACCCTCCGCCAGCTGCTGCAGCTCGCTCCGGGCCGTCGCCAGCGACGCGCTCATGTCGTTGAAGGAGGCCTGCAGGATCCCGAGCTCGTCCACCGACTGCACCGGCACCGGGACCGAGAGGTCGCCCTGTGAGACGCGCCGGGTCGCCGCCACCATCGTGGCGACGGGGCGAAAGACGAGCCGACTCACGGCCGCGACGACCAGGGCCGCGAGGCCGACCAGGGTGAGGACCGAAAGGAAGACGGTCCGGCGCGCCTGCTGGGCGATCCCGGCATCCACCTCGGCGAGCGAGATGCCGACGTCGACGACGCCGAGGACGCTCTTCTCCGGGGGGTGGACGTGGCAGGCCGCCGAGGAGCAGGCCGGCTCGTTGTAGATCGGCGTGACCATGGCGAGGACGCGATGGCCGCCGTTCTGGTAGATGCGGCTGCGGGAGGCCATCGAGAGCCGGGCGAGGGGCTTCTTCTCGGCGTGGCAGGCGTAGCACGCCTCGGCCTTCAGGTCGACGGACGTCCCCTGCTCCACATCGCGCGTCGAGAAGACGATCCGCCCCGTCTTGTCGAAGACCCGGACCTGGGCGACCCCGGCTTGACGCCCGATGCTCCGCATCAGCTGGTAGGCGAGGTCCTGCTGCCCGTCGAGCATCAGCTCGTGGGTGCTCGAGCGGATCATCTCGGAGAACCCCTCGGCCCCCCGGAGGACCAGGGTGATCTGGCCCTGTCGCTCCGCCCGGATGGAGAGGACGCAGAGGAGCGCGATCGGGAGGAACGTCACCCCGGCGGCCGCCATGGCCAGCTTGAACCCGAGGCGCCGGTGAAAGGGGATGCCGTGCATGCGGGGCCCGCCCGCCCTCACTATCGAGGGTGGGCGGGGGCCGGTCCATCCATCATCTGAACTATGGGGCGGGCGATAGGGGCCCGCTGGCGGCGTTGTCGTTCGCTCGGTCACCCTGCGGCGTGGCGCTGCCACGCCTCGGTCGCCTCGCTCCTCCGCCTTGCCATCGAACCCCTCTCGCCCGCCCGTGATCCCGCGGGTCCGTTCGCACGGATCCGGACTCAGGCCTCCGGGGGCGGGGCCGGCTCCGCCGCCGGCTCGGGCCACGGCGGCAGCAGCTTCACGAGCCCCCAGAGGATCCCGAACGGCAGGATCATGAGCAGGATCGCCGGAAGGAGCCCCTCGCGCGAGGCGAACTCCAGCTTGTACGTCGCGTAGCCGAGGAAGCTCTTGGAGAACAGCTGCCCGCCGATGACGACGTTCCAGCGCATGGCGAAGATCCCGATCAGGGTCAGCGAGCCGGCCAGGACGTAGATCCCCTTGCGCGCCGCGTCGGTCAGCTGGAGGACCTGGGTGAGGGCCAGGAGGAAGATCGGGAACAGTCCGCCCAGGATGACCTGCAGCACGATCTGCGACACGAAGAGCCGTGTGTGGACCATGAAGTCGAGGCTCTTGAACGACTCGTCGGCCTCGTACATCCGGTGGAGGAGGTCGATGCCCTCGAGCGTGAAGTCCACGATGAACGCGTAGAGGAGGTACTTCGCGATCGTATCGACGCACGGCATGTCGATCGGGCGGCGGTGCAGGAGCGACACGCCCATGTACATCAGGAGGACGAGGGCGATCCCCGAGACGATGGCCGAGAAGAGGAAGACGATCGGCATCATCGGCGTCGACCACCAGGGGTTCGCCTTGATCGAGCCGAAGATGAAGCCGACGTACCCGTGGAGGAGGAACGCGGACGGGATGCCGATCATCGTCAGGAAGTAGCCGGTCCGGTCGTCGGTCCGGAGCGAGGCCTCGCTCACGTCGTCGACGCCGAGCGCCATCGCCCCGTAGAGACGCTTGCGCCAGCCGGTGCTGGCCCGCATCGTCAGGACGATCTCCTTCCGGTACTCGAGCCAGATCTCGAGGACGAGGACGGCGAGGAGGTACCAAAGGTAGACGAAGCCGAACATCGCCATCGCCGAGCTGGTGTGCGGCGTCATGTACATCTCGAGCGAGCGCTCCGGGTGGCCCAGGTGGAGCTGCAGGGGCAGCGGGGCCACGAGGAGGAACGCCAGGGCGGTCAGGAGGGCGAGCCGGTAGGTCGGCTTCACCGCCTCGACGCGGAAGACGCGCTCGAGCGAGGCGAGGATGAACGCTCCCGCGACCAGGCCCGTGATGAACGGGTAGAGGACGATGAGGAGGCTCCACTGGAGCTCCACCTCGTTCGGGTAGAGGAAGCCTTCGAAGAGGTGGACGGCATCGGTCATCGGGTCACCTCACCGAGCCGTCGAGGCCCGCGTACCAGGTCTTCGAGCCGGTCGCCATCTGGGGCTTGAGCACCTGCACCTTGTGCGTCCTCAAGAACTCGTGGATCGGGTCCTTGGGGTCCTTCAGGTCGCCGAGCTGCCGGGCGCCCGTCGGGCACGCCTCGCAGCAGGCGGTGGTGAGGCCCCGGGTGATCCGGTGGTAGCAGAGCGAGCACTTGTCGACGACGTTCTTCTTGGGGTGGAGGTAGCGGCAGCCGTACGGGCACGCCTGGATGCAGTACCGGCAGCCGAGGCAGTACTCGGGGTCGACGAGCACGGCGCCGTCCGGCGCCTCGAACGTGGCGCCGACCGGGCAGACCTGCGTGCACGGGGAGTGCTCGCACTGGTTGCAGAGCTTCGGGACGAAGAAGCTCTTGGCGCCGTCGTCGGGCCTGTACTTCTCCGGGAAGCCGTCGTACCCGCCGTTGGGCGAGTCGACCTCGGGGATCTCCGCGGCGCCCCCCGGAACGTGATAGCGCTCCACCCACGTCCGGAAGTACGCCGACTCCAGCGGGACGTCGTTCTCGGTCTTGCAGGCCCTGACGCAGCTCCCGCAGCCGATGCACTTCTCGACGTCGATCGCCATCCCCCACCAGTGGAGGGCGGCGTCGTACTTGGCGGGCATCGGCTCGTCGCTGCCGAGGAGCATGTGCTCCAGCGCGATCGCCGCCGCGGGAGTGAGCATGAGGAACGCCCCGGTCTTCGACACGAAGGCGCGACGGGTGGTCTCCATCAGGGCCTCCCTTGGGTCGTGGTGGCCGGGGCTGAAGCCGGGGCCGGCGGTGCGGCGGGGGCCTTGCCCGCCGGACCGTTCAGAGGGGCGTGCTTGTCGTGGCACGAGCCGCACGCCTCGCCGTCGAAGTGCTCCTTCGGGTCGATCTTCTTGAACGCGGCTGGCTTGCCGACCCGCGCCGCGTGGCAGGAGAGGCAGAGAGCCTTCTCGTCGAGCTTCTTCGGAGCCGCCTTGTCCGGCGCGGCGGCATGCCTGGCGAGCGCCCCGTGGCACGCCTCGCAGCCCACCGTGGCGTGGCGGCTCCCCTTCTGCCCGTCCGAAACGTCGGAGTGGCAGTCGAGGCACGCCGCCCGCCCGGCGAAGACCGGCTCGCGCGCGCGGTTGAGAGCGAGCGCTCCGGCGCGGTAGTGCCCGTAGACCCCGAACCCCTTGGGGATCGCGAGGCCGCGAAGGACGACGAAGAGGGCGACGCCGGCGAGGAGCAGGCCCGCCATGCGTACGAGATGTCTACGCCCCTCGAGGGGATCGCGCTCGGTCATCGGACCTCCCTGCGGATGCACGAAGGTGCGCTCTGGAGGGGGGGCCGTGCCATGGTGCAGATGGACCACACGCCCAAGAAAAAGGCGGGGGGCTCGAGCCCCCCGCCTGCTCCCGTCCGCCGGGGCTCCAGGACCTCGGTCTACTTGGAGGCGGGATCTCCCGGGTTCGTGCCAGCCTTGATCTCGTCGACGTTCTTGACGCCGTCGCCGTCGCTGTCGAGAGCCTCGACCTTAGCGAAGTCGTAGGCCTTCACCGCCGCCTTCGGATCGATGAGAGCCTTGGCGACGAGGTCCTTCCCGTAGGCGTTGCCTTCGTGGTCTTCCTTCTTCGGAAGGGGCTTGACGTGGCAGGTCGAGCACTTCCCGAGCTTGGCTTTCGCGTCGGGGTACTTCTCGACGAACGCCTTCTGGTTGGCGACGTTGGCGAGGAGGGCGGTGCTCGTGGCGAGCGTCCCGAGGAGGAGGAGGACCGACTTCGCTTTCTTCATTCTCTTTCTTTCCTTTCGACTCGGAGGATTGCCGTCACCGGACGGAGAACTCTACGACCTTCGGGTGGACGATTCGCTCGAAATCCTTGTACGCGAGCCGGATCAGCTCGGTGTGGGTGCCGGCGTTGAAGACGATCTCGTCGTCCTCCGCGAGGCGCGAGGCGACGTACACGTCGAAGCCCCACAGGTTGCCGAACGGGGGCATGGCCCCCGCCTCGCACTCCGGGAAGAGCGCCTTGAACTCCTGCTCCGTCGCGATGACCACGTCCTTGGCGCCGGTCACCTCGCGCAGCATCAGGAGGCTGACCCGGCAGGAGGCCGGCAGGACCGCCATGGCCATTTTCCCGTCGACCTTGACCATCACCGTCTTTGCCATCTCTTTGCCTGGCACGTGAGCCGAGGCGGCGACCTCCTGGGCAGTGTAAGCCTTCGAGTGGGTGATGGTGACGTAACGGACCTTCCTCGCGTCCAGGAACTCCTTGAGCTTCTTCACGGGCATGACCGGCCTCCTTTCTCCGTCACGAAAGGACGGGGATGTGATGGCGCGCGCACATCTCCTTGAGGACGCTCGGCCACACGCTGACGCTGACCTCTCCCAGGTGCGCCTTCCGGAGGAGGAGCATCAAGGTGCGGGACTGCCCGATGCCGCCTCCGATCGAGAGCGGCAAGGTGCCGTCCAGGATCGACTGGTGGTACGGGAACTTGAGGAAGTCGAGCTGGCCCGTCATCTCCAGCTGGCGGACGAGGGTCTCGGAGTTGACGCGGATCCCCATCGACGACAGCTCGTGGCGGCGGCGCGTGACCGGGTTCCAGACGAGGATGTCGCCGTTCAGCCCGTGCATCGGGCGGCCGTCCCAGGACGTCGTCTCGGTGACCCAGTCGTCGTAGTCCGCCGCGCGCATCTCGTGCGGGAAGCCGTCGGCGAGGGTCCAGCCGATGCCGTACAGGAAGAGCGCCGGGTACTCCTGGAGGATCGCGGTCTCGCGCGCCTTCCGCGGGAGGTCCGGGAACTTCTCCAGAAGGTCCTCGGCGTGCATGAAGGTGATCGTCTCGGGGAGGCGCGGGTAGCGCGGGTCGTCCAGCGCGGGGAAGAGGTCGAGCGCCAGGTTCTCGGCGTCCTTGATCACTTTCCAGATCCGCTCGACGGTGCCCCGGAGGAAGGCGAGGCTCCGCTGCTCCGCGGTGATCACCTTCTCCCAGTCCCACTGGTCGACGTAGGCGCTGTGGTCGTGGTCGAGGAAGTAGTCCTTCCGCACGGCCCGCATGTCGGTGACGAGCCCCTCGCCCACCTCCATCCCGAGCTGCTTCAGGGCGAACCTCTTCCACTTGGTGGCCGCCTGGACCACCTGGGCGTCGATCGGGTGGCGATCGTGGTCGTTCTTGATGTGGAACCCGACCGGCCCGCGGGAGCCGTCCCGGTCCAGGTAGTCGTTCAGCCCGCTCTCGGCGTCGACGAGGAGCGGCACCTCCACCCGCATGAGAGAGAGCTCCCGGCAGAGGCGGTCCTCGATGAAGCGTTTCAAGGCCGCGATGGCGCGCTGGGTCTCCTTCTGGGAGAGCAGCGCGTGGTAATCGCGGGGCAGGACCCGTTCCACCTCTTCGTAGCTTCCGATCCCGGGACCGGCGAGATCGGCCTTCTTCTCGAGCGCGATCGTCATGACCCTCCCGTCCTTTCCGGCGGCCGTGCCCGCGCCGTGGGTCGGCGGGGACACGCGCCCAGGTTATGTTGCGGAGCCGGTCCCCGTCGCTGCCATGACGCAGATGCATCGGCCGTAACATCGGACGCGGGGAGGGCGGGTTGATCCTCGAAGGCGGCGCCGAGCTCGGGAGATACCTCCTGATGAGCCGCGTCGGCGCGGGGGGGATGGCCGAGGTGTGGAAGGCCCTCGACCAGTCGCTCGGCCGGCAGGTCGCCCTCAAGGTGATCTCGGAGACCTACGGCACCGACCCCACGTACCTGCAGCGCTTCTTCCGCGAGGCCCGGATCACGGCGCAGCTCGAGCACGGGAACATCCTCCCGATCTACGACTTCGGGAAGGTCGAGGGGCACGTCTACATCGTGATGCCGCTCCTCACCGGGGGGACGCTTCGCGAGCGGGCTCGCGGCGGGGTCGACCTGCCGACGGCGCTCGGGTGGCTCCGCTCCATCGCCTCCGCCCTCGACTTCGCTCACTCGGAGGGCGTCGTCCACCGGGACGTCAAGCCGGCGAACGTCCTCTTCGACCGGACCGGCCGCGTGCTCCTGGCCGACTTCGGGATCGCCAAGGCGGAGCGGGGCGGGGAGTCCCTGACCGTCGCCGGGACGATCGTCGGGACACCGATCTACATGTCGCCCGAGCAGCTGCGCGGCGAGGAGCTGGACGGGCGTTCGGACCAGTACGCGCTCGGCGTCCTCGCCTACTACCTGCTGACGGGGCAGCCGCCTTTCGACGCCAACTCGATGTTCCTGGTGATGACGAAGACGCTGTTCGAGGAGCCGCTCCTGCCTTCGACGCTCAAGCCGCAGCTCCACCGCGGCGTCGACTACATCCTCCTGAAGGCGATGGAGAAGGACAGGGCGAGCCGGTTCCCCACCTGCGCCCGCTTCGTGGACGCCCTGGACCGGGTGCTGCAGGGGATCGAGCGCTCGCGCCCCGGGACCCTCTGACGGCTACTTCGCCGTCGGGCCCGCCGCAGCGGACGCCTCCCAGGCCAGCCGGCCCGACACCTCGATCGAGTCCTCGCGGCTCGTCACCGCGTCGATGGAGAACGGAGCGTCCTCGGGCAGCTTGAAGAGGACGAGGTCCTCGTAGCTCTTCGTGAGGAGCGGGGCGATCAGGTCGACGACCTTGCCGAGGAGCCCCTTGCACTGGGGCCGGATCTTCACGCCGTGGAGCAGGAACGTCCGCGACTCCTTGTCCACGACGAGGCTCGCCGACCCCTCGGGCACGCAGTCCAGCGTGAGGCGCCGCTTCTTCGTGACCTCCTTCTCGACCTTGACCCGGAAGCGGGCCAGGAAGCAGTCGCCGCCGCACGGCACGAAGCGCTCCGGCTCGAGCTCGATCGCGACCATCCTCACGCCGGGCACGTCCTGCCGCCAGCGCGCGCGGAGCACCTCGAACGCCGCCTTCTCGACGGGCGCCCACGGGGCCTCGAAGCGATAGACGCCCGACGCCTTCCCGTCGTCGCCGCCGACGTCGTCGAGGTCGATGCGTGCCGTGAACGGCCCGCGGAACTCGAGGGGGACGCGCCGCTCCTCGAGCCCCGGCATCGGGTACTTCACCGACAGCGGGTAGAGGAGGGTGTAGTCGAACTCCAGGTCGACCGTGCCGCTCGCCCGGTTCGCGGCGATCCTCAGGCCCTGGCATCTGACGCGGGCGTCCCGGAGGGTCAGGCGGCTCCCCTGGCGTGCGAACGAACCGGTCTTTCCCGAGACGTCGAGGTCGACGAGGGCCGAGAGCTTCCCGCCGGACCACGAGAGGTCGTGTGCGGCGAAGGAGGATCCGTCGGCGAGGTCCACGGTGACGCCGACCGGAGCCCGAAAACGCCCCTCCGCGAGGCGCAGGGCGAGCAGCGAGGCGGTGACCGAGGCCGTTCCTTCCGAGTCCAGCTCGAAGCGGCCGCCGGCGAGCTCTCCCGAGGCGAAAGCCATCCGGTCCGGGCCCCACGCGAGCTCGCCTTTGGCGAGCCGGCCCGCGAGGCCGCCGCGGACCCGGTAGGTGGCCGGGGCCCTGGTCTCTCCGGTCGCCGCCGATGCGGACCTCTCCGGACGGAACCGGAGCGAATCGACGTCGAGACGGAACGGCTCGCCTCCCTCCGCGACCTCGAACGCCAGGACCTTCCCGAACGCGAGCCGCCGGCCGGCGAAGGCGGTCAGGTGCGAGCCGTCGACGCGGACCTCCTCGATCAGGTCCATGAAGCCGGGGGCCGCCGGCGCGGCCCCGGGCGCCGGCGCCGGCGTGGCGGCCGGCG
>CAYLNK010000219.1:7208-11349 GCA_964384675.1 uncultured Holophagales bacterium | reverse complement strand
GCACCGACCTGAAGCAGTACTTCAAGGAAGGCCGCGGGCTGCGAACCGAGACCACGTTCCGCGATCCGGGCGGCTTCACCCTCAACAAAGGTCTGTCGAACTTCGCCTACCTCCAGCAGCTCGGTCGCCACATCAACCAGTTGGCCGGCGCCACCGGCGGCGGCCGAGGTCTCTGGCGCGGGCCGGACGGGCCGCGCAGTAACCGGCGCCTCCTCGAGGTCGAGCGTGTCAGCCAGAACTCTGGTCTGTCCGCCGACAGCATCCAGCGAGTGGTGCAGCCTACCGTCACCGACGACGGTCAAGAGGCGCCGGGCCTGCGATTCGGCGACCCCAGGGTGATGGCCCTCGTGCTGGCCCTCACCGTCTTCACTCACCTGCTCCACGGCTTCCGCAACCACGACCTGCGCGCCCTCGTCACCGATCTGCCCGGCCCCGCATCCGGACCGTACCGCGCCACCCAGGCCAGCTACGACCTGCGACGCCTCTGCCGAAAGGGGATCGTCTAAGGAGCCCGGCACCAACCGCCATGTCGTCACACCCTACGGCTGGAAGCTCTCTCGCCTCTTCGCACGGCTCGACGCCAGGGTGTTCCGCCCCGCCCATCGAGCTCTTCTTCCCGATGGCGTCACCGACCCTCAGCCCCAGCTCTCCGCTGCCCTCTCCAGGGTGGAGCGCCAGCTCGATCTCCTCCTCGCCCAGGCCTTTCCCGCTCGCAAGGTCGCATGAGAAAACTCGGCTCGTTCGTTCAGGACAGGGACCGATCAGACGGCTAGTCGGGCTTCTCGCGCACGACCCGGAACCCGAGGCTGTAGCCGCGATCGGCCGGTGCGTGCGTATACCGCAGAGCCGAGCGGGCGCTTCCCACGTCGAAGGCCCAGCTGCCGCCGCGGATCACCTTCAGCCCGGAGCCGCAGCGCCCGAGCGGGTCGACGGCGGGCCCTTCCGCGTACGGGCAGTGATCGTCCTCCGTCCACTCCCAGACGTTGCCGTGCAGGTCGAAGAGGCCCCAGGCGTTCGGCGGGTAGCGGCCGACGGGCGCGGTCCGGCCGCGGAATCGGCTGCTCGGGCCCGACGCGTACGGATACCGTCCGTCCACGTTCGCGCCGCGGGCGTCGAGGGAGGCGCCGGTCTGGAACGGCGTCGTCGTCCCCGCGCGGCACGCGTACTCCCACTCCGCCTCGGTGGGCAGGCGGAAGCGCTCGCCGGGCACGAGCCGGCCGAGCCGAAGGAGGAACGCCTTCGCGTCGTGCCAGGTGACCCTCTCCACCGGACACCGGTCGCAGCCCGCGAAGCGGCTCGGGCTCGTGCCCATCACGGCGCGCCACTCCGCCTGTGTCACCTCGAAGCGGCCCAGGTAGAAGCCGCGGGTGAGCGTCACCCCGTGTGCCGCCTCCTCTGTCTCCCGCCCGGGCTCGGCGGCCGGGGAGCCCATCGTGAAGCGACCCGGGGGCACCAGGACGAACGTCATCCCGGTGCGAGGCTCCGTCCAGATGGGGGCGGGTCCCGCCAGGAACGCCGCCAGCCCGATCGCCGCGAGTGATTCGAGCACGGGGATCAGGATAGGCTCGAGCGGTGACTCACGACACGCGCGGCGCGAACGGGCCCGAGCCCGCGCCACACCTCGACACCGCCGCCCTCTTCGCGCCGCTCGGTCGCGAGCTGCTCTCGCTCCTCGGCGGCCTTTTGCCGGCCGACTGGGAGCGTCCCACCGTGTGTCCGGGCTGGACCGTGCGTGACGTCGCGGCGCACCTCCTCGACACGGCTCTCCGGCGAATCTCGGCCGGCCGCGACGGGCATCGGCCGCCCGGTCCGCCGGCGCCGATCACGTCGTACGGAGAGCTCGTCGCCTTCCTGAACGGTCTCAACCGGGACTGGGTCGTGGCGATGCGCCGGATCAGCCCCGCGCTCCTCGTGGAGCTGCTGGCGCTGGCGGAGCCGCCGCTCGCCGCGTTCCTGACGTCTCTCGACGGCGAGGCTCCAGCGGCGATCGGCGTCGCGTGGGCGGGGGAGGAGCGCTCGGCCGTCTGGTTCGACGTGGCGCGCGAGCTGACCGAGCGGTGGCACCACCAGCAGCAGATCCGGCTCGCCGTCGGCGCCCCGCCGCTCGACGA
Source organism: uncultured Holophagales bacterium (assembly GCA_964384675.1). Lineage (GTDB taxonomy): Bacteria > Acidobacteriota > Thermoanaerobaculia > UBA5066 > UBA5066 > CAYLNK01. The sequence goes on along the minus strand of CAYLNK010000219.1, from coordinate 9,238 downwards.
TCCCTCGCTCTCGGGGCCCGTGCTCGAGACGTTCCTTCGCGCGCTGCCGCACCGGTACCGCGACGTCTCCGCCGCGCCGGGCACGTCGCTCGGGATCCGGATCGCCGGACGGGAAACCTATCCGTTCTCGCTCGTCCGCCAGGAGACGGGCTGGACCCTGTGCCGTGGCGAGGCCGTCGCGCCGGCGGCCTCGATCGCGCTCTCCGAGGAGACGGCCTGGCTGCTCCTGACGAAGGGCCTCGCGCCGGAGCCCGCACGGGCGCAGGCCGACGTCGCGGGCGACGAGGCGCTCGCGGCGCCGTTCTTCGGCACACTGGCCGTGATGGCCTAGTCTCCCGTACCGATTGCAGCGACCGTGGAGGCGACGGCTATCGGCTCGCGATGGCAAGGCGCGCCGACACAGGCCGTAGCTGGCTCCACGCCAGTCGGCGCAACGCCGACGGCGCCACTGCCGAGGGCCGAGCAGGCGCTGTCGATTCAGCCGTTACAGGCTCAGGGCTACTGGCGGAAGCCGCTGGCGACCATGATGCAGGCCTCGTAGACGGTGGGGATCGAGGCCTTCTCGACGGCGGCGAGGGTGGCGTCGTCGTAGCTGCCGTCCTGGAGCCAGAGGGCCGGAAGACCGAGCCGCGCGGCCTGCTCGACGATCCCGGTCGACACCTCCGGGGGCGTGACGACGTCGACGAGGTGCACCGGGCCGGGGACCGAGGCGAGGTCTGGATAGGCGCGCAGGCCGGCGATCGTCGTCTCCCGCGGGTTGACGGGCAGGACCGTGTAGCCCTTGGCGACGAGGTTGCGCACGATGACGTTGCCGTACTTGGACGGGTTGTTGCTCGCGCCGACGACGGCGATCCGGGTCTGTGGACCGCGCCGGTGAAGGACCTCGAGCACCGCGCGGGGATGGGGATCGGGACGGCCCAAGGTGTCTCCTCGTCCGCAGGCGCCTCCGACGCTGGCGGTGAGGGTGGGATTCGAACCCACGGTACCGTCTCCGGTACACCAGTTTTCGAGACTGGCCTGATCAACCGCTCCAGCACCTCACCACGTCGTCGGAAAGAGCGCCCGGACCCCGGGGGCGGCGGAGTATAGGCGAGGACGGGCCCGGGCCGGAAGGGCGGGCGCCCCTGCTACTCTGGAGCTCGCCGATGAAAGGCGCCGCACCGCCGAGGGATCCCGTCGAGGCGAAGGAAGACGCGGTCGTCGACCTCGCGCTTCTCGACCGCATCAGACGAGGTGACTCGGCGGCCCTCGACACCCTCTACGCTCGTTACTCGTCCCCGGTCTACTCGCTCGTCTGGAAGGTCCTGCAGAACGCCGAGGAAGCCGAGGACGTCGCGCTCGACGTCTTCTGGCAGGTCTGGCGGCAGGCGGACCGCTACGATCCCTCGCGCGGTGGACCGCCGGCGTGGATCTTCACGCTGGCCAGGTCCCGCGCGATCGACCGGCTTCGGGCCCGGCGCCGCCGCGAGGATCGGACGATCTCGTTCGACGACCCGGAGGTGAACCTCGATCCGCTCGACGAGGAGGCCCCGCCGGACCAGGTGGCGTCGTTCCGGCAGGCGCGCGACAACGTCCGGGAAATCCTGGGGACCCTCCCCGGCGCTCAGCGGGAGGCGATCGAGCTGGCGTTCTTCGAGGGCCTCACACACGTGGAGATCGCGGAGCGGCTCAAGCAGCCGCTCGGAACGATCAAGACGCGGATCCGGCAGGGGTTGATCCGGTTGCGGAAGGCCCTGGACTGACGCGAGCCTGGGGACCGCCGGGGTTTGCCCTTCGGGCGACAGCTCCGTCCGTGCTGGCGGACAGGGTGGGATCGGTGGCCCGATCCCGGGTGGGATTCGAAGGCTGGTTCTTCTCGGGTCCCGCCTCAGCGGGACCCTGGGCGTGGGTTCTCACCCACCCAGTCCGCCTGGCGGACGCTGGCCTATTTCGCGAGACACTACTGGCGGACAGGGTGGGATCGGTGGCCCGATCACGGGTGGGATTCGAAGGCTGGTTCTTCTCGGGTCCCGCCTCAGCGGGACCCTGGG
>CAYLNK010000219.1:0-7108 GCA_964384675.1 uncultured Holophagales bacterium | reverse complement strand
CGCCTGGCGGACGCTGGCCTATTTCGCGAGACACTACTGGCGGACAGGGTGGGATTCGAACCCACGGTAACCTCTCGGCTACACACGGCTTCCAACCGTGCTCCTTAAACCACTCGGACACCTGTCCGCTCGAGTGGGGGAGGCGTAACTTGCTACGAACGGCCGGATCCGTCAACCCCGGCCGGGAGTTTTCCGGGGAAAACAGCACTTCTCCCCGAAAGGAGCCGGACCCGATGCCGCGAACCCGACTCGCTCTCTCCGCCGCCCTCCTGGTCTTCACCGCCCTCTGCGCGCCCGCTGCCCAGGCCGCGGGAGCCCACCTGGAGCAGGTGGTCGACGTGCCGCGCCAGAACTCGATCCCGCTCACACTGAACTTCGAGAAGGCGAGCCTGAAGCTGGTCGAGTCGCAGAACGACCCCCAGCCCGCCGACGTGAAGGAAGCCTCCGAGAAGGACCCGAAGGACCTGACCTTCGTCCTCATCCGTTTCCGGTACACCAACGACGACTACTTCAAGCACAAGGTCAAGCTGCGGGCCCTGCTGCTCGACGCCGACGGCGGCGTGGTCGCGGAGGGGGGACGGACAGGCGCCCTCGACGCCAAGACGTCGGACGACACGATCAGCTTCCCGATGAAGGTGAAGACCGTCGACTGGCCGAAGGCCGCCAAGATGAAGATCCTCGCGACGTTCCTGAACTGAGCGCTACGGCTCGTCGCCCTCGTCTTCCCCTTCGTCGGCGACCGGCTCCGCCGGCGCGAGAGGGAGGAAGACGTCGGTGCGCCAGAGAGACCGGTCCGGCTCCTGACCCGGGTCGGTGACGTAGACCTGCCAGCCCGGCCCGCTCCCGGTCCGTCCGCGCCCCTCGGCCCACCGGGCGAGGGCGCGGCTCGTCTCGTCGAGCGATTCGTAAGGGCCGAGGTGGACCGCCACCGCGACGTCTCCGCCGGGCAGGAGCCCCGACCCGTCGAACGGGGCCTCGACGAAGAGCCCCCCCTCGAGGTCGACGGCCGGGCCGAGGTCCGCGTGGTATCGCGTGAACGGCCGGCCCGTCCGGGCGCCGGCCGCCGCCGCGGCACGGCCCGCCGCCAGGAGGAGGTCCCGGATCCCGGTCGTGATCTCCGCCCGCTCGACGCGTCCGCGGACGCTCATCGTCGGCCGAGGCTCGGCCTGGCGGATCTCGAAGTCCGGCCCGCTGGCGGGCGGTGCCGGCGAGGACGGCGCGTCCGTTCCGGCGGTGGAGGCCTCGGAGGCGGGCCTCGGGCGGGGCGGCGGGCGTCGCGCCAGGACCTCGGCGACGTTCGACGCGTCCCCGAGCTCCTCGGCGAAGAGGTGGTCGCGGCGGGTGATCTCGTCGAGCGCGGCCTCGTCCACGAGCCCGGATTCCGCCATGGTGGCGAGGGCGTCGAAGTCGGTGGCGTGCCGGGTCACCCGCTCCTCGGCGTAGTCGCGCGACACGGCGTTGTCGATCAGGAACGGCCAGTCGGACGACTGCAGGAGGAGGATCTGCCGCTCCAGGGCGGCGAGGAGGCGGGGCGGGATCGGGTCGGGTCTCGACTCGAACGCCTCCATCCGGGCCTCCGCGTCCGTCACGAGCTTCCAGAAGCCGACGGTGTGCTCGTTCCACCACACCTCGAAGGTGCCGTTCCGCCCCCAGGTGCCCGGCGGCATCTCGATCACCTGGCTCGGCGGCGTCTGGGCGCGCGCCTCGGAGACGGTGACCGCTTCGACGTTCGGGCTCACCGCGATCCGGCGGAAGACCTCCTGCAGGAAGTCCGGCCCCTCGAACCACCAGTGGCCGAACAGCTCGAAGTCGAACATGCCGACCACGACCGCCGGGCTCCCGTCGGAGAGCGGCCCCATCGCCTCGAGGAGCGACACGAAGTGCGAGGCGTGCGAGCGGAGCGCGTCGCCGATCACCTCGGGGTGGTAGAGGAGCTTTTCCGGCAGGTCGAGGCGCGAGTCCGTCACGCGCCAGTAGCGGTGCCCGGAGTGCTCCTTCTTCTTGTGGAACTCCAGGTAGCGGCCGTCGCCCGGGTATCCGACCTTCCCGGACCAGACCTGCTCCGACGAGAGCGGATCGCGCGCCAGGACCGCGACCGGGCGTCCCGACTCCTTCGTCTTTACGACGTGCATCCGGTACGGCGTGCCGCCGTTCTCGTCCCGCTCGACGCGGCCTCCGTACGCGGGATAGGTCACGCCACCCCGCACCAGGTGGGTCTCGACGAAGAAGAACTCGACGCCGCGCGCGGCCAGGAGCTCCTCGATCCCCTTGCGCTCCTCGACGTGCCCGTCGGCGGGCGACGTCCAGGCCCCGCCGGGGCGGTACGCGCATTCGGGGATCCAGATCCCTTTCGCCGGCTTCCCGAAGTGGCGGGCGTGCGCCGCGAGGCCCACGTCGAGCTGCCGCTCGATCGCCCGGTCGTCGGGCAGGAGCGGCAGGAAGCCGTGCGTCGCCGCGCAGGCGATCGGCTCGAGGACGCCGGCATCGGCCAGCCTCCGGAACGCGGCCAGGAGGTCGTGCCCGGGGAGCGATTCGAACTCCTCGCGGAGGCGCCCGTAGATCAGGCGCCAGCTCTCGGCGAGCTGGGCCTGGCGGGGCTTCCTCGCCTTCGTGAAGTACTCGCGGTCCTCGGCCGCCGCGCGCGCCCGCTGCCTGAGGTACCAGCGCAGGCCCGTGGCGAATCGCGGATCGAGGAGCTGCTCACCGAGGACAGGCGTGATGCCCACCGTCGCCCGCACCGGGATCCCCTCGGCCAGCAGACGGTGGACGTTGCGGAGGAACGGCAGGTAGCACTCGGCCGCGGCCTCGTAGAGCCAGTTGGCGCCGTGCGGCCAGGTCCCGTGCCCGACCACGTCCGGGAGGTGGCCGTGGAGCACCAGGAGGAAACGTGTCTTCTCGGTCACAGGTCGGTGATCTCGCGGAGCATGCGGGCCGCCTCCTCGGGCGGCATGGTGTTGACGTGCAGGCCCGAGCCCCACTCGAAGCCGGCCACCCGCGACAGGCGGGGCAGGATCTCGACGTGCCAGTGCCAGTCGTCCTCGAGCGTCGAGAAGTAGCCGGACCGCTTCGGACGGACGTTGATGTTCGGCGCCGAGTGGAGGACGAGGTTGTACGGGGGGTCGCGCAGCAGCGCGGTCAGGCGCGAGAGCACGTCGGCGAGCGCGGCGGCGAACGACGGGAGCCGTCCGTCGGGGATCTGGCCGAAGTCGTGGGAGTGTCCGCGCGGCGCGAGCGTCACCTCGAACGGGAAGCGCGAGGCGTACGGGCAGAAGGCGACGAAGTCGTCGGTGAGGGAGACGATGCGCCGCCCGTCCTCGATCTCCTGGGCGACGATGTCGCACAGCAGGCACCGCTCCTTGACGTGGTGGTGGAGGCGGCTCGAGTCGAGCTCCACCGCCACGGCGTGCGGCGTGACCGGGGTCGCGATGAGCTGCGAGTGCGGGTGCGACAGCAGCGCTCCCGCGGCGGCGCCGTGGTTGCGGGAGAGCAGGACGTACTTGAAACGCGTGTCGCGGTGGAGGTCGGCGATCCGGGCGCGAAAGACGCCGATCACGGCGGCGAGGTCCGCGGGCGGAAGCTCCTGCAGCGCCACGTCGTGCCGGGGGGACTCCACGATCAGCTCGTGCGCGCCGATCCCGTGCATCCGGTCGTAGACGCCGACGCCCCGCCGGTCCGGCTGGCCCTCGATCGCCAGCACGGGGCGCCGGTTGGGGACGACGCGGACCCGCCAGCCGGGTCCGTTCGGGGCGGTGTCACCCCTCACGGCATCGATCTCCGGCGACGTGCGTCCCTCGTGCCCCTCGCAGAGCGGGCAGCTGGCGGGATCGGTGCGGGAGGGGGCCGGGACCGGGTAGTCCTCGGGAAGCGGGGCCCGCTCTCCGGCGATGATCACCCAGCGGCGGCTCAGGGGATCGTGGCGCAGCTCGCTCACGGCTCGCGCATTCTATGGGCCGCCCGGGTCATGCCGACCAGTCGCCGGCGGCGCGCCGGAACCGGACGAATCCGTCGGGCGGGAAGGCCTCGAGCTCGTGGCCCGCCGCGTCCAGCAGGACGAGCCGGAAGGCGTGGATCCCGTCGCGCGCGGTCGAGGCCGCCGCGAGCTCGACGATCCGGTCGACGGCGGCGCGGACCGGCCCAGCGGTCGCGCCTCCGAGCGGGACGTCGAACGTCGCCACGCCGCTCCCCTCGGGGAGCGCCGGGAGCTGCAGGCGCGCGGTCATCCCGTGAAACGCGGTCGAGGCCGGGGGCGTCGCCGGGTCGAGGCGCAGGTAGAGGGTCCGCTCGGCCGCGTCGGTCCCGAAGAGAAGCTGCTTGACGAGGCCGGCGCTCCGGCTCATCGCTCCCTGTCCCTCGGACGTATAGCGAGCGGCGCCGAGCCACTCGAAGAAGTCGGGGCGGGCTCCGTCGATCGTCGGGGAGACGGGCGCCGTCTCGAAGACCTTGACGGCCCCCTTGCCCCGCTCCACCGCCTCGGCGAGCGCGGCGGGGACCTCGTGACCCAGACACCGGTATGCCCCGGAGAGGTGGCTCCGGAAGAGCGCGTCGAAGATCGGGTCCTGCGCGGAGGAGTGGTCGTCCCCGAACCACCAGAACCAGTCGGACGCCTCGGCGGCGAGGAAGGCGGCGCGCGCGGCCGCCGGTCCGCCGGCGTGTCCCCGGACGACCTCGAGGGGGGAGACGACCGGTGCGACGTCGAGCTCGCGGCCGAGGGTCTCCGAGGCGTGGGACAGGAGCTCCCAGGCGCGGTTCTTCGACGGGTGGCCGATCCAGGTCGTGAAGCTCGCCCCGATCCACGATCCGGCGGTCAGCCGGTCGAGGGGGGCCGGAGCCGTGCCGCTCGAGAGCACGCGCGACGGCGTCGTCACCTCGATCCAGGCCTCCCGCGCGAGCGCGGCGGCGAGCGTCCGCAGGAACGGCGCGCCGTTCTCGGGATACGACTCCCAGGCGTTCTCGCCGTCCAGGATGACCGGCACGACGAGGCCGGCGCCGGGCGCGGCCTCGTGGATCGACCGGAGGCGCGCCACGAAGTCGGCCGCGGCCTCGGCGGCGGTCCAGGTGGCGTACGAGAAGCCGATCCGGTCGGAGAGGAGGCGGTCGCGGAAGAAGAGGGTGGGCGACGCGCCTCCCGAGAGGCGATACGGGCGGAAGATTGCGCGGGCCCGGCTGCCGGCCGAGCCGAATTCCTTGCGTCCGGCCGGAAGCGAGCCGAGGAGGACGTCCTCGTCGGACGCGGCCCACCGGACGCCGGCCTCGGCCATCAGCCGGAGGGCGGCCTCGGACAGCGAGCCCTCGGGCGGCCACATGCCGGCGGGGCGGAATCCGAAGTGCCGGTCGAACGTCGCGAGGCCCAGGCTCAGCTGGGCGCGCGCGTCCTCGGGCCGCGAGAACAGCGGGTGCGGCAGCGGCAGCTTCGGGAGGGCCTCGCGCGCCGCCAGGCTCGTCACGAGGAGGGGCTGGATCGGGTGGTGGTACGGGCTCGTGGCCGCCTCGACGACACCCGAGGCGAACGCTTCCTTCCAGGCGGGAAGGACGGTGGGGAGGAACTCCGCCTGGCGGGCGAGGAGCTCGTCCTTCGTCGCCTCGCTGAAACGCGCGCCGTGCCGCCTCAGCCGGTCGTGGGTGTGGTCGCGGGAGAGACGCTCCCCCTCCCACGCGAGGTGGAACCAGACGACGAGGTCGCGCAGCTCCTGGGAGCTGAACTCCCGGTCGAGGGCGTCCCCGCCCGCCTTCAGCGCGCGGGCCTGGCGGGCAGCGAGCGCGACGAAGCCCGGGAACGGCGCCATCGCCCTGGGGTGAACGGAGAAGAAGTTCGTCACGACGAAGCGGCGGGTCGCGGCGTCCCACTCCTCGGCCGGCTGCCGTGCGATGTCGAGGAAGAGGTCGGTGCCGCCGCCGGCGAGGAGCTCGATCTGGTCGAGGAGCGCGGGGACGAGGTTGGCGACGTGGGGGACCCGGGGCTCCTCCGAAAGCAGGCGCGGCAGATCGGCGTAGTCCTTGAGCGCGTGGAGCCGCACCCACGGCAGGGGTGCCGGCTTGCCGGCGAAATCGACGTACCACGGCTGGTGGAAGTGCCAGAGGAAGAAGAGCCGGAGCGGCGCCATCGAGGCCCCAACAGTACCCCGTCTGCTACCATCCGTCGCCCCCGGCCCCTGGATGAGTCCGGGTCCCGCGCGACGTCCTCCTTCGAACCGTGTCAGGTCCGGAAGGAAGCAGCACTAAGGAGATCGGGCCGTGCGCCGCGGATCACCCGGACTCATCGAGGGGCTCGGAGGAATCGGGAGGCCTCTTCGGGTATCGTCCCGCCTCCCATGACCGGCTCGACCTACCTCCCCCTCGCACGCAAGTGGCGCCCCCGTTCGTTCGCGGACGTCGTCGGCCAGGAGGAGATCGTCCGCGCCCTCTCGAACGCGGTCTCCCAGGATCGGCTCGCGCACGCCTACCTCTTCTCCGGGCCGCGCGGCGTGGGGAAGACGACGAGCGCCCGCCTCCTGGCCGCCGCCATCAACTGCCGGACGGCGAGCGGTCCGACCCCCGAGCCGTGCGGGACGTGCGAATCGTGCGTCGAGATCCTGGAGGGCCGCTCGATGGACGCCCTGGAGATCGACGGGGCCACGCACGGCAAGGTGGACCAGGCGCGCGACCTGATCGAGGTCGTCTCGTACGCGCCGGTGAGAGACCGCCGGAAGGTCTTCATCATCGACGAGGTCCACGCCATCTCGACGGCCGCGTTCCAGGCGCTGCTGAAGACGCTCGAGGAGCCGCCGGCGCACGCGGTCTTCATCCTGGCGACGACCGAGCGGCACAAGATCCCGGCCACGATCCTGTCGCGTTGCCAGCGCTTCGACTTCCGCCGTCTGACCGACGAGGAGGTCACCGAACGCCTGGCCGAGATCGCCCGGCGCGAAGGGTTCACCGTCGTCCCGTCGGCCGCCACAGCCGAGGGCCAGGTGGAGCGCGCCGCGCTCTCCTCCCTGGCGGCGGCCGCGACCGGCTCGCTGAGAGACGGCCTGTCCCTCTTCGACCAGGCGGTGGCGCGCACCGGCGGCCGGGTGACGGCGCCGGACGTCGCCGCGCTCCTCGGCACGCCCGACCGCACGGCGCTGGTCGC
>CAYLNK010000218.1:0-11394 GCA_964384675.1 uncultured Holophagales bacterium | reverse complement strand
CCGGGCACGACGCCGGACGCGCGCGGGCGCCGGGCCTGCGCCCGGAGCTGGCGCGGGCGCGCCTCCTGATCGAGCAGCGCCGGCTCGGCGTGTCGATGGCGAAGGCGGACTTCCTGCCCCGCCTCGATGCCTCGCTGTCCGTGGGCTCCTTCCGGGACGGCGATCCGTTCCCGAAGCTCACGCGCGATCAGAAGGTGTGGAGCGCGAGCGTCGCCCTCTCCTGGGAGGTCTTCGACGGCGGCGCGCGGCGCGCGCGCCTGGCCAGGGCACGGGCCGAGCTCGACGAGCTCCGCGAGGTGGACCGCAGGACCGTGCTGGAGGTGGAGCTCGACGTGAAGAGCGCCACCCTCCGGGTGGACGAGGCCCGCGCGCGGCTCGCGGCGTCCGACCGGCGCCTCGAAGCCGCGCGGGAGCTGGGAAAGGTGCGTGCCGCGCAACGGGAGGCCGGCGCGGCGACGCTGGCGGCGCTCCTGGAAGCGGAGCAGGCGCTCTGCGACGCGCGGATGGCGCGTACCGACGCCGCCTTCGAGCTCCGGAAGGCCACCGTGGACGTGGGGCGCGCGCTCGGGTCGTACGTGAACGCCGGAGGACCGTCCCGCAGCGGGCCGGCCCCGGCACGCCACTGAAGGAGGCGCCGATGTCGATCGAACGTTCCAAGCCCGAGGCGCAGCGGCGTCTGGTACCCGCCGTTGCCTTCTCGACGCTCGTCGTCGTCATGATGCTCTGGCTGACCGGGCACCTCCAGGGCAAGGTGCCGTCGGGCCGGACGGAGCTGGCGGGCCGTTCCACGGCCGGCGTGAGCCTCGTCGCGGTGCGACGCCTGTCCGTGCCCGTCGTGGAAGCCGCGGTCGGCACGATCGCGCCCGTCTACGAGTCGCGCGTCGCCTCGAAGGTGCTCGGCCGCGTCGTCGCGGTGAGCGCCTCGGCGGGGCAGGCCGTGCGCCAGGGCGAGACGCTCGTCCGGCTCGACGACGCCGACCTCCGCGCCCGGCTGGAGCAGGCCCGGGCGGAGCTGACAGCCGCCGTCGCCGAGGAGGAGCAGGCCCGGCGGGACGAGGCGCGCGGCGAGACGCTCCACGGAAAGGGGGCGATGACCGACGCGGACCGGGAGCGCGCCCGGACGCGGGCGCGGACCGCCGCGGCGCATCTCGGGCGGGCGAAGCAGGCCGCGAGCGAGGCGGAGGCGAACCTCTCCTTCGGTACGGTCGTGGCGCCGCGGAACGCCGTCGTGGTGAGCAAGCACGTCGACGTGGGCGACATCGTCCGCCCCGGCGACCCGCTCCTCACCCTCTACGACCCGTCGCGCATGCAGCTCGTCGGCTCGGTCCGCGAGGCGCTGGCCACCCGTCTCGCGGTCGGTCAGGCGGTCGGGATCGCGCTCGGGTCGTCGGGCGAGGCGTGCCGGGCCGAGGTGACCGAGATCGTGCCGGAGGCCGACGCGGCGAGCCGCAGCTTCCTGGTGAAGGCGGTCGGGGCCTGCGGGCCGCGCGTCTACAAGGGGATGTTCGGGCGCCTCCTGATCCCGCTCGCCGGAGAGGACGTCCTCGTCGTGCCTCGCGCCAGCGTCGCGCACGTGGGACAGCTCGACCTCGTGGACGCGGTCGTGGACGGCCAGCTCACCCGCCGCATCGTGCAGCTCGGGCGTCCCCTGGCGGACGGTGTGAGCGTCCAGGTCCTCTCGGGGCTCAGGGAGGGCGAGGAGATCGCCCAGACTCCGGCCGGGTCACCGGCAGAAGGGCGGAAGTCCGATGGGTAGCGAGCATTCTCACGAGCACGGCTTCGCAAGCAAGGTCGTGCACGCCTTCCTCGGCTCGAACCTCTCGATCGTGCTGATCCTCCTCGCCACGGCCATCGGCGGCGTCGCCCTCCTCGTCACCCCACGCGAGGAGGAGCCGCAGATCGTCGTCCCGCTGGCCGACGTGATCGTGAGCTACCCGGGTCGCTCCGCCGCCGAGGTGGAGCAGCTCGTGGCGACGCCCCTGGAGAAGGTCCTCCACGAGATCGACGGCGTCGAGTACGTCTACTCCATGTCCCGGCCGGACCAGGCCGTCGTGACCGTCCGCTTCCTCGTCGGCCAGGACCGCGAGCGGAGCCTGGTGAAGCTCTTCAAGAAGATCGAGGAGGTCCGGGACGTCGTCCCGCCGGAAGCGACCTGGGTCGTCAAGCCGGTCGAGATCGACGACGTTCCGATCGTCACGCTCACGCTGAAGAGCCGCACCGTCGGCTCCTACGTCCTCCGCCGCGTCGGCGAGGAGATGGTGCAGCGCCTGGCGACGGTGAAGGACCTCTCCCGCGCCTACGTCGTCGGGGGCGAGCCGCGGGTCGTGCGGGTGCAGATGGACCCCTCCCGCCTCGAGGCGCACGGCGTCTCGCCGCTCCAGCTGGGCCGGGCCGTCTCGGCGGCCAGCCGGACCGTGAACGCGGGCACCTTCACCCGGCAGGACACGGCGTTCGTGGTGGAGGCCGGGCGCGCGTTCTCGGATGCGAAGGAGCTGGCCGGCCTGGTGGTCGGCGTGTCGGCGGGTCGCCCCGTCCACCTGGGCGACGTCGCCGACGTGGTCGACGGTCCGGACGAGGCGGATAGCTACGTCCGCCACGCCTGGGGCCCGGCGCACGGCTTCGGCCATCACGAGGGCGCCGGCGGAACGCGGCTCGCCCCGGAGGCGGTGGCGCTGGAGGACGGCGGCGCCGAGAGCGTGCCGGCCGTCACCATCGCGATCGCGAAGAAGAAGGGCGCCAATGCCGTGCGGGTGGCCGAGCGCGTCCTCGCCGCCGCAGGGACCCTGCGCAAGGAGGTCGTGCCGGAGGGCGTCGACGTCGTCGTCACACGCAACTACGGCCTGACCGCGGACGAAAAGGTGAACGAGCTGGTGCAGGCGCTCCTCGTCGCGATCGTGATCGTCGTGGGCCTGCTGGTGCTGGCGCTCGGCTGGCGCGAGGCGTTCATCGTCGCGCTGGCGGTGCCGGTGGTCTTCGGGCTGACCCTGGCCGTCAACCAGCTCCTGGGGTACTCGATCAACCGGGTGACGCTCTTCGCGCTCATCCTGTCCCTCGGGCTCCTGGTGGACGACCCGATCGTCGACGTCGAGAACATCTCGCGGCACTTCGCGCTCAGGCGGCGGGCGTCGCGGGAGATCGTCCAGGAGGCGGTGGCGGAGATCCGGCCGCCGCTCATCAGCGCGACGCTCGCGGTGATCCTGTCGTTCCTCCCGATGCTCTTCATCACCGGGATGTCCGGACCGTACATGCGGCCCATGGCCCTGAACGTCCCCGTGGCGATGCTCATGTCGATGCTGGTGGCGTTCACGATCACGCCCTGGCTGTCGTACCACGTGCTGAAGGGCCAGTACGGGCGCGGGCCGAAAGCCCTGACCGGGGGCAGGGGAGAGGCCGAGGCCGACGACCTCGAGACCGTGAGGAAGAGCGCGCTCTGGCGCTTCTTCTACCCGCTCATGGCGCCGCTCCTGAAGAGCCGCAGTCGCGCGTGGACGTTCCTCGTCGCGATGGCGCTCCTCACGGTCGGCGCGGTGGCGCTCGCGGCCGTGCGCGCGATTCCGCTGAAGATCCTCCCCTTCGACAACAAGAACGAGCTCCTCCTGGTGCTCGACCTGGACGAGGGGACGACGCTCGAGCGGACGGACGCCGCGGTGCGCGACTTCGAGAAGTACCTGACCGGGGTCCCCGAGGTCGCCGACGTGACCAGCTACGTGGGCGTCGCCTCGCCGATGGACTTCAACGGCATGGTCCGCCACTACTACTTCCGGCGTGGCCAGAACGTGGCGGAGATCCGTCTGAACCTGGCGGACAAGAAGAGCCGCCGGCTGCAGAGTCACGCGATCGGGCTCCGGATGAGGCCGGACCTCGACGCGATTGCCGCCCGGCACCACGTGTCGCTCAAGGTGGTCGAGACGCCGCCCGGTCCGCCGGTCCTCGCGACCCTCGTGGCGGAGGTGTACGGCGCGCCCCACCACGCGTACGCGGACCTCGTGGGGGCGGCGAAGACGCTGCGGGCGCGTTTCGAGCAGGAGCCGGGCGTGGTGGACGTCGACGACAGCGTGGAGGCGCCGCAGACGAAGCTCGTCTTCGTGACGGACAAGGAGAAGGCCGCCCTCCACGGCGTCACGGTCGAGGACGTGGCGCAGACGCTGAGCGCCGGCCTGTCGGGCTGGGACGTGGCGACGGTGCGCGCTCCCCTGGAGCGCCAGCCCCTCCGGATCCGGCTCCGTGTCCCGCGGGACGTCCGCTCCGCCCCCGCCGACCTGAGCCGGATCTCCGTGGCGGGATCGAGCGGTCTCGTGCCGCTGTCGGAGCTGGGGCGATGGGTGGAAGGCCCCGTCGACACCACCATCTACCACAAGAACCTCGAGCGTGTGGTGTACGTCACCGCCGACACCGCCGGCCGCGCCCCGGCCGAGGCGATCCTGGATATCGCATCGGATCGGCGCACCGCCGATCCGATCTCCGCTGATCAGCGCACTGATCAGCGCTCATCGGATCAGCGTGGTACTGATCCGATCTCATCGGATCAGCGCACCGATCCGCGCGGGATCCAGGACGGGCCGCGGCCGCTCGCCGGCCGCACCTTCCTGCGGAACGGCTCCGGCCTGCCGTGGGCGATGCCAGCCGGCATCCGGGTGGACTTCGCCGGGGAGGGCGAGTGGAAGATCACCCGGGACCTCTTCCGCGACCTGGGCCTCGGGTTCCTGGGCGCGATGCTGGCGATCTACATCCTCCTCGTCTGGCAGACGACGTCGTTCGCCCTGCCGGTCGTGGTGATGCTGGCCATCCCCCTCACGGCCATCGGCGTCGTGCCCGGGTTCTACCTGCTCGACGTGGTGGCGTCCGGCAAGGTGGGCGCCTACGCCGACCCCGTGTTCTTCACGGCCACGGCGATGGTCGGGATGATCGCGCTCGCCGGGATCGTGACCCGCGACTCGATCATCCTCGTGGACTTCATCCAGCTCTCGGTGAGGCGTGGCCGCTCGCTCTTCGACGCCATCCTGGAGAGCCGCGTGGTGAGGCTCCGGCCGATCCTCCTGACCGCCGGCGCGGCGATGCTCAGCGCGCTGCCGATCACGATCGACCCGATCTTCTCGGGGCTCGCCTGGTCCCTCATCTTCGGGCTCCTGAGCTCGACGGTCTTCACGCTCTTCGTCATTCCCGTGACGTACTGGCTCCTCCACTCCGAGGAGGAGCCGAAGCGAGGTGGGCTGGCGGACGCCGCCGAGCCCCAGGAAGGTGCCGCATGAGATTCACGCTCGAGCAGGAGCTCCGGAAGCTCGGAGACGACTTCACGCGCCGTGTCGGGAGGGACGGCGTGGCACCGCACGCCGCGCTCTGTCTCAGCTGCGGGATCGCGATCCAGGGCTGCTCACACGATTGGGATCCCAGGGAGGCCGGGCTCCCCGGCGACCTGGTGGCCGACCTTCGCGACATCGCCGCGGCCACCGGGAGGGACCTGGTCGAGACCACGCGCCTCCTCCTCGCGTCCGCGGTCTACCTCGTCGCGGGGCGGGGCGGACGCTCCGCCTCGATCGACGTGCTCCAGCTGCGCCACTCCGTCGAGAAGGCCGGCTTCCTCGACGAGCCCGGCGAGATCGTGCCGTTCCCGGTGACGGCTCGGACGCTGGGTTCCTCCCAGGCTCGCAGCGGGAAGCCTCCTCTCCCCGAGTCGAGGGAGGGGGCGGACGGAGAGCACGACTGACGACGCGCGGCGAGCCACGATCCCCGCCTCCGGCGGCCGCGAGCTCATGATTGTGTCCCGGGCGCGGTGCCCGGCCGGCGAGAGCTGCTGCCCGTGGCTCGTTCCGGGGCTCAGGGGGCCGGCGCCGATGTCCGCATCTGCGAGAAGCGCAGGGCGAGTCCCGGCTCCGGCTCCCAGGAGACCTCGCGCGAGATCGCGATGGCCTCGCGAGGGATCAGGAGGGGGACCACGAGCTCCTTCTCGGCCACGAGAGCCATCGCCTTCTGGATCGCGAGGAGCCGGGACCTCGAGTCGGCGCCCTGGAAGCTCTCCTCCGTCAGCCGGTCGAGCTCGGGCTCGCGGATCCCCTGGTAGTTGAAGTCCCCCTGCCCTCCCGAACCTCGAGCCCGGATCAGTACCTCGAGCGCGTCGCCCCCGAAGAGCGTGTTGCAGACCCAGCCCAGGAGGTAGAAGGACGCGGCCTCCGTCTTCAGGTAGGAGAAGTAGCGGCCTTTGGGCATCGCCTGGACGGTGACCCGGATCCCCGCCCCGGCCAGCTGACGCCGGACGTCGTCGAGGATCTGGACGTCGTTCACGTACCGATCGCTCGGGCCGTCCAGCTGGACGGTCAGCCCGTCGGGGTACCCCGCGTCGGACAGGAGCCGGCGTGCCGCGACGAGGTCGGGCACCGACGGCGGGAGGCCCGGGGCGTAGCCGAACACCTCGGGGGGCACGAGCTGCGTCGCCGGCAGGGCCTGCCCGGCCAGCGCCCGGCGGATGAGCTCCCTCTGGTCGATGGCGAGGCGGACGGCGCGCCTCAACCGGATGTCGGAGAACGGGGGGCGATCCACGCGGAACGCGAGGAAGAGGACCCTCAGGCTCGGCTCCGAGATCACCCGCACGCTCGGCTCGCGCTCGAGCGCGGCGACCCGCTCGGGTGGGATCGAATCGGCGATCTGAGCCCGCCCGGACAGGAGCTCGGCGATCCGCTCCGGCGCGGACGGGATCACCCTGAGCCGGACCCGCTGGAATTCAGGGGCGGAGCCGTAGAAGAGAGGATTCCGATCCAGGACCAGCTCCCGGCCGGGCGTCCAGCGCGTGAGCCGGTACGGGCCCGAGCCGATCGCGGGAACCGGTGACTGGGCGAGCGCCGCTTCCGGAAGGACGAACGCGGACTGGAGGTGCGCCAGCAGGTGCGGGAAGCGCCGGCTGGTCCGGATCACCACGCGGTGCGGGCCGACGGCCTCGACCGTGTCGCCCGGGAGCAGCGGCGTGTTCCGCGTGATCGCCGTCCGGAGCGACGCCACCACGTCGGACGCCAGGACCGGAGCGCCGTTGGAGAACCTGGCGTCGCGGCGCAGCTGGAAGACCCAGGAGAGATCGTCGGGGTTCTCCCAGCCTTCGGCCAGGGCGGGAAGGACCCGGAGGTCCCGGTCGAAGCGGACGAGGCTGTCGAACACGTTCGCGTTGACGTCGATCGAAAAGACCTCGGCCTGGTAGGGGGGATTCGGGAAGATCCCGGTGACGTCGGCTCTCGTCGCGACGGTGAGGACCGCGCGCGTCGGGCTCTCGGGTGCGCGCCCGCAGCCCGCGCCGCACGCGAGGGCGACCCCGAGGACGAGGAGTCGACGTGGGCCGGGGCCAGCGCGTCGACCGCTCACGGAAGGCGGTGGACCTGGAACGACCCGGGGTCTCGAAGCGGCAGACGCCACTCGTACAGATACGGGGGGTCGGCCGAGATCGCCACCAGGTCCGGATCCGACCAGGCGACCCTCCGGAAGCCCTCGGCGGACTGCGAGTAGAGGAGCCAGAGAGGCTCGAGCGACGGCCGCGAGAACGCCGCCAGGAAACCCTCTCCCTCGTACGTGCCGGCGCCGCCGAGGACGAGGAGCTCGGCCGTCTCGAGCCGACACGACCCGGTGGGCTCCAGGTCCGGGCTCCAGTCGAGGCAGTCCAGGGGAACGACGTCGCCGATCGTCCGGCGCTCTCCGGTGGTGTAGCCGGCTTCGGGGCCCCCCTCGATGGGGACGACCGACCCGTCCTCCGGGAAGTAGATCCCGTCGAAGGCGGGGCAGGTCTGACGGTCGGGTGTGACGTGGAGCATGTCCCGGGACGTTACTCCTGGGGGAGCGCGGGCCCGACGGCCGTCGGCTCCTCGACTCGCTATTCGTACCGGAGCGCCTGGGTGGGCGCGAACCGGGAGGCCCTTCGCGCGGGTACGTAGGCCGCCAGCGTGGTCACGAGGAAGAGCGCGGGGACGACCACGGCGTACGCCACGAGGTCGACGTGGCCCGCGTCGAAGAGCATGGCGTTCATGAGCCGCTCGACCCCCAGACCCATCGCCAGGCCGATCCCCGTGCCCGCCGCCACGAGCGCGATCCCGCTCCCCATCACCAGCCGCAGCACGTCGAGAGGCGCGGCGCCGATGGCCATCCGGATGCCGATCTCCCGTGTCCTGCGGCTCACGTTGTAGGCCACCACGCCGTACAGGCCGGCGACGGCCAGGAGGAGGCCCACCGCGCCGAGCGTCCCGAGGAGCCGGATGGCGACGCGCGGTCCCTCCACGGTGCTGTACCGGTAGACGTCCTCGTAGGTCCGGAGCTCCAGGAGCGGGAGATCCGGATCGAGCCTCCGGACCAGGTCCTTCAGGGGCTGCACGAGCTGCAGCGGGTCGCCGCTCGAACGGAGGAGCAGGATCATCCGCGCGACCGGGTGCTGGGCGAGCGGCATGTACAGGAAGTCCACCGCCTTGCCCGGGCCCGTCGTGTACTTGATCGACCTGGCGACGCCGACGATCTCGACCGGCACGCCCGCGCCGTTCTCCAGGCGGATGCGCTTCCCCAGGGGGTCGGCGTCGGGCCAGTAACGCCTGGCGAGATGCTCGTTGACGACGGCGACGCGCGGCGCGTCCGCCGTATCGGTGGGGAGGAAGCCGCGGCCTTGCACGATCGGCACGCCCATCGTCTCGAAGTACCCCTCGTCCACGGTGTCCATCAGGGAGGTGACGTTCTCGCGATCGCGCGGCAGCTGGTGCCCTTCGGGCACGAAGGCGACCCGAGCGAAATCGCCGAGCCCGAGCGGGGGGTTCTGCGTCAGGCCGGCGCTCGTCACGCCGGGCTCGCTCCGCACCCGGTCGGTGAGGAGCTCGTAGAAACGAGCGGTCCGGGCCGCGTCGTATTGCCCGAGCCGCGGGTCGAACCGCGCCAGCAGCAGGTGGTCCTTGGTGAACCCGGTCCCGTCGGCCACGTCGCGCTGGAAGCTCCGGGCCATCAGGAAGGCCGCCGAGAGGAGCATCAACGACAGGGACACCTGCGCCACCACCAGCGCGTTGCGGCCCCACAGGCGCTTACGGCCCGGCTCCTCGACGCCGGCAGACTTCAGCCCGCTGACGAGGTCCGTTCGCACGCTCTGCAGCGCCGGCGCGAGGCCGCACACGAGGGCGCTCACGACCGAGAGGACGAGGCTGGCCGAGAGGAGGCGCGTGTCCATGCGGAACGGGATCGTGACCGGCAGCTCGCTGGGGATGCTGAACGTCCTCATGAGCCGGATGCCGGCATAGCCGATGCCGACCCCGAGGAGCCCTCCCAGGCCGGCCAGGATCAGGCTCTCCGTCAGCAGGAGACGGACCAGCCGGAATCGGCCGACGCCCAGCGCCAGCCGCACCGCGATCTCGCGCGTCCGGGCGCGGGCGCGGCTCAGGAGGAGGCCCGCCACGTTGGTGCACGCGACCAGCAGCACCGACAGCGCGAGGATCGAGAAGATGACGCCGAACTTCCATTCCTGGAAGTCGCCGCGCGTCCGCATCTCGAGCCGGGTGTGCACCGCCGCTCCGCGGCCGCGGTTCGTCCGCGGGCTCTCACGCTCCAGTGCCTGCGCCAGCGCCTCGATCTCGCTCCGTGCCTGGGCGAGCGAGGTGCCGGCCCTGAGGCGCGCCTTCACGCCCAGCTCGCGGTCGTCGCGGTCCTCCAGGAGGTCCTTCCGCGGGTCCGTCGAGAAGACGCGGGCCATCGCCAGCGGCATGTAGAGGTCGACGGGGGTGAAGATCTGCATCCCGGGGAACGAGTCGGGCGCGACGCCGATCACGGTGAAGTCCGTGGCGTTCAGGCGCACCGTCCGGCCCAGGATGGAGGGATCGCCCCCCAGCTCCCGCCTGAAGAAGTCCGGCCCGAGCACGACCACCGGGTCGCGCCCCGGCACCAGGTCCTCGTCCTCGCGAAACCCCCGCCCCAGGCGCGGCTCCACGCCGAGCACCCGGAAGTAGTTGCCCGAGACGAGCATCCCGGCCTTGACGCGCGGCAGGGCACCGGGCTCGGCGCTGAAGCCGACGCCCTTCACCTCGCCGTTCGCGACCACACCGTCGTAGCTGCTGGTCCGGTCCCGGAGGTCGAGGTACTCGCGGTACGAGAAGGAATCGAAACGGCTGTCGTGCGACGTGCCGACCAGCGTGACCACGGCGCCCGGGTCCGGCACGGGGTAGGGCCGGAAGATCAGGGCGTCGAGCATGCTGAGCGGCGTCGCCGTCATCCCGATTCCGAGCGCGAGCGTCGCGACCACGCCCGCGGAGAGCCCCGGTGTCCGCCGCAGGCTCCGGACCGCGTAGCGCGCGTCGTCGAGGACGTCCGCGAACCAGCCGCCGCGCCACCAGCCTCGAGCTTTCATCTCGCCCATGCCGCCCCCATGCCGGCTCCGATCCGCCGGCCACTCCGTCGAGCTCCTTGCGGGCGTCGTCTCCTCGTCCGATCTTCGCCCGGGAGGTCCCGTACGTCCTCTTTTCGACCCATGCTCTTCAAACGCGGTGCCAGCTCGCGGAATCACTATCCGCCGCGTCGAACGGCGGCCCGGCGCCATCGGTCGGCGCCGGAGGCGTCCAGTCGTGGGACGGGGATGTCCGGAAGCGGGCGGAGCGCCCCACCTTGCAGGCCCGCGGAACCTCACGTCCGGCCGTGCGTCTCCCCGGCATGCGATCAGCTCTCCGACCGGTCGTCCCGGCCCTCGCCGGTGGCCTCCTCCTCGCGGCCTCACTCCTCGGGCACGGAGGCGAGCGACACGACTTCCGACTGTCGAACGGACTCTGGTTCGACGGACGCGCCTTCGTGCCGCGCACGGTCTACACGGTGGGCGGCGTCTTCAGGAGCGCCTGGGACGGGCCGGTCGACTCCACCATCGACCTCACCGGCAAATTCGTCGTGCCGCCGTACGGCGACGCACACAGCCACGACCTGGGCGGCGGCCCCGACCCGGAGCGGCAGGTCCGGGCCCGGCTGGCGCAGGGCGTCTTCTACCTCAAGTGCACGAACGATCTGCCCCGTCTCGCCGTACGCTTCCAGCCCTTCGTGAACAGGCCCGAAGGCGTCGACGTCGCGTACGCGCACGGGGGGCTCACCGCCAGCGGCGGACATCCCATCCAGGTCTACGAGGCGGCGGTGGCGAGCGGCGGGCTGGACGGGCTGGCCCTCGCCGACCTCCCGGGCCAGGCGTACTTCGTGGTGGACGGCGCGGCCGATCTCGACGCGGTGTGGCCCGCCGTCCTCGCGAACCACCCGGACTTCCTGAAGGTCTACCTGGAGCACTCCGAGGAGCTCGCGAAGCGGAAGGACGACCCGGCTTTCCGCGGCAAGCGGGGCCTCGACCCGGCGCTGCTCCCCGCGATCGTGCGGCGCGCCCACGCGTCCGGGCTGCGCGTCACCGCGCACGCGCGGACCGCGGCGGAT
>CAYLNK010000217.1:0-11426 GCA_964384675.1 uncultured Holophagales bacterium | reverse complement strand
GAGCTCGCCTCGGCGGAGCTCGAGAGGGAAACGGTCGGCTTCCGTCCCGAGCTCTTCTTCTCGACCCTGGACCTCGTCGTCACCCGCCTGAGGGAGCGCCCGCTCGAGGCGGAAGACCTCGTGGTCGCGCTGGCCGAGGTGCTGCGCGTGAGCAGCAAGCCCGGCTCGCCGACGAAGGATGGTGGGCAGACGCTGGACGAGGCGCTCCGCGTCCTCTCGGAGGCGCGCGGGGAGCCCGCCGCCGGCCCGGCTACTCCGGGAGGCGCCTGAAGCGCGCCAGGCTCGCGCGATAGCCGGCGCTCAGCGTCAGCTCCTGACCGTCCCGGAGCAGCACACGGTAGTCGCCGTTGAACCACGGCTGGAGCTCCCTGACCCGCTCCAGGTTCACGATCGTCGAGCGGTGGATCCGCAGGAAGCGCGACGGGTCGAGCGCCTCCTCCATCCCCTTCATGGTGCCCGCGAACGTGTGGGCGCGCTTCTCGACGTGGAGGATCACGTTGTTGCGCGCCGACTCGATCCAGTCGACGTCCCGCACCCTCACGAAGACGCTCCGGTCGCCGGTCTTCACGAGGAGCCAGTCGAGGTACCGGCCCGAGCCCCGCAGCCGCGACCGCAGGGCCTCGCGGTCGGGTCCGGGCGCTCCGCCCGAATGGCGCGCCTTCGCCTTCTGGAGCGCCTTCCGGAATCGGGCGCGGCTGAACGGCTTCACGACGTAGTCGAGCGCGTCGGCGTCGAACGCCTTCGCCGCGTACCGGTCGAACGCGGTGATGAACACCACCGCCGGCAGCGGGTCCCGGGTCAGCGTCTCGAGGACGCCGAAGCCGTCGAGGCCCGGCATCTCGACGTCGAGGAAGACGAGGTCCGGCTCCAGCCGCTCGATCGCCTCCACCGCCGCGAAGCCGTCCTCGGCCTCGCCGACCAGCTCGACGTCGGCGTCCGCCTCGAGCTGGCGCCGCACCCACTCCCGGGCGAGCGGCTCGTCGTCGGCGACGAGGACCCGGAGCGGCGCCGTCACGCGACGAGGTGGGCGATGCTGTTGGCGTAGTAGCGCAGCACCGGCAGCTCGGAGGCGCGCGGCCGGTAGAGCCCGCCCTCCACGTCGACGAGGTGGCGCACCGTGAGGAGCCTCAGGCCCAGGTCCACGGCGACGTCCTGGTCGCCGCTCGGCAGGTGGATCGGCGCCCCCTTCGCCCGGAGCTCGCGGACCAGCTCGAAGACGGCTGCCTTCAGCTCCAGGTGCTCGAGGCCGCGCTCCGGCTCACGGCAGAGGACGGTGGCGACGAGCGGCACCGGCAGGACCGGAACGGCGGCCGCGACGGAGCCCATCAGGGACACCGCCAGCTCCTTCAGCCGCGCCGAGCGCTCCTCCGGGGGGAGCTTCCGGAAGTCGACACCGCGCGCCGCGAGGTACCCCTTCAGGGAGACGGGCGTCCCCGCGTTGACGGCCGCCGTGCCGAAGCGCCGCCACTCGTTCCTCACCATCAGCCAGAGGTTCTGGAAGAGGAAGCCGAACGTCGTCCCGAGCGCCGCCAGCCCCTTCTTGCGCGGCGTCTCCTTCACGACGTCCAGGAGGAGCGTCCGGTCCTCGAGCGTGCGGTCGTAGTTGATCCCGACCGGAATGAAGACGAGGTCCCGTTCGCCCGTCGGGTCGTACGTGCGGAGCATGTAGTCGAGGAGGCCGAGGCGCGGGGAGCGCAGCTTGCCGTCGCGGCTGAGCCCTCCCTCCGGGAACACCGCCTGGGTGACGCCCGCGTCCGTCGCCATCTGCACGTACCGCTCCAGCACCTTGCGGTAGAGCGGGTCGCCCGAGTCGCGCCGCACGAAGTACGCCCCGGTGGCCCGGATCAGCGTCTGGAGCGGCCAGATCCGCGCCCATTCCCCCACCGCGTAGCTGAGGGCCGTCCGCTCGGCCGCCAGGTACGACACGAGGACGTAGTCCATGTTGCTGCGGTGGTTCATCAGGAAGACGATCGTGGCGTCGGGAGGCACCTTCGCGATCGCCGCCTGGTCCGAGTAGCCGAGCCTCACGCGGTAGAGGAAACGCGCGGCCCCCTTCGTCAGCGCGTAGCCGACCCGGAAGTAGAAGTAGGCGTTGAACGCCGGAACGATCTCGCGCGCGGCGATCTTCACCAGGTCGAGCGCCGCCTCGCGCGGCATCTCCTTCTCGCGTGCGTAGACCTCGACGGCGGCCAGCACCTGCGGGTCGTAGACGAGGCGGTCGATCAGGACGCGCCGCTTGGTCAGCTTGAACGGCTGAAGGCGCACGTCGAGACGGGTGTTCAGCTCCTCGATGACGCGGTTCACCCGGCGCCTCAGCACCCAGCGGACGCTCGGCAGGAGCAGCCGGTCGAGCGCCGCCCAGGCGGCCAGGACGACGAGCGCGGCGAGCTGCCAGAGCGGGAGCGAGACCTCGGACGACATCGGGAGGCCCCCAGCGTAGCAGGAGCGTGGCGTTCAGCGGGGCTGGAGGAGCGCGACGACCTCCGCATGCCCGCGCACGGCTGGATCGTCGAGCAGGCGGGCGTCGCGGGTGGCGCCGTGCGCCAGGAGATACGCCACGACGTCGGCATGCCCGCCGCGGGCCGCGTGGGCGAGCGCCGTCCGGTGGTCCGCGTCCTCCTCGTCGAGGCCGATCGGAAGCTCCACGCTCCGGCTGGACGGATCGTGGAGGGCCCGCTCCCGGGCCTCCTCCCCCTCCACGAGGATTCGCACGATCTCGAGCTGGCCGACCGCGGAGGCGAGCCAGAGGGTCTCGGCGCGCTCGAACTTCTTCAGGTTCGGGAGGAGCGCCTGGAACGTACGGCGCGCTCCGGCACGCACCGCGGTCGGGACCATGCCGTGGTCACCCCCGGCCTTCACGACGAACTCGGCGAGGTCCGCTTCCGCCGCGGCCGCAATCTCCTTCTGCACGTCGTACGCCGAGAAGATCCCCTCCTTCCGGAGGGCCTGGAAGCGCTCGAAATCGCCCGCCAGGGCGGCGTCGCGCAGCGCCGCGCGCTTCGTCTCGAAGAGATCGACGTCGCGGGCTCCCGCCTGGCGCAGCACGTCCCGCACCCCTGCGGGGCAGCCCGCCCAGGACATGTACGCGGGCCAGCCGAGGTCGCGGCGCGCCGCGGCCGCGGCCGCGGCGTTCGGCTCGACACCACGCGACAGGAGGAGCCGCACCACCTCGACGTGCCCCCGGCGCGCCGCGGTCACGAGGGCCGGCCCCGCCTCGCAGGCAGGCAGGCGAAGGTCGACCCCCGAAGAGAGGAGCGCCTCGACCGACTCCGCACGTCCCGCCTCGGCGGCCAGCACGAGGAGGGGCTTCCCCCCGTGAGCCGGGCACGGTCCCGCGCCTCCCGACAGCTCTCGCGCCAGGTCGTCCTGCCGTCCGTCCGAGATCGCGCGCGCGACACGTCCGAGGCGCCTCCGGTAGCTCGCCTCACGCAGCTCCACGGTCGCCGCGGCGGAGAGCACCAGAGCGACGGCGAGCGGCGGGAGGACGCCGCTCCACCCTCCCCGTGGACGGATGGCATGGAGGCCGGCGCCCGTGATCCCGCCGGCGAGCGCGAGGAGGGCACCGACGACCTGGAGCGGCCCCGCGTCCGGCACCGACTCCTTCGTCCCGAGCGCGGTCGACAGGAAGACGAGGACGCCCGCGGCGGCACCGAGACCGAGCCAGGCGGCCAACCGGCCCGCGGGGGGCTCCCGCCGCGCCACGGCACGGACGGCGAGCCAGAGGCCGAGACCGAAGCAGCCCGCGGTCAGGACCGTGATCGCGAGGGCGAAGAGGAGAACGACGAACAAGGCGTCCAGGGTAAGCCAGGCGTCACGCCCGTCGAATACACTCCTGCGCGATGCGGCTCGGCACGCTTCTCGGGCCGGACATCCTCGAGATCGTCCGGGACGATCCGGCCTCTTTGCGCGAGGGGCTGGAGGACTTCCACGCGGCCGACATCGCGGATCTCCTGGAGGAGATCCCGCGCGAGGACCGGCTCAGGGTCCTCGAGAACCTCTCGGCGAACCAGATCGGCGGGATCCTCACCTACCTCTCCGGCGAGACCCTGAAAGTGGCCCTGACCCGGCTCTCCCCGAAGGTCCTGGCCGGCGCCCTCGACACCCTGGAGACGGACGACGCGGCGCGGCTCCTCTCGTTCCTCACCCAGGAGAAGCGCATCCCCGTCCTGGCGGGGATGTCCGCCAAGGACGCGGCCGCGGCGCGCGGCCT
The DNA here is from genome assembly GCA_964384675.1 of uncultured Holophagales bacterium. GTDB lineage: Bacteria > Acidobacteriota > Thermoanaerobaculia > UBA5066 > UBA5066 > CAYLNK01. The sequence goes on along the minus strand of CAYLNK010000217.1, from coordinate 7,216 downwards.
CCTGACGTACGAGCCGGGGACGGCGGGACGGCTGATGACGGCGATGTTCGTCCGGGTGAAGCCGGAGTGGACGGTCAACGACACGCTCGACCACCTGAAGAAGATCGACCCCGAGGTCGCGACCGTGGCGGACCTCTACGCGGTGGACAAGGACGACCGGCTCGTCGGCGTCGTCTCCCTCCGCAAGCTCCTGCCGGCCGCCTCCATGAGGACGATCGCCTCGATGATGACCGAGGAGGTCGTCTCGGTCGGGCCCGACACCCCTCAGGACGAGGTGGCGCGCCTGGTGGCGAAGTACGGCTTCAACGCGCTCCCCGTCGTGGCCCCGGACGGCAAGGCGCTCGGCGTGGTGACCGTCGACGACGTCGTCGACGTGCTGGTCGCCCGGGAGACCGAGAGCGCCCTGCGGATGGGCGGCGTGACGACGGCCGCCGAGCCGTGGGAGCGCGGCGTCCTCGACTACTTCGGGACCTCGGTGCTCCACGTGGTGCGGCACCGGATCGGCTGGCTGCTGCTGCTGTTCGTCACCGAGACGCTGACGGGAACGGTGCTTCGCCACTTCGAGGACGAGCTGGCCAAGGTCGTGGCGCTCTCGTTCTTCATCCCGCTCATCATCGGGACGGGGGGCAACGCGGGGAGCCAGACCGTCTCGACGATCATCCGCGCCCTCGCGCTCGGCCAGGTGCGGATGCGCGACGCGCTCCGCGTCTTCCTCCGCGAGAGCGCGACCGGCCTCTGCCTCGGGGCGCTCCTCTGCATCGTCGCGGTGCTGCGCTCCCTGTTCTGGGGCACCGGCCCGTCGCTGGCTCTCGTCGTCGGGCTGACGATCCTGGCGGTCTGCGCCTGGGCGAACATCATCGGATCGCTCGTGCCGCTCGTCGCCCAGCGCTTCAGGATCGACCCGACGGTCGTCTCGGCCCCGATGATCGCGACGGTGGTCGACGCGACCGGCCTCGCGATCTACATGCTGATCGCGAAGGTCGTCCTCAAGCTGTAGACGCGACGAGCGACGACCCCGCCAGGGGGTGGGGGGCGGCGAAGGAGCCCCCCGCAGTGCCGGCAGCTCGGGGGGGCGGCGAAGGAGCCCCCCGCAGCGACGACCCCGCCAGGGGTGCGGGGGGCGGCGAAGGAGCCCCCCGCAGTGCTGGCAGCTCGGGGGGGCGGCGATGGAGCCCGAGCGACGACCCCGCCGGGGGTGCGGGGGGCGGCGATGGAGCCCCCCGCAGTACTGCCGCCTACCGCTCGCGACCGCGGATGACGTCGAGGGCCGCGGCGGAGGTCTCGGCGGCGAGCAGCCTCTCCACCGTCTCGTCGCTCCGGAAGAGCTGCGCGACTCCGCCCAGGAACTTCAGGTGCTCCACGGTCGCCTGGGCCGGGGAGGCGAAGACCAGGAGCGCCTTCGTGGCGCATGGGGAGTGGCTGTAGACGCCGTCCGGGTTGATCGCGAGCGCGGCGACGATGCGGCTCAGGCCCGCGAGTCGCGCGTGGGGCAGCGCCACGGAGCCAGCCGTCGTCGCGCCGCTGCGCTCGCGGGAAAGGACGGCGTCGAGCGCGGAAGCGGTCGCCTGCTCGGCGAGCCCCTCCTGACGCAGGAGCGGGCCGAGCAATCGGGCGACGGCGTCGTCGAGGCTCCCCGCACGGAAGCCCACCTCGACCCGACCACCGGTCAGGACGCTCGAGAGGCGGGTCTCGCAGCGTGCGGCGCTCATCGTCCGACCTATCCCTCCCCGAGCTGTCGTTTTCGTGCCTTTGATGGGGCCCGCGAAGCCGACCGATTCTAGCCGCCGGAGCCGACGCCGGGCCAGCGTCGAACGCTAAGATCGGGCCAGATCCCCCTCAACCGGCACGAAAGGGAGCCCGATGAGCCTGACCCTGCTCGACTGGACGATCGTCGCCGCCTACTTCGCCCTGTCGATCGGCGTGGGGCTGAAGTTCACGAAGAAGGGGGGCGAGTCGCTCGAGGAGTACTTCGTGGCGGGCCGCGCCGTCCCGTGGTGGCTGGCCGGCGCCGCGATGATCGCGACGACGTTCGCGGCCGACACCCCGCTCGTCGTGACGGGGCTCGTCGCCAAGCACGGAGTCGCCGGGAACTGGCTCTGGTGGAACATGGTGATGAGCGGCACGCTCACCGTCTTCCTCTACGCCCGGCTCTGGCGCCGGGCCAAGGTGATGACGGACGTCGAGTTCGCCGAGATCCGATACTCGGGCGGCGCGGCCACCTTCCTGCGCGGCTTCCGGGCCGTCTACCTGGCCGTCCCGATCAACCTGATCATCCTGGGCTGGGTCACGCTCGCGATGGTCAAGATCCTCCAGATCTCTCTCGGGATCGAGCCTGTCTGGGCGGTCGGCCTCTGCTTCGTGATCACCGTCGGCTACTCGGCCGCGGCCGGGATGTGGGCCGTCCTCTGGACCGACCTCGTGCAGCTCGTCATCAAGATGTCCGCGGTGATCGCCCTCGCGGTCTTCGCGGTCCGCAAGGTCGGCGGGATGGCGGCTCTGAAGTCCGGCCTCGCCGCCCACTTCGGCTCGGTCGACACGGCGATCTCCGTCCTTCCCCCCGCCGGCTCGGCCTGGATGCCGACGGTCGCCGTGGTGACGTTCCTCGCGGTCCAGTGGTGGGCGGCGTGGTACCCCGGTGCCGAGCCGGGGGGCGGCGGCTACGTCGCCCAGCGGATCTTCTCGGCGCGCACCGAGCGGGACGGCGTCCTGGCCACGCTGTTCTTCAACGTGGGGCACTACGCCTTCCGGCCCTGGCCCTGGATCGTGACCGGCCTCTGCACGGTGCTCCTCTACCCGAACGGCGTCCTCGTGAACGGCCAGCCCGACCACGAGGCGGCCTACGTGCAGGCGATGGTCGACCTGATGCCGGCCGGCTGGAAGGGCTTCATGCTGGCCGGCTTCGCGGCGGCCTACATGTCGACGGTGGGGACACATCTGAACTGGGGCGCGAGCTACCTGGTGGGCGACATCTACAAGCGGTTCGTGAGGCGGGACGCGACGGAGTCCCACTACGTGACGGTGTCGCGCCTGGTGACCGTCGGCCTCTTCCTGGCGTCGATCGTCGTCACGATGAACCTGTCGTCGATCGAGGGGGCTTGGCGCTTCCTCCTCGCCCTCGGGAGCGGGACGGGCCTCGTGCTGATCCTCCGCTGGTACTGGTGGCGGATCAACGCCTGGAGCGAGATCAGCGCGATGGTCACGTCGGCCGTCGTCTCTCTCGTCTCGATGACGTACGTCTTCACCAACCCGTTTCCGAAGGCCGACCCGCGCTTCGGGGCGGAGGAGTTCCGGATCCAGGCGCTGGTGATGCTGACCACCGTGATCGTCTCGACGATCGTCTGGGTCGCGGTCACGTTCCTCACGCCGCCGGAGCCGGACGCGACCCTCGACGCCTTCTACGAGCGGGTCCGCCCCGGCGGTCCGGGCTGGGCGGCCGTCTCGAAGCGCCTCGGGTACGGCACGGAGGGGATCCCGGGCGGCGCGATGTCGTTCTCGAACTGGCTCCTCGGGATCGTCCTCGTCTATTCGGCGCTCTTCGGGATCGGACAGATCGTGATGGGGGCGACCGGCCTCGGGCTCTCTCTCCTCGCCCTCGCGGTCGTCGCGTTCGCGATGATCATGCGCAACCTGCGCTGAGACGCCGGCCCGGGCTCCGAGCCGGCCGCGCGCCTACTGGCCGACGTCCAGCATCCAGATGTTGCCGGTCGCCTCGGCGTACTCGTAGACGAGCGGGCTGCCCTGCGGGGACCAGGACGGGTACCGCAGGTAGGCGTTCAGCTTCCGGTTCGCGGTGACCGCGTGCGTCTGCCGGGTCGACGCCGACACCCAGAACAGGTTCCAGAGGCCGTCGCGGTACCCGGCGAACGCGATCCGGTCCCCGTCCGGCGCCCAGCTGAAAGGCCACGCCTGCCCCGGGTCCTCGGTCAGCTGGACCACCTCGCCCCCGTTGCTCGACACGACCGCGACGTGGGTGCTCTCCCCACGCTTCACCTCGAGGCCCAGGCGCATCCCGTCCGGCGACCAGCACGGGAAGCCGGCGAGCTCACGGTCGGTGGTGACGGCGCGCGCGCGCCGCGTCGCCAGGTCGATGGTCCAGACGTTGATGAGGCCCCCCTCGGTCCGGTTGTACGCGACGCGGCTGCCGTCGGGAGACGGCCGGAGGAACTCCGCGTCCCGTCCGACGTCGACGACGAGCGCCTCCCGTCCGCTCGTCACGTCGATCCCCCAGAGCGTCTGGTACCCGGTGCGACGCGACGTGAACGCGAGGCGACCCGCTCCGAGCCAGGCCGGCAGGTCCTCGTCCTTCGGGTCGGTCGTGCGCTGGACCGCGTTGCTGCCGTCGGTGTCGGAGACCCAGACGTCCTGGCTCGAGCCGAGCTGCCACTTGACGAAGGCGAGGCGCGCGCCGTCCGGCGAGAAGCTCGCGCGGGTGTTCCTCCCGGTCTCGGCCGTGACGGGACGCGGAGGGCCGGACGGCATGCCCTTCGCGTCCAGCGGGAGCGCCATCAGGTTGCTCGACATCGTGAGCGCGGAGTAGGCCAGCCGCTTGCCGTCTGCCGAGAGGGAGAGGAACTTGATTGCCGCCGGCCCGAGCTCCAGGAGGGGGACGCTCTTGCCTCGCGGCTGGCCCGACCCGGCCTGTAGCGCGAGTCGTTGCAGGCTGTAGTCCCAGCTCTCGGAGACCGCGCAGTAGTACACCGACTGTCCGTCGGCGGAGAAGACGGGGTCGTACCGGTAGCCCGGGCCGCCCGCGAGGCGGACCTGCCCGGCGCCGTCCAGGGACGTCCACCAGATCTCGCTCGTCTGGCGGTCGTAGCTCGAGAACACGACGCGCCGCCCGTCGGACGAGAAGCGCGGCGCGCCATGCCCGCCCGCCGGGTTCCCGGGCCGCGTCAGCGGCCGGGGCTCTCCTCCGGCGCCGGGCACGAGCCAGAGCGTCGAGGGAGGGAGCGAGCCGGGCGAGCTGGGCGCGAAGTCGATGAGCGGCTCGGATTGGAAGACGATCCAGGCCCCGTCGGGAGACCAGGCCGGGCGCGACCCGAATCGCGACACCTGGAGGGCCGTTCCCCCCGTGGCCGGGACGACCCAGATACCCGCCTTCTCCTTGTCGTGGTAGGCGATGCGGCTCCCGTCCGGAGACCACGCCGGCCCCAGGGCCGACCGGTCCGGCGGCGTCAGCGATATCTCGCGCCCGCCCGCCAGGAGCGGCTTCCTCCAGATCTGGAGGCCCCCTCCCTTGTCGGACGTGTAGGCGATCGACGTTCCGTCGGGGGCGAACGTCGGCAGTATGTCCAGCCCGGCCGAGGAGGTCACCTGCACCGGACGGCGGGCGCTGGGCGTCTCGAGCCGCCGCCGCGAGAAGACGACGAGGGCAATGAGGACGAGCGCCGCCGCGAGCGCCAGCACCCCGCCACGCCGGGCCAGGCGCGCGGTGCCGGAACGCGAGCCGGTCCGGAGGGACGCGTCGATCGCGATCGCCGCGGTCTCCATGTCCGACGTCGGCAAGCTGGGCAGGGCCGGCGCGATCCCGCCGGACGAGACCGGCAGGGTCGCTCCCGAGAGGAGGCGCTCCAGGTCCGTCGCCAGCTCCCCCATCGACCCGTAGCGGCGGGCCGGCGACTTCTGGAGCGCGCGGTCGATGACGGGCGCCAGCCTCTCGGTCCCGGGTACGTCGAGCGGGCGGTACGGCGTCCTCACGATGGCGTGGAGGACGTCGATCGGGGTCTCCCCCGGGAACGGGCTCCGCGCCGCGACCATCTCGTAGAGCACGATACCGAGAGAGAAGATGTCGCTCCGGGAGTCGATCTCCTGGGCCGTCGCCTGCTCGGGCGACATGTAGTGCGCCGTGCCGACGACCAGGCCGTCCGTGGTGAGACGTGACTCCGACTCGGAGAGCCCCCGGCTCTCCAGCTTGGCGAGCCCGAAGTCCAGCACCCGTACCCGGCCGTCCCGGCCGACGATGAGGTTCCCCGGCTTGATGTCGCGGTGCAGGACGCCCCGCTCGTGCGCGAGGGCGAGCCCGTGCGCGGCCTGGCTCGCCCAGCGTACCGCGCTGTCGAGCGGAACGCTCCCGCGCCGCAGCATCTGCTCGAGCGTCTCTCCGTCGATGTACTCCTGGACGAGGTACGGCACACCGTCCATGTCGCCGGCGTCGTAGATCCCGACGAGGTTCGGATGTGAGAGGGCGGCGGCGGCGCGGGCCTCGTTCTTGAAGCGGAGGAGCCGTGCCTCGTCCATCAGGTTCGGCGGGAGGAGCTTGATCGCCACCCACCGCCCCAGCTCCTGGTCCTCCGCCTTCCAGACCTCTCCCATGCCGCCGCGCCCGAGCAGGGAGGTGAGGAGGTAGCGGCCGACCATCGTGCCGGCCTTGAAGCGGCGGGGAGGAGCAGGAACCGTCATCTCGGGTCCCGAGAGGATACCGGGGAGGGGAGCGGGTCCCCTACGAGCCCATCACCGAGAGGGTGAGGTCCGCGGTCGCGGTCGTCCCCGGCGCGACCGTCACCGGTACCTCCTTCTCGCCGAGGAGCTCGTGCCACACCGACAGCCTGTAGCTCCCTGGCGGGACGCCGTCGAGGGTGAAGCGCCCCTCGACGTCCGTGGCCACGGCGTACGGCGTCGACGCGACCCAGATCCACGCCGCCATCCAGTTGTGGAGGTCGCACTTGATCCGGATCGGGCCGGGGACCCCGAACGTCTCGGTCAGACGCGTCCCCTGGATCGGCGTGCCGAGGTTGAAGAGCGACGTGTTGTCGCGGTCGTAGGCGTGGACGTTGTGTCCGACCGGGTCGCTGTTGACGAACGTCACCGGAACGTCCCTCGGGACGATCAGCAGGTGGGGAGTGAAGACGCAGCTCTTCTGGTCGAGCTCGTACGGTCCGGGTCCGAACGCCCGGCCCCGGGTGACGCCTTCCAGCCGGACGACGACGTTCGCGATCCCCTTCTCCTTCCCGAGGAGGAGGGCCTGGCTCGACCGGTCCGTCCCGCCGCCGCACCCCTTCACGTCGTTCGTGACCGGGCGGGACTGCAGCTTCGGGACCGGGCCCTCGAGCCGGATCGTGCCGGACACCGAGCCGGCGCCTGCGACGCTCTCGACGACGGTGTAGCCGGCGGCCGCCTTCGGGGCTGCCCTCGGAGCGGCCGGCTCGGCCGCCGCCGCGGGCTCGGGCTCTTTCGGCTCCGGCTTCGCGCACCCGGCCACGAGGGCGGCGGCGAGGGC
>CAYLNK010000216.1:0-11492 GCA_964384675.1 uncultured Holophagales bacterium | reverse complement strand
GGCTCGGCCCGCGCGCACGCGATCGCGCCCCGCTACGTCGCGCGCGACGCCCACCCGGCCGCGCTTCGTCACGACCCGGGGCTCCGTAACCGGGCAGGGGTCGCGTCTCGCAGCGCCGGTGGAAACCGGCATGACGTCAAGGGGTGAAAGTCCCCGACGAGAAAGGAGTAGCGAACCATCTCGCCCCCGAGTCATGTGGCGAAACCGTAAGGCCAAGCTGAAGCGTTGACAGGGGAACCTGCGGGTCGGGTATGGGATGTCGAAAAGACCCTCTTTGGGAGCGCCGACACCATCGAGATGTGGTGGAAGGCGACGCCGGACGAGCCGCACGTCGCGAGGCTCGCGAGGGCTCCCCGTGATCATTGACCCCGTGCACGAAAGTCACAAGGGTCAGGGCCGGTAGCGCCGGTTGAAACCGGCATGACGTCGAGGAGTGAGAGTCCCCGACGAGAAGGGAATAGCGAACCATCTCGCGCCCGGAGTCATGTGGCGAAACCGTAAGGCCAAGCCGAAGCATTGACAGGGGAACCTGCGGGTCGGGCATCGGATGTCGAAAAGACCCTTCTCGGGAGCGCCGACACCATCTGGCACTGGTGGAAGGCCACACCGGACGAGCCGCTCATCGCGAGGCTCGCGAGGGCTCCCCGTGATCTTGGACCCCGTGCACGCAGGGAAACGTCATGTCAGGGAACCGGGAGATCCCGCGATCGCCGACACGCTGATCGAGGCGCCGGCCGCCGAGGCGAAGCCCGAAGGGATGAGCCGAGGATGAACGAGAGCGGGAAGTCTCACAGCTCCGTAGTACCCGCGAAGCTCTCGAAGAAGTCCCCGGACAGGGATGCGGAGAGAGTGGAGGGAAGGGGGCTGGCCAAGGGGAACCAGCAAGAGGAAGGCGCGTTCCGGACGCAGGGCCGGGGGGACGCGAAATCCGGCCTCGAGCGGGTACGCGAGGTCGCTGAGCGAGATCGGCGACAGAAGTTCACGGCGCTGCTGCATCACGTGTACGACGTCGATCGACTGCGCGCGGCGTACGAGGGGTTGAACCCGAAGGCCGCGGCGGGTGTAGACGGCGAGACGTGGGGGCACTACGGCGAGGGACTGGAGAGCAATCTGCGGGACCTGTCGAAGAGGCTTCAGCAAGGGGCGTACCGGGCGAGCCCGGCCAGAAGGGTGTTCATCGCGAAGGCTGACGGGGGCCAGAGGCCCTTAGGCGTACCGGTCTTGGAAGACAAGATTGTTCAACGCGCGCTGGCCGAGGTGCTGAACGCGATCTTCGAGCCGGAGTTCATCGGCTTCTCGTACGGATTCCGGCTGGAACGACGGGCGCATGACGCGCTGGACGCGCTGGCGACGGGGATTCTGACGCGGAAGGTGAGCTGGGTGCTCGACGCCGACATCCGGTCGTTCTTCGACAAGCTCGACCGGGAATGGTTGGTGAAGTTTCTCGAGCACCGTGTGGGGGACGGGCGCGTCATCCGGCTGGTCAAGAAGTGGCTGGCGGCGGGCGTGCTCGAAGGGGACGAGTGGAAGGCGATGGAAACCGGGACGGTCCAAGGGGGCTCCATAAGCCCTTTGCTGGCAAACGTCTATCTCCACTACGTCTTCGACACCTGGGTGAAGCGATGGAGGGAGACGCGGGCCAAAGGCGATGTGATCGTCGTGAGGTTCGCGGACGACTTCGTCGTGGGTTTCGAGCATCGAGCCGAAGCCGAGCAGTTCCTGGCCGAGCTGAAGGAGCGATTCCTGAAGTTCGGTCTCGAGCTGCACTCCGAGAAGACCCGGCTCATCGAGTTCGGTCGATTCGCGGCCGAGGACCGGGCGAAGCGAGGGGAGGGCAAGCCGGAGACGTTCGCCTTTCTGGGCTTCACGCACATCTGCGGGAAGACGAGGAGCGGGCGCTTTACGGTGATGCGGCAAACGATGCGGAAGCGTCTGAAGGCTAAGCTGAAGGCGGTGGGTGCCGTCCTGAGGCGACGCATGCACGACGGGATCCCGGCTCTCGGGGCCTACCTGAGCGCGGTCATGAGGGGACACATGCGGTACTACGCGGTGCCCTTCAACATCCGTGCGATCCAGGAGTTCCGAATCGGGTTGGTCCGACTCTGGCGGCAGACCTTGAGCCGACGAAGCCAAACAGCCCAGGTGACCTGGGAGCGGATGACCGAGCTCGAAGAGCGCTGGCTCCCTCCCGCCCGCATCTTGCACCCGTATCCGGAGCAGCGCATGCGCGTCAAGACCCAAGGCAGGAGCCGGATGCGCTAACTGCGCCCGTCCGGATCTGTGCGGGGGGCGGCCCGAAAGGGCCGTTCCTACCGCGATGAGGGTCCAGAGGGTCACTCTCTTCGGTCAGGGCCAAAGGATACAGGTTAGGAGACAGGCGGACGCCTGCCATCGTCGTGAGGGCCGACGAGGGCTCTCGGCTCGACGGCGGCCACCCGCGGCCGGCGACGGCGCGGACCCTCGCCGGGCCCGCGCCGGCTGCCCGTCCAACAGGCGTTGAAGTCGTGAGCCGGGGAGCCTGGAATCTCGGGCGATGACGAATCCCGGAGTCTTCGCCGCCGGCCGGACCCTGGGCCCCAGGGATCTGGCGGAGCTCCTGGCCGCGGAGAGCCTCGACCACGCTCTGGCCGAGAACGAGATCAAGGCGCTCTGGGTCGGAGAGGCCGCGCGGCGTGCCCAGGGGATCATCGACGGCACCGCGGAGAGATCCCGGGTGACGACGTGATGGCGCAGGCCGGGGCCATGCTTGCTCAGGTTTCCTACCATCGCCTCGCCTCCAAGGAGCACAGCATCCGGATCGAGAACCAGCAACGCGGCGGTCCGCGCGCGCCAGCGACATCCGTTCTCGGGCAAGGTGCTCGACGGCGACCTGGAGTCGGTGGAGCTGTTTCTGCTCGCCGACCAGTCGCCCACCACCCGGTGCGGGCGCGGCAGCGCCCTCGACGACGCGATCTCGCAGAAGCGAGTCGACGTGGCGCGGACCCTCATCGAGGCGGGCGCCGACGTGAACGAGAAGGCGAGCACCCACGCCTGCCGGGGCGCGCTATCGGAAGATGGAAGCCGAGCCGGAAACCACGTTGCAGCACTGCCCTGTCCCGGACTGCGAGCCGGCAAAGGCGGCGTCGATTCGTCCCGAGGCGATGGCGGCGGTTCCTGTCGCCTTGCCGCCGCAGGGCGTCGCGAACTCCAACGTGATGTCGGACCTACCCTTCACGATCGTCCCCGAGAGCCTTCCCAAGCCCGGAATGGCGGTCGAAATGGAGCACCGGTCCTGGGCGACCGCGACCGGGATCGCCGTGGCGCTCTGGCCACACGAAGTGCTGAATGTGGCGCGGTAGGCGCCGCTCACGTCGGCACACTCGACGATCGGCTCCACGGGTGTGCCTCCGTTCAATCCCGGTCCGCACCCTCCGAGGAGCGTCAAACCCATGGCAACGCACATGCGCCGGGTGAGGGCCTTCACGTTCATCTTCAGCTCCTGTCAGATCCCTGCGTCTATACGAATCGAGACCAACGTCCGTCTAGGAGCGGAGACCGCGGCCTGAACCGGCGCCGCGGCATCTGTCGGCGTCGTCCGGTCCTCCGTCGCGCTCTCGCTCCACGACACGCCCGACCAGCGGCACAGACATTCCGTCTGGGCACACAATCCCGCGCGGCGTCGAGGAGGGCGTAGACCGGGGCGCATGCAGGGCACCGTGATGACCTTCGAGTTCAGCGCCGAGATCTGGTCCTGGAGAGGTCCATCCCCGTACTTCTTCGTGACCGTCCCCAAGAAGCACGGCAGCAGGCTGGCCGTCGTATCGACCCTGGTGAGCTACGGCTGGGGGATGATCCCGGTGACGGCACGGGTCGGCCGGACCCGCTGGACGACTTCGCTGTTCCCCAAGGAGGGCCGCTACCTCGTGCCCCTGAAGGACAGCGTCCGAAGGGCAGAGGGCATCGGCGAAGGCGACCGGATAACGCTGCAGCTGGAGATCCAGGTCACGTCCTGAGAGGCGCGCGCGCCTCGGGCTCCACGTTTCGCGGAGTAAGATCGTCCGGGTGTTCCGGGCACAGGAGGACGTCATGGCGATCGAGCTCACGGGCCAGCAGGTCGAGTACATCGACAGTCTGCTGAAGAAGCGGCACTCCGAGCTCCTGCACGAGCTGCATCACGCCGTGACCCTGGAGTTCAAGGCCGGCCTGAAGCAGGAGATCGCCCTCACCGAGCAGATCCAGGCCATCCTGCGAGCGCCCGCGGAGGCGTAGCTCCCCGGTCGACACCGTGGCAGCCCCGTCGGGGCGGAGAGCAGGAGCCGTATGCAGATCGACCGCAACCCGCCCGCGACCGTCGATGCGTACATTTCCGTCTTCGCGCCGGAGGTCCAGGCGATCCTCCAGCGGATCCGGGCCGTGGTGAGAGGTGCCGCGCCCGACGCGCAGGAGACCATCAGCTACCGGATGCCGGCGTTCAAGGGGAACGGCGTCCTCCTCTACTTCGCGGCCTTCAAGAGCCACATCGGCCTCTATCCCCCGATCCGAGGTGACGCTCGGCTCGAGAAGGCGGTCGCACCCTACGCGGGGGAGAAGGGCAACCTGCGGTTCCGCCTCGACGAGCCGATCCCGTACGACCTCATCGAACGGATCGCGATCCTGCGCGTGAAGCAGGACCTCGCGAAGCCGGGCCGGCGCGGCGGACGGCAGGCCCGTGCCTGATGGCGGGCGCCGGCCCCTCGAGGGGAGCGGACTATGATTCCGTCGACTGGAGGCCGCATGCGCAGAGCTCCGTCCGTGGTATCGCTTCTGCTCGTCACGCTCGGGTCGTTTTCCTGCGGCCGGTCGACCCCGACCGAGCCGACGGTGAGCGGGCGCCTGGTCCTCGAGGCGAGGCTCGACACGTCGTCCGCCACCTGTACGCTCCCGCCGGCGACCGTCCTCGTCGACGGGCGCGAGGTCGGCCAGCTGCCGTACCCCGGCAGGCTCGTCGTCGAGGTGCCCCCGGGCGACCACACCTGGACGCTCGGCTCTGGCGGGGGGCTCCGGGCGTTCGCGGTAGCAGCCGGACAGGATCACTCCGTCATCCTCGCCGGCACGTGCCTGCCGCGCTGAACGGCGGGAGGGTGAAGAGCTGCTCGAGCCGGGAGGCTGCACCTCGGGGCTGACCCACCCGATGAGCCGACGGAATGGAAACGAGAGACGCGACCCCGGGTTGACGGCCATGATCCTGCTCCTGACGGCGCTCCTCGGCGAGCGCCGGACGGCCCGGGCGGAGGATGTCGCCACGTTCCGGGGAGTCGGCCCGGTCCGTGTCGGGATGGGCGTCGAGGAGCTCCGGAAGGCGGTGGGCGAGGAGGTCGAGGTCGAGCCGCGGGCCCTTTCGGGGTGCGGGTACGCGAAGCTCCCGGGGCGCTTCTCGGGGGTCTGGGCCATGGTCGTGAAGGGATCCGTCGCGAGGGTCGACGTCACGCGCGAGGGGATCCGCACGTCTTCGGGCGTCGCGGTCGGCAGCACGGAGGGCGCCGCCCGGGAGGCCTACGGGAAACGCGTGGTCGTGACCCACCACGAATACGTGGAGGAGGGGCACTACCTCACCGTCTCCGACAGCGGGGGACGGCATGCTCTCGTCCTCGAGACGGAGGGAGGCGTCGTCACGTCGTTCCGGGTGGGCCGCCTCCCGGAGGTCACGTTCCCGGAGGGGTGCGAGTAGTCCGGTCGTGCCCGGGCTATCGCGCGCCCGGGCTCGCGCTCGCCTGCAGCGCCCGCTCGATCCGACGGTCCGGCACGACCCAGACGACGGCCATCAGGACGTAGAGGGCCTGCCCGAGCCAGGGCACCCTCAGCGAGAGGGCGATTCCGAGGACGTAGACCCACGGGGACGCGAGGCCCTTCCAATCGCGACCGACGGCTCGACGGAGGACCGAAGACTCACCGTCGGTGACGATGATCGCGGTCTGCAGGATCCAGTACGCGATCGCCGCGGCGAGGAGGACGCCCCCGTAGACCGCGGAGGGGACCGGCGCGAAGTGGTTCTCGCCCATCCAGCCGGTGACGAACGGCAGAAGGGACAGCCAGAAGAGGAGGTGGAGGTTTGCCCACAGGACCGACGCGGAGACGCGTCGGGCGGCATGGAGCATGTGGTGGTGGTTGTTCCAGTAGATGGCGACGTAGAGGAAGCTCAGGACGTAGCTCAGGAAGACCGGCAGGAGCGGGCGCAGGGCCGGCAGGGAGTCGCCATGAGGCACCTTCAGCTCCAGGACCATGATCGTGATGATGATCGCGAGGACGCCGTCGCTGAACGCCTCGAGCCTGCCCTTGCCCATGCCCGGAACCTCGAGGCCGAGGATACCTGGCGTGGGTCCCGCCACGGGCGCGGCTGACGAGGTCTACAGCGTTCCCTGGGCGTACCGGAGGTTGGCGAGCGCCACCAGGTAGTCCCGCTTCGCCCGCGCGAGGCCCCCCTCGGCCTGCCGCGCGTTGAGGAGCGCGTCGTCCACCTCGAGCCGGGTCTTCACGCCCAGCTCGTGCCCCTTCTCCGCCATCTCCAGGAGGCGCCGTGCCTGGGCGACGTTGCCGGAGACCGCCGTCACGATTTCGGCCGCGACCTTTGCCTGGTCCAGGGCCGTTCGCACCTCGACGTGGATGCCGTCGCGGGCCTTGGCGAGGTCGAGCTCGGCGCGGGTCAGGTCGCTTCTCGCCTGCAGGACGCGACCGCGGGTCGCCAGCCCGTCGAAGAACGGGAACGACAGGGCGATCGCGGCGGCCCACTTCTTCCCGTCCACCGAGATCGGCCCGGCATCGAGCCGCGTCCAGCCGGCGCTCCCGCGGAGGTCGACCTGTGGCTTGTCGCCGGCGTCGCGGATCTTCACGAACTCCCGGTAGACGCCGACCGCGTGCTCGAGGCCGCGCACGTCGGGCCGCCTGTCGAGCGCGATTCGGACCGCCTCGGCCAGCTCCGGAAGGGCGACGGGCTCGGCGTCGAGCGAGCCCGCGACGTCGAGGTCGGCCGTCTCCTCCGCCAGGACGAGCCGCAGTCGCTCGAGCGCCACCAGGACCGCGCTCGAGGAGCGGATCACCTCGGGGCGCTGGTTGTCGCGCGCGACTCGAGCGGCGAGGACGTCGTAGTCGGTGACGGTGCCGAGCGTGTACCGGGACTCCGCCTCGGCGAGCTGACGCTCCCGCTGGGCGAGCGTCTCGCGGCTGATCCCCTCGAGCTGGCGCGCGAGGAGGACGTCGTGGAACGCCTCGGTGACGTCGCGGATGGCGGCCTGGCGGTAGTGGTCGAGCTGGTCCTCCGCTCCGGCGATGCCGTGCTTGGCCCCGCGGACGGCGGCTCCGACCTTGCCCCAGGCGAAGAGGGTCTGCGACAGGGCGACGCCGGCGTTCGTGGACGTCTGCCCGGACGGGAAGAGGCCGCCGGTGAGACCGGCGTACGTCCCGTCCCAGGAGCGGGCGATCGAGGCGTCGAGGGAGACGCTCGGGAGGGCGCCGGCCCGCTCCTCCACGTATTTCCCGCGCACCCAGTCCTGGTAGCTCCGCGCCTTCTCGACGTCGCGGTTCTTCCCGGCCGCGATCCTCACCGCCTCGGCCAGCGTCAGGACGCGGGGGCCGTCGGCGCCGAGCGGCGAGGCGGGCAGGAGGAGCGCCAGGAAAAGCGCCAGAGCGACGGGGGCGGCGTGCGCGTCCTGCTCCGCCGCGTTCGCTCTGGCCCACCGCCTGTGGATCCACGCCGCGAAGTCGTCGAACAGCGTGTAGACGACGGGCACGACGAGGAGCGTCAGCGCGGTCGACGTGATCAGCCCGCCGATGACGGCGCGCCCCATCGGCGACCGCATCTCCGCCCCCTGGCCGAGACCGAGCGCCAGCGGCAGCATGCCGAAGATCATCGCGAGGGTCGTCATCAGGATCGGGCGCAGGCGCGTCCGTCCCGCCGTGATCAGCGCGGTGCGGCGGTCCATCCCCTCCCTGCGGAGCACCTTGGTGTAGTCCACGAGGAGGATCGCGTTCTTGGTGACGAGGCCCATCAGGAGGATCAGCCCGATGAGCGACATGATGTTCACGGTGTCGCCCGTGAGCGCCAGCATCCCGGCCATGCCTACGATGGAGAGCGGGAGAGACAGCATGATCGAGAGCGGGTCGATGAACGACTCGAACTGCGCGGCGAGGATCAGGTAGACGAAGACGATCGCCAGGAGGAGGGCCTCGGCCATGTAGCCGAAGCTCTCCTCCATCCGCTCCGCCTCGCCCGGGAAGTAGATGCTGTAGCCGGGCGCCATCGGGATCTTCGCGGCGGCCCGACGGATCTCCTCGACCGCGGTGCCGAGCGGCACACCGTCCAGGTTGGCCGTGAGGAGGACCTCGCGGGAGAGGTCGCGCCGCGAGATCTCCGACGGCGTCGTCGCCCGCTCGGCCTTCACCAGCTCGGAGAGCGGGACGAGAGCCGGGGCGCCCTTGCCGCGCGGGACGGCGAGCCTCAGGTCGCCGATCTGCGCGACGTCGCGGCGCATCGCGAGCGGGAGCCGCACGCGGACGTCGACCGCCTCGCCCTCCTCGTCCTCGTACGTCGTCACCGCCTCGCCGCCGATCAGCGCGCGGACCGTGCGGGCGATGGCGGGGGTGGAGAGCCCGGCGTCGGAGGCGCGCTGGCGATCGACCATCAGACGGTACTCCGGGAGATCGAGCTCCAGCGTCAGCTCCAGGTCGACGACGCCCTCGATCTCGTAGACGGCGTCCTTCAGCTGCGCGGCGTACCGCTTCAGGAGCGGGATCTCCTCGCCGCGGATCGAGACCATGATCGGCTTCTCGGCGAAGCTGTCCGCCTGCATCTCGACCGACGGGATGATCCCGGCGATCGGGGCGATCCGCTTGCGCGCCTCGGCCGCCACGACCGTCGCGTGCTTCTTCCGCTCCTTCGACTCGACGAGCTTCACGTAGACCCGCGCGTCGCGCACGGTGCCGGTCTCGCCCGCGCCGATCGAAGCGTAGGTGTGCTCGATCTCCGGCATCTTCTTCAGCTCGGCGAGGATGGCATCGAGCCGGCCGCGGGTCTCCTCGAAGCTGGCGTCCGGAGCGGTCTTGAACCGGATCTGGAACTCGGCCTGGTCGTAGTTGACCATGAACTCGGACTGGAGCGTGCCGAAGAGCGCGATGCCGGAGGCGAACGCGAGGGCGGCGAAGGCGAGGACGGTGCGGCGGTGGTCGAGCGCCCAGCCGATCAGCCCCTTGTACCGGTCGGCCGTCCGGTCGAACCAGCCGTTGAAATGGTCGAGGACGCGCGCCACCGCGTGTCGCTTCCCTTTCCGCTCCACGTCCGGGTCGACCCAGCGCGACGACAGCATCGGGTCGAGCGTGAAGGAGACGAAGAGCGACACCATCACGGCGAACGCCACCGTCATCCCGAACTGGAAGAAGAAGCGCCCCATGATCCCCTTCATGAAGGCGACCGGGACGAAGACCGCCACGATCGAGAGCGTGGTGGCGAGGACCGCGAGGCCGATCTCCGCCGTGCCGACGCGGGCGGCGGTCATGTGGTCCTGCCCGTGCTCGAGGTGCCGCACGATGTTCTCCCGCACGACGATGGCGTCGTCGATCAGGAGCCCGATGGCGAGCGACAGCGCCATCAGCGTCATGACGTTGAGCGTCATCCCGAGGAAGTACATCGCGATGAACGAGGAGATGACGGAGATCGGGAGCGTCAGACCGGTGATCACCGTCGACCGCCACGAGTTGAGGAAGCAGAAGACGATGAGCACGGTCAGGAGGCCGCCGATGATCAGCGTGCTGGTGACGTCGTGGACCGACTCCTTGATCATCACCGAGCCGTCCCGCACCAGCTGGATCTCGACCGTCGGGGGGAGCTCCTTGCGGAGCTCGTCGATCTCCCGGCTCACCGCGGCGACCACGCCGACCGTGTTCGCCTTGGATTGCTTGAAGACGTCGATCGCGACCGCCGGGACGCCGCTGACGAGCGCCAGCGTTCGCTTCTCCTCCACGGCGTCCTTCACGTCGGCGACCTCGCCCAGCGTCACCGGCACGCCGCCCCGCGTGGCGATGACCATCGAGCGGAAGCCGGAGACCTCCTTCGGCTTGCCCGAGACGCGGACCGGCAGCTCCTGACGGCCGCCGTCGAGGCGCCCGAGCGGTGTGTTGACGTTCTCGCCGGAGAGGCCGGCGATCACCTCGTCGACGCCGAGGCCGAGCGCGTCGAGGCGCGCCGGGTCGACCCAGACGTTCACCTCGCGCTTGCTGTCGCCGACGAGGTCCACCTTGCCGACGCCGGGCAGGTTCTCCAGGCGGCGCTTCACCCGGCGGTCGACGAGCGTCGTCAGGTCGCGCGCGGTCATCCCGTCGGAGCGGACCGCGAGCGAGACGACGGCCATGCCGCCGATGTCGAGCTTCTGGATGACCGGCTCCTCGATCCCCTTCGGGAGGAGGTTCCGGATGGCCGAGACCTTCGAGCGGGCGTCCTGCGCGGCGTCGTTGATCTTCACCTCCAGGTTGAACTCCACGACCACGGTGGAGAGCCCCTCGCGCGAAGTGGAGAAGACGTGCTTCACGCCGGAGATCGGGTTGACGGCCTGCTCGAGCTTCCGCGTGACCTCGCGCTCGACCGTCTCCGGAGACGCGCCGGGGAACTGGGTGACGATCGAGAGGACCGGGATCTCGATGTCCGGGAACATGTCGATGGCGAGGCGCCGGTACGAGAACGAGCCGAGGGTGACGAGGGCGAGCATGAGGACCGTCGCGAAGACGGGCCTCTTGATGGAGAGGTCCGACAGGAACATGGCTCAGGCCCCCGCGCCCGTCCGCACCCGGTCGCCGTCGCGCAGGCTGAAGCCGCCGCGCGTGACGACCTCCTGTCCGGCGGAGAGGCCCTTGACGATCTCAACGCCGTCGCCGGCGGCGGCGCCGGTCTCGACGGCGACGCGCTTCGTCACCCCCGCGTCGACCACGAAGACGCCGGCGGTGCGTGCCGTGGTGTCCCAGGCGACGAGCGAGGTGCGCGGCACCACGAGGACGCCGGTGCGCTTCCCGGTGACGATCCGCCCCTTCACGAAGAGGCCCGCCTTGAGCGCGCCGTCGGCGTTGGCGACCTCGGCCTTCACCTTCACGGTGCGGCTCGCTTCGTCGGCGGCGGGATTGATGAAGGAGACGTGGCCGGTCAGCTCCTTGCCGGGGAAGGCGTCGCTGGTGAAGACGAACGCCTGGCCCGCCTTCAGCTCGGCCATCCGGGCGGACGGGACGTTCGCGGTCAGCTCCAGCACGCGGTTGTCGACGATCCGGAAGATCGCCGGCGGGTTCCCCATGTTCTCCACGTAGTCGCCGACGTTCACGCTCCGCGCGGCGACGACGCCGTCGATCGGCGCGCGGAGGATCGCCTTGGCACGCCGCGCCCCGGCCATCTCGAGCTGCGCCTCGGCCGCGGCGGCGTTCGCGCGGGCCGCCTCCTCGATGCTCCTCGCCTCGTCCAGGCCTTGCCGCGTGGCGAGGCCGGCGTCCTTCAGCTGCACCGTCCG